>JAQIBS010000018.1 GCA_027858965.1 Kiritimatiellia bacterium
TAAAGCTGCTTTCAGCCTCAACTAAATTAAGCTCTTGTGATATGTCTTGCCATTGTCTTTAATTGTTCAGTTGTGTTTTAAACGTCGCAGCTTTAGTCAACAACGCTTCGCGTTGCATAGGAATCAATGAAGAAATATTATTCTGCTATCAATTATTCTGCTAAAAAAACAAGAAGTTGAGTTTATCGCAATTAACGCGGGCTTCGCCCGCAACCCAATATCCTCACCATGAAGAACATGAAGAACACGAAAGCATGCTGTTTTCTCCGTAACTCCGTAACTCCGTATCCTCCGCATGCCATGGCGTATACGCAGAGCGAGTAGACGGGTGGTAGAACTTTTGGAGAAAAACATCCTGTCTATCCTGTCCATCCATGTTAAATCTTTATTGGGTCCGGCAATGTGAATCTTGATGCTCATGTGGCTTTGCGCCTTTCTTAGCCATCCAATACCCATCCCTTACGGTATTCGCGTTTAAGCAGAGCATTTGCCTCGGCATTATTAGTCACTTGGCCGGTCTTGCCGTTGTAGTTCAGTTTCTTGCCGACGCGGTATGCCACCAGTCCGAGACACATCTGTTCGATCATTTCAGAGCTGTAGCCGAAATCGCATGAGGTCTTCGGGTTACTGCCGCCCTTGGCTGCCTTGATCCATTCCTTCTGGAAATGTCCGACCGATGGTAACAGATCTTCCTTCTTGCGTGGCGTGTAGTATGACAGGCTTCCATCTTTGCCTAGTGGAATCAGTACGCGCGAAGTGAAGTCGGCCACAAGAATACCCTCGCTGCCCTTGTACATCGCGCCGTGCCCAATTTTATTGAGGTCAATGAATTTGCTGGGGTTCTTCGGCATAGCGCCACCCTGATACCACGAGACACTGATCGGGCCGCGCCAATCATTTGCAGGATGCTCAAAGCGCATCTCGGCCTTGACAGGTGTAACGTCAGGATTGAAGGGTTCGCCCTTTGCCTCGGCGGTAGTCGGAAGGTGGCAGTCCACCGAATTCCACAGCAGGTCCATCGTGTGGCTGCCCATGTCGCCGATCTGGCCGGTGCCGAAATCCCAGTACATGTTCCACTGTAGACAATTTGCTCCTGCTCGAGCCGAGAAATACCCTGGATTGTAGGGGTGGTCTGTCTTCACTGGTCCAAGCCACAGGTCATAGCGTAGTCCATCCGGCGGAGTTCCCTTGGCAGGCAGGTAACCTGGCTTTGGAATCTGGCGGTTGCCCCAGGCGTAGGCGCTCTTAAGATCGCCGATTGCTCCGTCGCGGACCAGTTCCTCGACGCGGTTGAAATTGTCATGCGCATGTCGTTGCATACCGACCTGTGTGGCAAGCTTGCTTTTCCTTGGCAGCCAGTTGGCGCGCACTACGCGTGCCTCCTCTACGGTGATCCCCAGCGGTTTTTCCAGATAGACATGCAGGTCGCGATTTAGAGCCCAGTTGGCTATAAAGGCGTGAGTGAAGTCCGTTGTGCAGATGACGACTGCATCGAGGTCTTTCTGTTCAAGGCATTTGCGCCAATCATGATAGACCTTCGCTTTCGGGAATCGTTTGGTTGCGTCAACCAGATTCCGGTCCCATACATCGCAGAGTGCCACAACGTTCTCATCTGCGATTGAATCGAAGTGAGCAAGGCCACGCCCCCAGGCTCCGATCAGAGCGATATTTAACTTATTGCTTGGGGCATTCTGACCAAAGAGGCTTATTTTAGGTAGGATGCTTAATCCGGCACCTGTTGATACTGCGGATTGAAGAAATTGACGACGTTTCATAGTTGAGACTCTCCTTGTTGTGATAAAGCAGGTAATGTCCCTGCAGATTGCTACATACAGTATTGAAATAATAAACTGTCAGTTGCCGGCTGTCAACTGAAGAGTGCGAGAGTTTAAGGGTTAGGGAGGATAGGGGTTAGAGAGGATAGGGGGTTAGAGAGGATAGGGGTTAGGGTGAAGAGTGAAGTAAGAGGGGGGGCGCTTCGTAGGAAGGTAAAAAATTGGGGGTAAAAAATGGGTGCGCTTTGTGAAATAATCTAAACTGTTAACTGACGCCTGCTTGCACGCCGTAGTCCCGCTTGCGGGCGAAGGCGGGATGTCGCGTCCTGATGACTGACGACTGTACACTGACGACTGTAAACTGTAAACTGTATGTAGTTGATTGGAATTAAAAAAAGGTGATTTGTGATATGTTTAAATGTGAGTTTAGTGAGATGAATAGAATTGTTGTTGTTTTGTTTATAATTTGCTCTGTGAAATGTTCTGCTAGGGGGGATATTCAGATTGATGCAAATTATCCAGGTGGTAACATTGCTGTGGAGCGTATTGAGGGAGATCATGTCTATCTTCATCAGGAGATACGGGATACCTCCACCTGGTGGTTCTATTGGAACTTTCGTGTTCGCGGGGCGCAAAACAGGCAAGTGACCTTTCATTTCACAAACAAGAGTGTTTTCGATCGGCAGGGTCCGAGCATAAGTCGCGATAAGGGCGTGAGTTGGTCATGGCTTAGAATGGGTGTTGTTAAGAAAACGACATTTACTTATACATTTAAAGAGGATGAAAAGGATATTCGTTTTGCCTATTCAATTCCCTATCAGGAGTCGGATCTGCAGCGCTTTCTTGCTCAACATGCCAACAACAAAAACCTTGAGGTGAAGGAGCTCTGTGAAACACGTAAGGGGCGAAGTGTTGAACAGATCAGAGTGGGAAATATTAAAGGTAATTCGGTTTATCAGATTCTGCTGACATGTCGACACCACTCCTGTGAATCTCCTGCCAGTTATGTTCTTGAGGGAATGATATCAGCAATGTTGTCAGAGAGCGAAGACGGTGCATGGTTTAGAGAGAATGTTGAAGTTCTGATTGTTCCTTTCATGGATAAAGATGGAGTTGAGAAGGGAGACCAGGGTAAGAACCGTAAGCCTCATGATCATAACCGGGACTATGATGCTGGTCTGTATCCATCAGTTCGTGCTTTGCGTAAATTGGTGCCGCTATGGTCCAGGGGGAAGGTTGATGTTGCTATTGACATACACTCTCCCTATGTTCGAAATAATACCCTTTATCTGGTTGGTAACCGTAACTCTGTTATCTGGAAAGAGCAGTGCGCATTCAGTACGATTCTTGAGAACATTAAGAACAAGGCATTGCCCTACAAAGCCAGCAGTAATATTCCCTTTGGTAAAAGCTGGAATAATGAAAATAACTATAGGCAGGGGTGCAGTTGCTCTGGTTGGACATCAACACTCGAAGGTATGCGGCTTGCCACAACCATTGAGGTCCCATACGGAAATGCCGGTGATACCGCTATCACACAGGGGAATACCCGTGAGTTTGGTGCTTCGCTTGTCAGTGCTCTACGGTTGTATTTGGGGGAGTAGGGAGGTTGGGGGTTAGAGGGAAGAGGGAAGAAGTTCTAAAGTGCGAGAGTGCTAAAATGCGAGAGTTGGGGTGCGCTTTCTCCTCCGCCAAGGCTATGGCGGGACAAGTCGTAGTTTTGAGAGTTAGGGAGCTTGTGTGATCTGTTGCATAAAGAAAGGATTGTTTAGGATGAAATATAAAATAGTGCTAATTTTGCTTGGGTACGGTTTTTTGATAAGCTATCAGGCAAACGCTGATCGCGAGATATATCTTGAAGTAGTGGATAAGGCAGGGGATATAATTGTCAAGAGGGTATATCCTGTTATAGGTGGTTATGGTCGGAAGGTGCTGGCGCTGGATCAGAAATTTAATAAGGAAGATTCTTATACCGCAAATGTTTATATTAGGCCCAAGGGAGGTGAAGGTAAGAAAGATGCGTATGGTAAAGATGATTTTAAATTTGAGGTGATGTAGAAAAGGAGCGAGGCAAGTAGGGTGCCGCTGACGGCGGAGACGGTGCTGCATATTGGATTGCTGATTGCGGACCGTGGGCCACGGTCCCTCCAGGTTGCGGCGTTACCGCCTTGGTGCTTTTTATGCACGTTTTTCATTTGTCCACAACCAGCCGTCGCCTCCGGCTATGGCGGTCACAGAAGAACGCATGGAACGCAAAGATTATTAATGCTGACTTCTTTCAGAATATATCAGTTTCTTGATTTGAAACTTATATCACTCAAAGGTAATCAGCAAATCATCACTCACTCACTCACTCTTTCTATGTGTTCTATGTGGATAATAATCTAAGAAGCAACCCTTTAAACTCTTTACACATTTGCATATTTTGTGCACCATTAAAGGGAGTTAAAGGGAGTTAAAGGGAGTTGAAGGGATTAGGGAGTTGAAGGGATTAGGGGTGAAGAGTGAAGAATTGTAAACTAACCGACAAAGCATCCAATATAAAAAACTGAAAACTTTTTACCTGAATACTGACGACTGATAACTGACGACTGACGACTGACGACTGACGACTGTAAACTGTAATCGGAATTCTTATAAAAATACCAGGGAATTATATCTTATGCTGAAAAATATCTGTTTGTTATTGTCTGTCTGCTGCATTTTCAATGCATCCGCTGTCACCACTTATTATGTTGCACCCAATGGAAGTGACGCCGCTTCAGGTGCCAAGGAAAAGCCCTTTGCAACGATCTTTCGTGCCAGAGATGCGATCCGTAATCTCAAATCAACCGGAAATCTGCCTGCCGATGGAGTGGTTGTCGAGATTGCCGGTGGAAGGTATACCCTCGATAAAGCCTTTGAGCTGACCGATAAGGACTCCGGCACAGCGAGTGCTCTGATAATCTATCGCTGTGCTCCCGGCTCCCGCCCCTGGTTCTTTGGCGGAAAGGAGCTGCCGTTATCTGCTTTTCAGCCACTTACTGATGCCGATCTGCTGGCCCGTATTCCGAAGAAGGCCCATGCCAGTGTCCGTTGCCTGGATTTGAATAAGGTGGGCGTTAAATACTACACCCGTCTGCCGGACCGTTTTAACGACAGCATGTCGCGTCCCTCTGAAAAACTCGGATTCAAACCTGAGTATGGATATCAGCCGCGCAGCTGGACCCCGTTGGAAATTTTTGCGGATGGAGTTTCCATGCATCCCGCCCGTTGGCCGAATCAGGGTTTTGTCAATATTGATGAAATTATTGATGAGGGGGAGGGCTTCGGTTCTGCCAATACAAAGAGCGGTACATTTGCCCAGCCCACGTTGAAAGAGAAGATCAAATACTGGTCAGGGGCCAAAGAGCTGATAGTGCATGGATATTTTTATCGCGATTATTTCAGCTTCAGTGCGCGGGTTTCGAAACTTAATCTGGAAAAATCCACTATTACACTGGCTAATGGTCAGCTGGATAAGAAAAGCAAACCGCATCAGCGTTTTTATGCTCAGCACCTGCCTGAGGAGCTGGATGCGCCCGGGGAGTGGTATCTGGACCGTGACAAAGGTGTGCTCTGCATCATGCCTCCGGAGGGCGCACGCAATATCCTGTTGTCCAGTCTGGCGCAAAGTATATTTCTTCTGAACAAAGCCTCCCATATCCGGATTCAGGGTGTTGGCGTGGAGGGTGGACGCAATCACGGCTTTGAAATCAAATCAGGTTTATCCAACAGCATTGTCGGCTGCGAAATCCGCAATATCGGTGGTAATGGTGTAACAATCCGTAAAGGCACAGAGAACCGCGTTATCGGGTGCGATATCCATCATACAGGACGCGGAGGCATCCGTCTTAATGGCGGTGACCGCAAAACTCTGGTTCCAGGTAATAATGTGGCTGAAAACAACCATATCCATCACACATCCCGTCTCATACGCAATTATACCGTTCCGCTTGCGCTCTCGGGTGTGGGTAACCGCGCATCCCGCAACCTCATCCATGATATTCCGCATATTGCCGTACAGTTTACAGGCAACGATCACATCATGGAGCTCAACGAGATCTTCTCAGTGCTTGAAGAGACCAATGAGGCCGGTATTTTCTACACGGGTCGCGACTGGACCTCACGCGGCAACATCATTCGGTATAATTTTATTCATCACTCGACCGGTGTTCCTTCATGGGGTGTCCGGTTTGTGCATCTTGATGATAGTGCATCCGGTTCTGAGATCTATGGAAATATCTGTTACAAGCTGGAGGATGGCATCGCAGTCTGCGGCGGGAACGACAACCATATCCATGACAACCTCTTTGTGAAGTGTAAAGAGACGATCAATCTCGGTTCGCGTGGCATAGAGATGTTCAAGAGCGATGGCAAAGGCGGTTTTATTTTTGATGATGAGGTGAAGGGGTGGAACTCGCTGACGAAGCGGTTGCTACAGTACAAATGGAATCAGCCTCCCTATAGCACGAAGTATCCCAAACTCGTGGCGCTTTTCTCTCAGGACCCGATTGCTGCGCCATGGTGGAATGAGATAGAACGCAACATAGCGGTTGACTGTAAAAAGCATATCAGCGCCACAAGCAAGAGCGCATCATGGGAGTGTACGGTTAAAGATAACTGGAGCTGTAAAGATCCCGGTTTTGTTGATTCCGATTATAAGGATTTGAATTTCCGGTTTAAGTCTGATGCGGAGGCATACTCAAAGATCGGTTTTCAGCCTATCCCTATTGATAAGATTGGAATCTATGAATCTGCGGATCGTGCCAGCTGGCCGGTGATATGTCAGAGGCCGCCGAAGGAGTGGAAGCCGCGCTGGATATTGAGTCGTGAGGCCATGGGGCGTGCGCCTATCCGCGTGTTCCCTGTCGCAGATATTAAGAAGGGACGCACTATTGTTATTGATGGCGTGGTGAATGATGAGGAATGGAGTCCTCCGGGGTATGACGGCAGTGAACCGAAACGTCATGAAGCGGCAACTATTGAGACGCTGTTGAATGGAGAGAAAGATCCGGCGCCATGCACTGCCTATATTGAAACCGACGGCTCGGCGCTGCTGGTTGCATTTGTCTGTGAGGTCGACGTCGGTCAGTCGGTCAGCAAGGGCCATCGCTGGGGCAGGGATGATGCGGTTGAGATATCATTGGCGGTTGCGGATCTGCCGGAAAAGACACCGGGCGGGGAACGGCCCTATATCTTCCGTGGTTTTCCTGATGGACATGTTGAGGGCAGCACAGAGTCGGGATGGGCTGAGCAGGATGTGGCGCAATCGTTGAAGGGTGTCGGCTTTGACGCTGAATCAAAGACTCCCGGCAAGTGGAGTGCTGAATTCAGGATTCCCTTTGAAAACTTTGCCATGCATAATCCGGACGTTGGAAATCGTCCTATCCTGATTAATCTGACTGTGCACAAGGCGGCTCAGAAGTCCTGGGTGCAATGGAAAAAACCATCTGCACGCAGCTGGAATGTGCAGGGGGGGCAGGCGCTCTGGCTCAAGCCCTTCGGTGCATTGCCCTATCTGCCGGGTTGCCGGCCCTCAGCGGTTCGCATTGATATAACTCCGGTGGGCAGTATCCCGGAGAAATCATTTGTAGCAGGTTCCGGAGCGGAAGTTCCGAGTTGGGGTAAAAACGGTAACCGCCTTATTGCGGAGGGTGGAAGTGTACGGGGGCATAAGTGGACCGAGTATAGCTTTCAGTTTACATCCAAAGTTGATGCCAGGCTTAATTTTCAGCTGATGGGTTCGAAAGAGGGCTGGACTTACTATGATAACTTCCGTGTTGAAGGAGCCGAGTTTGTGAACGGTGGGTTTGAGCAGAAGAGCGAAGATGGCGGTTGTTCCGGTTGGAAGGTCATTACCTTTAAGGAAAGCACGCCTGTTGACAAACAGCTTGTTGGTATTACATCGCCCTCAGACGGAGCGGCAGAGGGAGTCCGTGTTGCCCGGGCGAATCATGACAACCGCATCAGCCAGAGCATAAAGGTGAAAAAGGATCAACCTGTTACTGTTACGTTCCAGGCCCGTGCGGCTCTGCCGGTTACGGGGGAGTGAATTTTTGAGGGAGCGCATCTGCCGTTTAGTGTACATTTGACTAAAAGTCGCTGAATTTAGAAGGCGCGCTCCCGTTGGATTGCCGGACCCAAGCCGCGGAGCGGCTGAGTTCCGGCATTACTATAATGGCTATACCAGTAACGCCTGAACTTAGGCGGAGCCGTAGGTCCGGCGGAAAAATGCTTTAAACGGGAGATGCATCCACTCGGTTAAGACGGTTGACGGATATTTATGTTTGAAGTATCATTTCTTTGATGCAGGAGACTATTATGGATATAACATTAAAAAAAGTTTATGACGAGGCAATTACTCTGCCGCCCAGTGAAAGAGCTGAGCTTGTTGAAAAAATCATGTCGAGTTTTAAATATCCTGCTCAGCAAGAAATGGATACGCTTTGGGCTAAGGAGGCCGAGGAGCGTTTAGATGCTTATGAAAAAGGGTTGATTGGGTCCACTCCTTCAGAAGAGGTTTTTAAGGAAATCGATAGGTTAAGATAATGATTCTTGATTTCTTAGACCCCGCTAAATTTGAATATATTGAATCAATTAAGTACTATAATCGCCAGCGTGAAGGTCTAGGATTTGATTTTGACTTGGCGGTTAAAGATGCTTTGAATCGTATTCTCGAATATCCAGAGGCATGGGTGATGATTTCTGAGCGGACACATCGTTGTTTAGTGAAGAGATTTCCTTATGGGATAATATATCAGATTCGGGATGATACTGTATTGGTTGTGGCTGTACATCACTTACGACGAGATCCTGATTTATGGAAGAGCAGGCTGTCAGCGCGGTTCGGATGAGAATAAAGGATGAAAATGCAAAATTCGGCGAAACTTACATTATCCATTCTTTTAACAGCTAGTGTTTTCTCTGTTAGTGCGGCAGAACCTTTGGCCGCCACTTGTCGTATTGTTCGTGATGGGAAACCTGTGGCAACAATTGTTATTGCGCAGAATCCCTCTGTCGCGGCTGATTTTGCGGCAATGGAACTGCAACAGTATATTAAGAAGATAACCGGGGCGCTACTTCCTGTTGCAACCGATGCATCTGAATAATGTCACCCTTTTCGGGTTTGAAATAAATTCTTTGTGAAGCTACAATAATGGCATCTCTTCGGGGTTGGGTGACAAACTCATCAACGGAATTTAAATGCGCTCCAGGTAGTTGCCAAGGCGCTTAAGCATAGGCATCCTGAGAGCTGTGAAGGGAAATAAGGGATACGATGATCACTAAACATTCAAATCAGATAAGTCGAAGACCAAATCTTTTTATATTGATGATTTCTAAGGCAATCATCATTGCACTCATATTATTTGCAGGCGAGGTCAGGGCTGATAGGGTTTTCAGTGGTGTCAGTGAAGAACCACAGGTTCAGACACACTGTGCCGGTGTGCCGGTCAAACGCTTTGGATTCTGCTGGGTGCTGGGTGAAAGTCCTACTTTTGTAAATGATACTGCGTTACAGCAGGGGAATATCTCGCCGCGTATAAAAGTGCCCATCAAATCAAGTCGTGAAATCTCCCGAAACTACATTGGGGTGACTACATCGCGCATGCCGCGTTCCACTGCTAATGATTATCTGCCTGTTGAGGCTGTACATTTGATTGATGGTGATTTGCAGAGCTGCTGGCTGAGTCGGGGACAGACCCGACCGGATGCCCAGCCGATCTGGATCAGGCTGGATTTTCCTTTGGAACAAAAGATCAATCGTGTGGTTCTGCGTAAACGGCCGCTCTCGACCACTCCGCGCAGTCGTCTGGGATGGGCGCCGACGAAAGATGCGGTTGAAGTCGGGCGAGGCATGCCTCGGACGATTACCATTAAAAGCAGCCGAGATAGTGCCAGCTGGCAGACGCTGTTTGATGGGGCAACCTGCGATGCTCCTGATAAATTTGAGTGCGAGTTCCGTTTTCCTGTCCAGCCTGTCAAACAACTCTGGATTACCGCCGGTTCATTGCAGATGGTGGAAAATATTCTATATGCCTTCTCGCTTGCGGAAGTTGAAGTGTACAATGAAAGCGGTCAGAATGTGGCTTTGATCTCCCGAGGCACCGGGGTGACGGTGAATTCAACGCATCATACACCCGGTCAGGAGTTGGCAGCGCACCGCTGGTACTGGCCATTGAACTATGATGCGGGGGTTAAATGGGCTCGCGTGGGCTATCATGATGATCCGATCAACTGGCACTGGGTGGAAAAACAGAAAGGGGTGTTGAAAATTGATCCTGTAACCGATGCGGCCGTCTCCGAACTGGTAACGAATGGGGTTGAAATTATTATGTCGCTCAATTTCGGCAACCGACTTTATTCAGGGCCGGATCAGCGCAGCATCCCTCAGTTGTGGGAGTGGAACTACGATATGCCCAAACCGCCGACAACACCCGAAGCTTTGGCGGCCTGGGGACGTTATGTTGAGTTTATGGTCAAGCACTTTCGCGGACGGGTTCATCACTTTGAGGTCTGGAATGAGTGGAACATCTCCTGTTATTGGGGTGACACTCCTAATCTGGAACATTTTCTGGCCGTTTCCCGTGTGGCAATACCGATTATCAGAAAATATGCACCGGAGGCAAAAATCATGATGGGGTCGGTGGCCGGTTTTCCACATGGAATCAGCGGGTGGAAACCCGCTGAGCTAGTGCAGAAAGAGCGCGAGATCATGTATCTGCAGGCCATGCGTGCGCTGGCAGGAGATGTTGATGAGATCGGCTGGCATCCATTTTACAACCGCGATCCAGACAGTCTGCTGAATTATACTTCGGATGTGAAAGCTTTTCAGAGTTGGCTGCGCTCGGTCGGGTTTAAGGGCCATTGCATGGCAACCGAGTGGAACTACGGAGCCCTCTATCCCTTTGTTGCGGATAAGGATGTTCCGAATGTCTGGTGCGGACCTTTCAACTGCTCTGAGATCGATAAGGCCAAATATGTTGCGCAGGCGTTTACCCGCCATGCAGGCTTGGGTATTGAGTCATTTTTCTGCGAACTCTACTTCTCGCATTTCGGTACCGTTGATTTGAGTCTGATGCGTTCCACATTTCATGCCGACCCCATTGCTCCGCTTCAGCCGCAGGCGGCTTATTATGTTACGCGGAATCTTGCGACAATCATGGATGGGATGGAGCCGGATGAATTTAAGTGCGAGGTTGCTCCCAGCCCGGAACATCTGGAACTGTTCACGTTTTCCGCACCGGGTGGACGTGCAGTGGCTCTTTGGGTAGGGGGGCGTGCGGATGATGCCGGCCGAAAAACTACAGTCACCCTGAAGCTTCCCTTCGGGTGCCGGTCGGCAGAGGCGTTCGATCCGATCAACGGGGTAAGTCAGAGTCTTGTGATCAAGCCGACTACCGGAGGGACGAAAATCCGGGGGCTGGTTGTCGGCGATGCACCATTGATTGTTCGGGTGGCATATCCGTGAATACTTTAAAAACGAAAATATCAACTATGATCACACAGAAATTAAGCTATTTTTTTATCCTCTTTTGCGCTACATCTCTTCTGGCATTCAACCCTCCGTTTGACACACAGCAGAAGGTGACGCTTCGGATTGACGGCTTTGATGAGACGGCGGATTCAAAAAAATTATCCTCCCGGATTGTGCCGACAGATCAGCCGCTCTGTTTCACGGTGCATCTTGTGAACAACAGCGATGCACCGGTTAAAGGGGTCGTAACAGTCGGGATGAATGATGACTGGATGCTCAATGCGCCCGGCACAATTGATGTCGTCTTGAATCCGGGACAGGAGTGGAAGGGTTCCTGCACTGCCACCGCGAAAGATGATGTGCTATCAGCACTCTACCCCATTCATGCGCGCTTCTCTTTTGCCCGAGGAGAGGATGTTGTGACTCTGCATCCGATTGCTATTTTCATGGCGGAGCGTCCATCGAAAGCTCATGCTGCGCCTCCTCCGCAGACAATGCGGCTCTCTGGCCGCGGACGTTGGCCGCTAACCGGGTCTGCTGCCCATGCGATTGCCTGGGAGCGCAACCATCAGATCACTCAATTGCCGGCGGATTTTAACGGCGGTGATCCTGTCAGCGGTGCCAGCTGGGTGCGTGATGAAGTTACATGTGATGGAGTACGTCTGCAAGCGCTCTCTTTTCATCCGCCATGGAAGGGCGGCTATGGAACACTCTGGTCGGATTACAGCGTGGCCCTGCCAGCTGATCAGCCGGTCCGTTTTAATTTCAACATGGCGATCCGTAAAAGTGCCCCTGGTGAACCATTGAGTGATGGCGTTACTTTCAGGGTACAGGTGTTACAGAGTGACAAAGCCGATAAGACGCTTTTCGAAAGTACGACCGATTCTAAAAAATGGCAGCCGGCGGAGGTCGATCTTTCCCCCTATGCCGGTGAGACCATTACGCTGCGGCTTTGGAACAGCCCCGGACCCCGGAATGATACCACCTGTGATAACGGTTTCTGGGGTAATCCTATGTTGGAGGTCGGCGAAGTTTCTGCGCCGGATACACCCGCAATGTGGGCGGCTCGAAGCCAGGAAGCTCTGCGGCTGGCACGCGCTGCGGTTACCCATAAGCCCAAAGCGTCCAATGTGTTTCGTCTGAAAAGCGGTGATGAACTAATCGGCGCGGCAGTTGTGCCGGGTGACGAAGGTCTTATAGATGGTGTGATTGCTTTCTCTGACGGCACCCACGAGTTGGCAATTCAGGGATTTGCGGTGGAGGTCGACGGTCAGCCTGCAGGGGATGCTTGCCGTGGTGCGCTGGTTCAGAGTGTCGATGTCAACCAGGCCGGAGGCGGGGTGCTGGAGGTGACCCATCATCTGCAGAACAGGGGCTGCGATACTCCGGTGGCAGATGCTGGACAGGCCCTGCCCGTTCAGGTCAGGATCTGGGCGGATAAGGGGGTGCTGCGCATTGCCTGGAAAATAGCATTGCAGGAAATAAAAAAACAAAATACGGCGTGGGGGCCGCAATCAGTTCCGGTCCGTTTAACAAAAATCGCTCCCGGTTCCACTAACGTGAGGGCGCAGCGGATCTACCTTGGTTTCGGGGCTGTTTATGATCAGCCGGGTGAGTTCACTCTGAATTATCACGGGGTTCTTCTCAGCACCCGCCATATCGGGGCAGATTATGCCGGCGGACTGAGTCTGGTACAGGCCACTGATCTGATTCCGGACCGGCTGGTCTGCACACCCTCGCAGAATTTATTCACGCTGGAGTCGCCCTATGACTCCTGTTTCATGCTGGCTCCATCAGCGAAAGGGGCTTATGCCGCTGCCCGGATTTACAGCAAGGTCTGCGGTTTCGAAAAATCTCCGGGTGTTGACAATCTGCTGGGACGTGTCTGCCTGGATCAATGGGGCGGAGGTCCCGAAGCCGCTGTCAGTGATCTCGGAAACGCCGCAAAATATGGTTTAAACCACTCCGTTTTTGTGAAGCATGACTGGCAGCGCTGGGGTTATGATTACCGTCTGCCTGAGATATATCCTCCGCATATGGGATTGGTGCCGTTCGCCGATATGCGCATTGCCGCCCGGCAGGCCAGTATGTTATTTGCGCCGCATGATAATTATATCGACTTCTATCCGGATGCGGAGGGGTTCAGCTATGATCACATTGTCTTTAATGCGGATGGAACGCCTTATAAAGCCTGGTTTAACCGTGGCAGGCAGGCGCAGAGCTATCGCTGGCGACCGGATGCGTTCACTCCCTGGATGACCTCGAATATGCAGCAGATGCGCAAGGGTTTCGCTCCGGATTCCCTTTTTATTGATGTCTTCACTTCGGTCACACCTTTTGATTTTTATGATCGCAGTGGCAATTTTCACAACCGTGATGAAACAGTCAAGGAGTGGAGTGATGCCTTTGACCGGTGCCGCGACCTTCTCGGAGACAACGCGGTGATGTTGAGTGAGACCGGACATGATGCCCTGATCGGCTCCATAGATGGAGTTCAGGCCGACCACTGGGAGCCGGAGCGCTGGCTGGGAGAGTTCAAAGATGCGGATCGCACCCCGTGGCACGATATGGTAACTCACGGCAAAATGGTTCTTTTTGCCGGTGGCCTTGCCGATCGTTACAACAAAGATCCCCAGCATGGATATGGCAGTGATGATTATCTCTCCAACACGGTGCTGGGGGGGCGGGGACCCATGTGCGACGGTCCCTTCTCGCGGAGGGCGGTCATGACCTACTGGCTGCTGCACGATGTGTGTAATGATCTGGCTCACGCCGGGATGGAGGAACACTCCTTTGGTCCGGGGGTGCGGCAGCAGCATACAACATTCACGGCGGGCGGAGAGGTGTGGGCTAATCGTGGGAGTAATCTGCTCTGGTCCGTGGCTGAAAAATACCAGCTGTCTGAGTATGGTTTCTATGCCCGCACTCAAAATGCAGAGGCGGGTGTCATTTTGTTGAATGGGCATCGCGCCGCATTTGCCTCCACTAAAACGAGTTTCTTTGCGGATGCACGAACACCGATTGATTCGGAACCGGGATGTTTTGTTTCAACCGGCGTGACAAACATCCGCAAGATCTCACCCCGCGTATATCAGCTGACCTTTGAATGGGAGGTGCTGAAGCCCCTCAAACCCGGATATGTTCCGTTTATCCATATCGGCCGGGCGGCCACCAACCGCAATGAACGCATTGATGCCCAGGCGGATATGATTTTTGATTATTCACTTCTGACACAGGCCGGCACATTTCAATCGGCGGCGGAGATTCGTCTGCCACAGGGATTTGCCCCCGGTGATTACGATGTGAGATATGGTCTTTTCAGTCCGCAAAACGGGGATCGTATACCTTTGCGCGGAATCGAAGCCAAAGGCCGCCGTATCAGCGCAGGCACTCTGCAGATCAGAGAGGATGGAGACAGCTGCCTCCCGGCAGAGTCGGCTGCCAGCGAACCGGGGTTCAACGCCGCCGGAACGATGGTTGACTTTGGCCCGTTGGTCACCGATGGCGCCTTTCGTCTGATTCACAGCGAGCGCAGAGAGTGGCAGCTGACCCCGCTGCCGTCCAATCGTCCCTTCAACGCAAAACTGCGTTTAGCCGCATTCGGTGCTGAAAAGAGAGAGGTGAAATCCATCGAGCTGATCGACCCCTCATGCGATGTTGCCAGGGTGCCGCAGTGGAGCCAGAGCGACGGTTGGCTGAATTTAACATGCGACAGCTTGTCCTTTGGCTACCGCATTCTGTTTTAATTCTTTTCCTGGGAGTGCTGAGCACCAGCTCGGCTTTTTGTGTTGCAATCCATCAACTTTTTCCTGATTGTGAGATATTCCTTTATGGACATGAAGTACTGTCTGTGATATAAAAATTACTAATAAATTATCAAATTTACAGTTATGAATAGGAGATCAGTTATGTATAAGCGAGTAAGTGCGTTAATATCTTTGATAGTATGTGTTTTTTTTGGTAGCGGGTTACAGGCTGCAACCCGAGACAAGGCGGATAATACAGATAATCTTAATCTCAGCAGCAGCTGGGATAACGGCACTCCATATTCCAATGATATTGCCCGCTGGAACAGTATTGTAAGCGGAGTTAATGCGGTGTTTCTGGGTGCGGATCTGAGTTATCAAGGCATAGCAATTGTCAATCCCGGTGGTGATGTGTCCATTGGTGGCAACAACTCATTGACGCTTAATTTCATTGGTATTGATATGAGCCTGGCAACGGTTGGGCTGACCATTACCAATGCGAATCTGATACTGGAGGACTACTCCTGTCCGATCTGGAATGTTACCAACAGCCAGACACTGGCGGTTAATCCGGTCGTCTTTACCCGTGGTTCCCACTCAACTCTTGGTCTGCGGGGTGAGGGTGTGATTGCCAGTACAGCCTTTGCCAACGATGCTAGCGGTATTGTCGGTCCGTGGGCACGTTCAGGTACTGGCACATCGACAAAGTATGTGACTGTTAGTGGCGCTAATCTTGTAGCATACACCGGTACCGCAGCAGCCTCTGCCGCTGATGTGACCGATACAAGCGGCACAACCAATTATGAAGTGGCTGCCGTAGGTACTCTGGGGAG
Source organism: Kiritimatiellia bacterium (assembly GCA_027858965.1). Lineage (GTDB taxonomy): Bacteria > Verrucomicrobiota > Kiritimatiellia > RFP12 > UBA1067 > M55B167. Next base: position 15,851 of record JAQIBS010000018.1, read on the forward strand.
CGGTGCTGATTTCAATACATTGCGTTATACCGGAAGCAGCGGGAATATGGCTGGTGATTTCAGTGTTAACGGTTTATTGAACTCGGGAAGTGGGTCATTGACACTTTACGGGGGGCTGACAATTGGAGATGACCAGGAGCTTATTCTGACCTCTCCTGACACATCGCGTCAACTCTCCTTATTGGGGCCAGTCAGTGACAATTCCAGTGGAACCTCTGATGTCGTTGTTACCGGTGGCGGACAGGTTAATCTGAATGTCAGCAATGACTACAGTGGTCTGACAGTTGTCAGCTCCGGCTCACTGGTGGTCGGTGATGATAATGCGCTCGGTTCAACCAACAATGCCACGATTATTTATGAAACCGGGTCGTATACGACCGGTGGCCGCCTTGTGCTGAAAGGTGTCAGTATTGAAGAACCGTTTATTTTTGTCGGTAAGGGCGATGGCAATCCGTGGCAGCAGGGTCTTTCTCTCTGGAGTGGGAGCGGAACAAGCTCGCTTGCCGGCCCTGTCATCATTCAGACCGATGGCAGTATGCGGATGACGGCAAATGGTAATAATTCTATTTTGAACATTAATGCCCCTGTCACGCGTACAGCCGGTAGCGGTACGTTGATTATAGGCGCTGGTGGTACAGGCGGCAGGGTCAATGTGAATGCACCGCTTGATAATAATGGCGGTAGTGTTGCTCTTCATAATGGTGCCGGGACGGTTGCTTTCAATGTGAGTGGACACAATATTGGTGACATGAATGTGCAGTACAGCCATATGTTGCAACTCGGCATCTCTGACGCTCTTCCGTCTAACAGATATCTGAATGTAGGCAGTGCCAGTACTTACAGTAGTACTCCTGAAATGGGCACCTTTGACATGGCTGGTTATGATCAGGCTGTCAATGGTTTGAAGGGCAGTGGAAATAACTCCGATGCATCAACCCGTGTTGTTAAAAATTCGGGTGCCGGTCTCAGCACGTTGACCGTGGGAGCTAACAATGGAAGCGCGACCTTTGACGGTATGATTGTTGACAACATTGACCTGATTAAGAGCGGTTCAGGCACTCAGATTTTTTCAGGCACACGCCCCAATACCTATAGTGGGGCAACTACGATTAACGGCGGCATACTCCAGTTGAGTAAAAGTGCGGGAACAAATGCCATACCTGGGGCGTTGACGGTCGGTGCAGGTAGAGTGAGTAACAGCCAGGATCATCAGATTGCTGACAATGCAACCGTAACTATGACAACAGATACTTCAAGATGGGAGTTGTATGGACATGTTGAGACGATTGCCAATCTGGATATGCAGAATGCGGACCCTACTGTTAATGAAGGATATATCTCAGGAGGAGCTGGTAAACTGACTGTTACAGGTACACTTACTCACGTACTTGGCCATATCACACTCAACAGCAGTGGTACTGGAGGCGAATCTGTTATTACCGCGAATAAGGTTGTGAATATGGGAGGTGATTGGACCTTCGGAGTTACTGCCGGTACTCAGAACCTAAATATCGGTAGCGGTGGGTTAGAAATAGGAGGTGGCTCTGAGATTTATGTAAATGCTAATGCTACCTGTCCCAATTTTGTTACTCTGTCAGGCGATGTTACCAGTCTGGCGAATGCAGAGCCCAATACGATCAGTGGTGCAGGCAGAGTTATACTTAACGGAATATGTGATTTCAATGTGGCCGACGGAAGTTCTGAAATTGATATGGAGGTCTCTGCAATCCTGACAAATGGAACACCTTCCGGCTCTCTGATAAAGTCAGGTTCCGGTGTTCTTTTCCTCTCCGGTTCAAATACGTATACGGGAGGGACGAGTGTTACAGCGGGTACTCTGGCAATTGAAGATACAAATGCACTGCCTGGCTGGGATACTGCCTTAAACTACTCTGTTGCCAGTGGCGCTGCTCTGGTATCCGGTAATTCGATCACTGATGGCAATATCGCTACAATGTTAGGTACCGGAAATTTTGCGGCTGGTGCAAGCATGGGATTTGATACCTCAGATGGTGATCGTATCTATACTCCGAATATTACTGACACCGGTGCCGGTTCTATGGGGGTTATTAAGAGCGGCGCGAACATGCTGACACTGACCGGAGCAAACACCTATACAGGTACAACCAAGATCAATGCGGGTGAGTTGAATATTGATGAGATCGGCGCTTTGCCGGGTTGGAACACAGCCGGACGTTATTCTGTTGCCAGTGGTGTAGCTTTGATTGTTCAGAATGCGGTTACCGATGCCAATGTAACCACCATGTTGGATACCGGGAATTTCCTTTCAGGTGCAACTATTGGATTTGATACCTCCGCAGGGGACCGCACATATAACAATGTTATCAGTAATAGCGTGAATGGTGAACTGAATGTAGATAAAGTGGGAATAAACACGTTGTTCCTTTCCGGTGACAACAGCTATGATGGAACCACTACGCTTGATGGCGGCAGAATTACTATCAGACACAATAATGCTCTGGGTTCAACAAACGGCATTACTGTGGTTAACCGTGTGGGTGGCACATCTGAAAATTCGTATACGGATGCAACCGGACAGTTGCTGCTTGATGGTGACGGCGGCGACATTGTTATCAATGAAAACTTTCGTATAAATGGTGCTGAGCAGTATGGTTACGGTGGCTCACTTCGTAACAGCAGAGGAAACAATACGATTAACGGCTGGATTGAACTTGGCCCTAATGGGGGGCGTATAGGATTAAGCACCGGGAACCTCACACTGAATGGTCCTATTCGTCCACGTGAAGGCGTGACCCCAGCTCTGTTGGTATTTAATCCTAGTAGCGGTACTATAACGATCAACAATACAGTTGATTCTGGTACGCGCAATACACTCTTTCACAGTGGAGGAACAGTTCTTCTTAACACTAACGGGCATAATTGGGGTGAGGCGCAGATTCAATACAGCAGCAAAGTGATGCTTGGCATTGATGATGCGATGGTTGTTTCCAAACGGGTGATCTTCGGCAATTCATCTGGTGGCAATGGTACGATCAATATTAATGGTTTCAATCAGACCATTGGAGGGGTGTATATGTATGGGACAGCGGCATCCCTGCCGAACAACTTAATCAGGAATACAGATGCTACCAAGACCGGCACCTTTATAATAAAACATCTGACGGCTGTTGATCAGACCTTCAGTGGACGGATCATTGAAGCCGTTAATTTTGTCAAGGATGGTGTTGCCGATTCTATTCTCACTTTGACTGGCACTAATACATTCACCGGTACTACCGAAGTGGATGGCGGCACGTTGATTCTGGGGAATGAGTGGGCATTACAGAACAGCACCTTCAATGATACGACTTCCGAAGGTACACTGAGTTTCGGTAGCGGTTTTACAGAGTTTACCTTCGGTGGTCTGGCTGGTTCATCTGATCTGGGATTAACCAATGCATCAGGTGTTGCCATTAATCTGATTGTCGGAAACAACAGCAGCGATACTATGTACAACGGTGTTCTCGCGGCTGGTGGCAGCTTGACCAAGATCGGCACTGGCACACTGACATTGTCGGGTGAGAATACCTTCAGCGGCACAACAACAGTTACCAATGGCACTCTGGCTCTGGGTTGCGATAATGCATTGAGTGCTGGATCGCAGGTTGTTCTTAGTGGCGGTACGCTTGATGCGGGAGCTTTCGCGAACTCACTGGGTGTTCTCAGTGTGACAGGTGATTCATCAATTGACCTGAGTGATGGTGCCGGCAGCCTTGCTTTTGCTGATAGCAGCAGTCAGACATGGAGCGGTGCTTTAAACATCGAGGGAAGCTGGCTGCCCTATACGTTGCGTGTCGGCACAAGTTCATCCGGTTTGACTAAGACACAGCTCAACAGCATTACGGTAGACAGTGAGAGTGTCTGGGTGCAGATTGATAATGAGGGTTATCTCTGGAAAATGACCGGAACTCTCATTATCGTCAGGTAAAGTTTCACAGGCATCCCATCCGGATGCAGGAGTTCAGGTTTTCAGACAATAGATTTTTAGTGGACCAGAATCAGGGTTCCGCCGATTATCTCCACGCGCACTTCGCCGGCGGCATTGTCATAAACGACGTGCCAGGGGGTAGTGTCGAAATTTGTTGTGTCAAACTCACCTGTGAGAGTTCCCGGTGTGCAGGTTGCGATCACATAAGAGTTATCTGTTTTGAGCTCGGATAGATCCTGAATCTGAAGAGTTGAACCAGTCAGGTTGAGGGATCCCTGAACTTTGAGTAGATCGCATGTTCCGCTGACAGATGTGTCTGCCAATAAAGTTCCGGTCAGTGTTGTGGAGGTGGCGAGTGTCAGTGTGCCAATTACGGCGGTCTCTCCGGGCATGACCTTATTGCTGATAGCCAGAATCCCGTTAGTAACCACTCCATCTCCACTCAGTTCTGCCAGGGTTTGCGTGTTGCCACCCAGATCCAGCACACCATCTGATTTTACTGTGAATGCTGTATCCGTTGGTAGAGTGTCAACAAGGCCGCCGCCTGCCAGAGAGGTGACAAGCACCCGGTCGATCCATGTGGAGCGGTCAGTGCCTGTCATAACGCCCTCGAAGGTGAGTGTGTGCGAACCGGCGGATAGGTTGGCTATTCCTGTATAGATGCTGCCTAAGACCTGGAACTCAGATGAGGCAAAGGTGAAGTTAGTGTTTCCGTCGATTAGGACATTAATAGCTGTGGCACCTGTGGTTGGTCGTTTGCCTGCCATGAAGGATATTACATACTCGCCATTCTCGGGCAGATTAAGGGTTGTGGTTGCTGTACCTAGCATAGTATTGGCTTGTATGAACGCAACATAAGATCCGTCTATTACGGCGTTGCTGCTCGCCCATGTGCTTCCGTGCTCAGCTATGCCACAAAAATAGAAATCCCAGAATGAATTTGCCGGGTTGCTGTCAAAGTATCCATAGGGTGGATGTTCAGTCAGAGGGTCATGCAGTTCAAAAGAGTTGTTGGTGACGACTATAGAGGCACTTAATTTTAATGTCCCTTCCTGAATCAGAGTATTACCTGAGTAGGTGTTAGTTCCGGTGAGTGTCAATATTCCATCGCCATCTTTTGTCAAGTTTCCAGCACCTGTAATGGAACCGACGGTAAGAACTGTGCCAGGTCCATTGGCTGTATCAACTGTGATGGTTGCGTCCTGTTGTAATTCAATATTGTTGATTGTCTGCCAGGTTGTGTTTGTTACACCTCCGAAAGTCAACGACTCAGTTGCAGACGCACCGATAGTGTTGGCTTTGCTCATGATAAACTGTGATGCATCGTTAATATACGTAATATGTGTGTCTGCCGGAATAGATGGTCCTGATACTGACATTCCAGCAACGAGATCGGTTGTGCTACTACCACGTACGCATTTCGTGTATGTACTTTGACTGTCAACCGTGAAATCTCTGGTGACAGACGATGCAGTCGCAAGTCCTGTGACGGTGAAGTCACCTCCATTCAGAATGAGTTTGGAATTTCTGTTATAAAAATCGCTGACGATATTCTGTTCATTCCATTGAGAGGTCCGTTTATTAAAGTTAAGATTCAGAGTACCATCTGTAACTGTTGTCATACCGGAATAGGTTCCTCCCGAGAAGATCATATTACCTGCTCCTTGTTTGGTCAGGCCTCCGGAGCCGCTCTTGTTAAACGACCCAATTGCTTCAATGTTTTTGTTGTTTGTATCGATAACTGCGCCGCCATCTTTCACAAAGTATGTGGTAACGTAGTTTTTTGTGGAATTTTCTGTGAGTAATGAATCGCTTTGAGCTTTCAGTAAACCACCGTTGTAATTGACGTTAAAAGCTCCTGAGCCTGTGGAGGTTGTGATGCGAGTGGTTGCAAGTGTTCCACTGTTGAGGTTGACTACGCCTGTATTGCCGTCCATATGTAAAATTCCATTGGCTGTCAGGAGTCCTCCGTTTATATTAAGTGTTGCAGCGGAGTTCCAACCAAGTCTTATTTCACTTGTAGTTGTTACGACGGCTCCTGTGTTGACATTAATCATGATATTCTGTTCACCTGAATGGCAGCCGATTCTTGCGGATGTTGTTAATTTGCCGTTGATGTTTAAGGTTACATCATCGCGCAGACGAACTCCGAAGGTGGCGTATATATTGATTGGAGGATATCCGGTTGTTGTAAATGATGCATTGGAGGGAATCGTGATCGTAGTTCCGGCAATGCCCCAATCGATGCCATACCATGCTGTAGCAGAGTCCATGACATCAATCGAGTGAAAGGTGTTTGTTCCTGCAAATACGAATGAGCCGCCACCTGTGACATTAAGATCGCGCGTTGTATTGTTGCTGTTAATGAAATTAGTAACAGTTACATCGGAAGAGACCCACAGCAGCGGATTGATGATTCCGAAGTTGAGGGTGTTGCCATTGCCGTCGAGGGTGTAGCTGCCTGATCCCGGGGCATCGAACCTGAGATTGCCGACTGTAATATCGTCGCCAAGAGTGATTGTTCCTGCGGCATCTGATCCGACTCCGAAGATGGTCTGGTCGGGCAGGGCGCTGTTGTTCCAGTTGGTGTTAACTTCCGTGCTGTGCCACCAGTTACTGTTGGATGTGTTCCAGGTGCCTGAACCGTCTTGAGCGTCGCTTGTGCTGATGTCAGCATCCCATGTGTTGGTGGTGGTCGCATAGACCATATTGAAAGAGACCCCGATACACATTGCTACGCATTCAATCATCTTTTTACTCAACATATCATACTCCTTATTACTAGTATCCCATAGCCACAACCGCAAAGGTCTCATAAATAGCCTGGCATAACCTAAATCACAAAACATATTTAAATTACATTATGAAATACAATAATATGGTATTAGGGGATGGATAGTCAATATCTGATTTATATTAAGATACACAAGCAATTTCGTTCCGTTGAGGATTCCCTGGCAAGTCGAATTAATGCAAAGGAAAGTAGTGCAAGCATCCTGCTTGCCTCAATAATTAGCCAAGCAGGATGCTTGGGTTACCTTCAACGCATTTACCATTTGACACTTTTCCTGATGTATCGGATACTCTTGAGTATCTTTATTAGTTTAATAACTGGGGGATTAAAATGAAAATGAAGCGTATTTACATCGCTGCAATGGTTGTTGCGGCATTTATAGGAACTCTTTGCAGGGCCGAATCAAAAGTTGGGCCGATATTAGCTGACACTGCTCCTTTAACTGGGCAGAATGTTGTGCTTGCGTGCAAAGATGGATCATCAGTTCGTATTGATGTCCTGGGTGCGTCACTCTTTCGTGTACGTCACAGCAAAAATGCAGTATGGACAGAATCAGCATTGAACCGTTATGGCGTTTTTACATCTGAATTTCCGAAAACAGAGTTTAAGCAGATCGTGGCGAAAGATATTTGTACTCTGACCACGAGTCAGGCGGCGCTCGCTGTGAACATTGCTGATGGAAGCATTATACTCTCGACTGCCGATGGAAAGCAGTTGACCCGTCAAGCCAGACCGAAGTATGAAACCGGTGGCAGCAGCGAAATACGTTTCTCGCTGACAAAGGATGAACGGCTTTATGGACTGGGAGATGCAAGTCGCGAGAACATTATGCGGCGTGGTGGTAGCTATGAGATGTGGGTCCTGAATGTCAAATCATATATTCCTGTGCCGATGATGCTGAGCAGTCGCGGATGGGGTATGTTGTTGAATACCACCTGGCGTAATACATTTGATATGGGTAAAACTGATCCTGATGCTATGATCTGCAGTGCACCTCGCAGTGATCCCGATTACTATATCTTTTGTGGGCCCGATTATCGCAGTTTGCTTAAAACCTATACCTCGTTCACCGGACGTCCCGCATTGTTGCCGATCTGGGGTTATGGATTCACCTATGTGTGTAATCAGAACATTGACGCCTACAATCTGGTCTATGAGGCCCTTGAATTCCGCAAGCAGAAGATGCCCTGTGATGTAATAGGTCTCGAACCTGGCTGGATGTCTAAAAACTATGATTTTACAACGGAGAAGAAGTGGCATCCGCAACGTTTTCCTTTTCCATATTGGGCACCCAAGGGACCACACACCTTCATAGGTGCACTGAAGAGGAAAGGCTTTAAGCTCAGTCTCTGGCTCTGCTGTGACTACGACCTTGGTGTATACGAAGAGCAATGCGTTACCGGACAGAACTCAGGAACAAAAACAACTGCCGTGAAATCCCCGAAGGGCACTACCGAACTCTGGCATGATGACCGTATTGAAAAAGGAAAAACTGACAAAAAGGGAAAAACCGATAAAAAAGAGGAATCCGCTCCGAAAGAGCCGGAGCCATGGTTTGAACATCTCAAGAAGTTTGTTGATCAGGGAGCAGCCTGTTTCAAGCTTGATGGATCAAAGCAGGTCACTGAACACCCGAACAGGAAATGGGGCAATGGCATGAATGATGAGGAGATGCACAATCTCTTTCCGGTCATCTATGCCAAACAGATGTCAAAAGGATTTGAAGATCATACTAAACGCCGATCCATGGTCTATTCCGCAGGCGGCTATTCGGGCATTCAGCAATATGTCGCCACCTGGGCGGGTGACACAGGCGGAGGAGCAAAGCCTCTGGCCTCAATGCTGAATCTCGGTTTCTCCGGTCACTCAAACCACTCCTGCGACATGAATGCAAGAGATCCCGAAAGCATTCATTTCGGTTTCCTGCAGACGTGGGCACAGCAGAATAACTGGGACTACTGGTATCAGCCCTGGCTTCTTGACGATGAAGACACAGCCGCATTCCGTGAATATGGTCAGCTGCGCTACAAGTTGTTGCCTTACATCTACTCGTCAGCAGCCGAAGCGGCTCAAACTGGTTATCCGGTCATGCGGGCCATGCCGCTGGTCTGCGCCGATGATCCGGCCTGGGACAGCTGCAAAACCCAATACATGCTGGGCGATTTTCTGCTGGTCTCGGTATTTACAAAAAGCGTCCGTCTGCCTGCCGGTACCTGGATTGACTTCTGGAGCGGTGTCGAGATAAAGGGGCCTGCCACGCTGCCTGTCAAGGTAACTCCCTCGCGAGGGGGGGCACTCATGGTTAAAGCGGGAGCAATTATTCCGACCTGGCCTCCGTGCTCTCATGTCGAAAAGGGGTGGTCAGAAGAGGTTGGACTGTTGGTGTATCCTGCAAAAAGCAGCCATTTTACCCTGCATGAAGATGATGGAGTCAGCCTTGGTTATCGTTCCGGTAAATTTGCACAGACCTCTATAACCTGTGAGAGTATTGATAAAGGTGTTTGTCTGACAATCGGTGCACGCAGGGGAAGTTATAAAGGAATGCCGGCATCGCGTAATTTTACGGCTCATATTCACATGTCAGCACCTCCACGTTCCATTACTCTGGACGGTAAAACAATAACCGACAGCAAGTGGGATGCTGCCACACATGTGGAGACAGTTAAAATACCTGATTGTGGAAACAAAGCACGTGTGCTTATGCTCAACAAATAACTCTGGTGAATTGATATATGAATAAAGGAAAGATCATTAAAGCACTGCGTGCAAAGCTGGAAGAGGAGCTGGTTCGTCTGCGGGATGCTAATAAACGGGCCTCTGCCGGCGCAACCGACAGCGAGGCGCGTGCGGAGACCAAGTGGGATACGTGCAGTCTGGAAGCCTCCTATCTGGCGCGAGGTCACGCACAGCAATTTTCTCAAATTTCCTCCGATGTTCAGTCGCTGCAAGTTGCTGTTCTGCCTGATTGCCGCAACCGACCGATAGAAATGGGAGCCCTGGCTGAGGTTGATATAGGTTTTGGACCAAAATTCTTTTTTTTGCTGCACTGCGGTGGAGGTATGAAATTATCGGTAGAGGGGGATGATGTGACGGTCATCACCCCGGAATCACCGATTGGTGCAGCGTTGATCGGTAAAAAGAGGGGTGATTCTTTTTCCTTTCGTGAGGGAGCGATAGGTAAAATTCTGAATGTAGAGTAAACCTTTTAATATAAGCTGATATCAATGCCAAGTATTATTCTATCTCATCAAGCACCTGCAATTTTCATCAAAACAGCATGGCCAAAGTGGTTTGATGGCGCGGCTCTCTGTATTGCCGCGACCGCCCCTGACTTTGAATTGGTGCTATATAGGCTTGCACGGTACTTCATGGATTCCGACAATCCATGGCACTGGGGAATAAGTCACAGCTTGGTGGGGGTGGTGGTTTATGTGATACCTGTGACTCTGGCGGGGACCTTTTTGTTTTCAAGGTGGATCGGGCCTTGGTGTGCAAGCTTGGCTGTAGGAAAAGGGAGAGTTGCGTCATGGCTGATTTACTTCGGGGTTGATCAGTGGAGTTTATTCAAGAAAAAGCAATATACATTGCGTTGGTTTTTTGTGGCGTCCTATTCTGCTGTTGTCGGAGCGGCCACACATTTAATTCTGGATATCTTTACTCATAAAGATATTCATCTTCTATTTCCTTTTAGATCCGTTGGTATGCCTGATTTTCTCAAAACAAGAGTTACTGATCTCGGTATGTTTGATATTGGAATATTTCAATATGAGCTTTATCTGGATGTGGCCCGGATTTTCTGGCTTATCATAAGTCTGGTAACCGCAGGGGTATCGTTATGGGGATTGCGCTATATTAAAAAGAACCATCTTATTGAACAATGGTACTCTAACGATATTGTATGAAATTAATTAAAAATATAGTTCCTTTGTTAATGGTTATTGTAGGCGGCTTCAATGTTTTTGCAGATGACTATATTTTCTGTACGGATTCATACAATACCTGTGTTATTGATGTGGTTACAGAGGGGGATGATCTGACAATTGAGTCCCTTCCTGATGAAATGCAGTTTTATCCTGATTCCGGTACGCTGTTGTGGAATCCTGATATCAAAGCCATTGGTAATCACCATATTTGTTTAACATCGATAAATAATGGGATCAAAGAAAAAACAGAAATCAATATAAAAGTAAAGGAACGGAAAAAAGTTCTTTGTGTTTTTGCTCATCAGGATGATGAATTCGGTATTATGGGGAAAATCATTCAGCTGAAAGATGCAGGGACGGATGTTTATCTGGCTTGGACCCGTGCTGCCGATAATAATCGCAACAATGAGTCACGTAAGGCCATGCAGCGTATTGGTATCTCGGAAGAAAAAATGCGGTTCTGGCATTTCGGGAGTATCACTTCGCCGGATGGCTTTCTTGTTTATGTGGAAAAACTGGGTGCCTTGATTTCAGAGCAGCAATTTGATCATATTTATGTGGTTGGTTATGAAGGTGGTCATATCGAGCATGATCTGACGCACATCGCAACTGTCATGGCCTGTCGTAAGGTTGGTTTTACCGGGCAGATATATGAATTTGGCCTCTATCATCTGGATCATCTGATGCCTCAGCTATTCTCTCTCTCTCCGGCACCCGCACCCACGATTCAGATCTCTTTGGATGATAAGACGATGGAGTTAATGGAATCACTTGCCGGCCTATATGTCACTCAAAAACAGATGACCCTTGGATTCAAGCTGGCGCTAAATCAAAAGAAGATAGCTCATCCGTGTTATCGGCCCTTACCCCGCTGGGATTATCGGCGTCCTCCATCCCGTGGTTGGCTCTGGTATGAAGTCAATCTGAAACACCCTGCATCTTTTGAAAAACATCTGCGGCCTGTCATAAAAGCCTGCCTTAAAACCAGCTTGTTGTTGGGGGAGCAGAGTCTATATGCCCAGGATATGCCCGAAAGTACAGTTGGCTCGCTTGTGTTATCAGACAAGAAGGCGGGCGAGGTTATATCCATGCGTTTTCCTTACTCTGTTTATGTCTACTCAGGATTGGGCTTGATATTTTTTATGGTAGGCTGGCTTTTGTATCAGTTGCTGAGGAAGAATTAAAATCTCTCTTAATCTACTCCCAGAATATCTTGTTACGAGATAATCCTATACCATCACAACCGAGAAATACCTCCAAAGACTCCCAGAATACACGACATCCCGCGATCCGCAACGCCATATCTTACCCACACATTCTGCGGAGGATCCTTAAAATAGAACCTGCCTATTTATCCTTATTTGACTTTCATTTGACTGTCGTCACTCTGTTTAGTATTCTTATACAAGCTGACCCTCAGCGGGAATGTCGGCGTCGCGACGATCGGACGCACCCCCCGACTGCAACTCGTTGGTGAAGGTGACGGCGAGCTGAGTGGAGTGATCAGCGCAGGCATGCTCATTGCTAAGAGCGGTAACGGAACCTGGGCACTTTCCGGCGCGAATACCTATGTCGGTGCTACCAGCGTGTCAGTCGGCACTTTGCTGATTAACGGTTCGACTACTTTCGAAAGTACGGTTGCCGTCGGGGCAGCGGGAACTCTCGGTGGTACAGGTACTGTTCACGGTGTTGTCAGCGTGACAGCCGATGGAACGCTTGCACCTGGAGCCGGTGGTGTCGGCACACTGACGCTGGATAACGGCAGTGCCACTAACCTGACTCTCAATGGCAACACAATTAAGTGTGATCTTTGATGAAACAGGTTCAGCTTCTCCTGATATCAATATTACCGAGGTGGTTGAACCTTTCTCAGTATTGGTTAACTCTGATACTAACAATTATACAATTGGCGGAGCGGCTATTGCCGGGTCAACTGGTCTGACAAAATCCGGTGACAGTGTGTTGACCCTGACAGGTCATAATACGTATGGTGGCTTGACCACTGTTAATGCGGGCACACTGGCACTGACTGGCGGTTCGCTCAGCAACTCCAGTGTTAATGTTGCAGTGGGTGCGAGCTTTACGGAAGATTCGCGGATGGGGAAATACAATTCTTAACAGCACTGCCAGTATCGGTACTTCCTCGATTCAGCGGGATGATAAAGGGACAACCCTGATCAACTCAACCAATAATGTCTGGGGCGGCAGCAATGTGCTGGAGGGAACCCTTAAACTCGGTGCTGATAATGTTCTGCCTGTAACAACTACGCTGTTAATAGGTAAGACAGGAAACAAGGCGGATGCGGTATTTGATCTTAATGGTAAGAGTCAGAGAGTTGCCAGTATATCCGATATACACAACACATCAGTGGGTGGGGGAACTCAAAAAATTCTGAGTTCGACTCCTGCCACACTGATTGTCAGCAATGATACAGCTATTACATTCGGTCTGACCGGAAGCTCCATTGAAGGTGAGGTGACCCTTGTTAAGATGGGAGCCGAATCCTTGACTCTGACCTCTACAAACGCGACTTCGGGCAGCTTTATTGTGAGCAATGGTACGCTGGTTGTCAGCGCGCTAGGCAGTTTTGGCGAGAATAGCACGAACGTTACCGTGGTGGCAGGCACTCTGATACTGCAGAGTTCAGTTTCTGTCTCAGACAGCGCTACGCTTACGATTGCTGACGGTGGTGCTAAGGTTAGCTTGGCTGCCGGTGTGAACGAGATTGTTGATTATCTGATACTGGGCGACACACCTAAAAGAGCCACCACCTACGGGGTAACCGGCAGTGGTGCTTCTGTGACAGATGATGCTCATTTTGACGGCAGTGGTATTCTGACAGTTCTGCGTGATAAATCGGGGACTGTTATTGTTATCAGATAATAGATTGCCTGGATGATTGAAAAAAAGACTGCGGGGGAGACCTCTCAGTCTTTTTTTTATGTTTTTTGTTGGAGATTTTCACCGCAACTGACTTGCACCCAAGCAGTGGATGAATTGAAATCCGGTTTGACTATAGCTCTTCGAATGCTTATAATTATTGCTTTGTTGCAGTTGCAGTTGCAGTTGCAGTTGCAATTAGATTTTTTGTATACAAATTGAGTGTGCGAAAAAATGAAAACTGAGGATGGTATTATGAAATTAAAGCATATGATAGTTGCGGTAATGTTGTTTGTAATGACACTTGTTGTTTGTGCGGATACATTCACATGGGATGGTGGCGGCAGTGATGACAACTGGCTGACAAATGTCAACTGGGATCCGGATGGAATTCCTGACAATGATGGCAGTGCTGTTTTAAATTTTTCCGGTAATACACGTAACGGGCCGATTAATGATTTTGCTGCGAATACCGCATTTGCTGGGATCAATTTGTTCAATGATGGTTCGGCTGGCAAGACAGCGGCCTTCACTCTTTCGGGGAACACTCTCACTCTGGGAGGCAACATCTCAACAACGGGATCGTCCTCTACTATTGCTGATGAGATCAATTTGAATATGGTTCTAAGTACAAACCGTACGATTACCGCTAACAGTTTGCATGACCTAACGGTCAACGGTATTATCAGTGAATCCGGTGGATCACAGGGATTGAAAAAAGAAGGCGGCGGGAAGTTGTTTCTTAAAGGAGTAAATACCTATTCAGGAAAAACTGAGATCAACAGCGGTACCACATATTTCTACTCGCTTAAGAATATCGGTGAGGGGGGCAGTGCGCTGGGGGCACCGACCACGGTTGCCGACGGCACGATTGATTTAAAAGCCACACTTGAATACAAAGGTGGGGAATCTACCTCTGATCGGAGTATCAATCTGACAGGGGGGCATAGTTTGCGGAATAATGGCAGCGGTACGCTCACTTTTACGAAAGGGGTTACAGGTGTGAATCGAGGTTTTTCTGTTCGGGGTAGCAGAAATATTACAATTAACGGACTCGTTGATCTAGGTAGTGGTGGTATTGGCCGTACAGATCCTGGTACGTTGACGCTGGCTTGTCCTACAAACTCGTTCTCCGGCAGTATCTCCATATCTGCTGGGACTATCAGTGTTGAAACTATCTCCGATAGCGGCGTGATTTCGGCTCTAGGACAGGGAACAAGTATTAATATGGGACAAAACGGCTGGAATACAATCGGAAAACTTCTGTTCAACGGTACCGCTGGCGGTTCATGTAATCGTGCGATATCCGTTGAGGGAACGGAGGGAAGCATCACCTCTGGTGGCATCATCGAAAACTCCGTGGCCGGTAAAATGCTGACTTTAAGCGGAAATGTCGCTGTCAAAACATCCGGGCGTACGCCCCGTCTGCAGCTTATTGGTGACGGTGACGGTGAAATGAGTGGAGTGATCAGCGCGGGTATGCTCATTACTAAAAGTGGTGCCGGAACCTGGACGCTTTCTGGTGCGAATACCTATGTCGGCACTACCAGGGTATCAACCGGAACTTTGCTGATCAACGGTTCAACGGCTTCCGGCAGCGCAATCGTTGTTGATGCAGGGGGAACCCTTGGTGGTACTGGTACTGTGCATGGTGTTATCAATGCTGTGTCAGGTGGAACTCTCACACCTGGAGTCGACGGTATCGGTACGCTTACGCTCGATAATGGCAGCGCTGCTGACCTTACACTTAACAGCAATACGATTGAGTGTGATCTTTCAAATGTTGTCGGATCTTCCGATTTGATCGCTATCTCTGGAACACTGGTTGTAAATGGAGCCAATACAATAGAGATTGATTTTCCTGATGGGCCAGCGCCTTACGGCACTTATACAGTAATGACCTATGATGCGAAGAGCGGGTCAGGCACCTTGGCTGTCGACCAGACCTACGACAATGTCCTGGTAACTGTCGGAGCTACAAATGTGACCTTAACGATTGTTGATACCAGCACAGTAACCTGGCAGGGCGATGGCATTGCCAATGCTTGGGATAAGAGCACAGCCAACTGGTCATCGGGTACTTATGTTGATAATGACACTGTGCTCTTTGATGATACCGGTTCAGCTTCGCCCGATATCAATATTGCCGAGGTGGTTGAACCTTTCTCTGTATCAGTTGACTCAGATACAAACAATTACACAATCGGCGGTGCGGCTATTGCCGGTTCAGCAGGCCTGATAAAGTCCGGTGATAGTGTGCTTACTCTGACCGGTCATAACACCTACGGTGGCCTGACCACTGTCAATGCCGGCACACTGGCCCTGAATGGAGGCTCGCTCAGCAATTCCAGTGTTAATGTTGCGCCCGGTGCAACCTTTACCGAAGATGCTGATGGTGTTATCGCCGGTGCCGGTATTGGCTTTACAGCCCGGGGTTCGTCAATACTGGCGGGGTCGAATACGTATGATGGTGTAACTACAGTGGGTGTCATTGGTACTCCAAACATCATTTTGACAGTTAGAAACAATCAGGCTTTAGGTTCCACCCTGAATGGAGTGACCCTTTACGGAGGGGACAACTCTACGGAAAGTAGGGTTAGAATTGATGTTGACGGCGTTGTGATAAAGGATGAGACGCTGACTTTTGCAGGGTCCGGAAAACGTGCTGGACTGCAGTATTATCGTAATAGCGGTGCTGGTACCTGGGATGGCAATCTTGTTTTGGCCGGTGCCCTTTGTTATTTGAATTCTGAGTTTTATGGAGGCACTTTAGTTATTGGCGGCACGTCCGATGATACGATTACGGGCTCCGGTGGCAGTATTTCATTGCGGGGATCGGGAACCATTGTTCTTAACAGCACTATCAATATTGGAAGTGATGGCTTACAAAGAGATGACGCTGGCACATGTGTAATTAATTCCACCAGTAATACTCTAGGTTATCTCAATGTCTTGCAGGGAACATTCAAGCTTGGTGTTGAGAATGCTCTGCCCTCCACAACAAGACTGACTATCGGTAAATCCGGAAATATCGCGCATGGCAAGTTCGATCTCAACGGCAAGAGTCAGACAATTGGAAACCTGGCAGAGTTGCATAACACATCAGTAGGCGGGGGAACACAGAAGATTCTCAGTTCAACTCCGGCTACACTGATTGTCAGCAACACTACGGCGAATACATTCGGTCTGACAGGAAGCTCCATTGAAGGTGAGGTTACCCTCGTTAAGATGGGAACAGAATCCCTGACTTTGACAAGCACCAACACTACAGCCGGCAGTTTTATTGTGAGCAACGGTACGCTGGTTGTCAGCTCCACCGGCAGCTTTGGCGAGAATAGCACGAATGTTACCGTGGCGGCTGGAACTCTGACATTGCAGAGTTCAGTTTCTATATCAGACAGCGCTACACTTACTATCGCTGATGGCGGTGCCAAGGTCAGTCTGGATGCGGGTGTGAACGAGAGTGTTGATTACCTGATATTGGGGGATGCTCCTAAAAGCGCCACCACCTACGGCGCTACCGGTAGTGGTGCCGCGGTGATAGACGATACGCACTTTGCAGGCAGTGGAATACTGACCGTCCTGCGTGATACATCGGGAACAATGATTCTTGTCAGATAAGTGGCCAGGTCCGCGCGTAGCGCGGAGGTGGGCTGCGCCTCCATTGATGAATGATTAATGATAAATGTTAAATGATAAATGTAGCGTCAGCAATGTCCGATTTCCAATCGGACATGTCCGGTTTGAAACCGGACCTGCGTTAGCGATAGATCAATAGACAACATTTGGGGGGAATAATTCACCGTGTAACGCCGGATATACGGTGCTGCTCAGTATGTCCGCCGTTACACGGTGGACGAAATAAGCATTTAGTTATAAAGTTAAGGATGACATTTAATATGAATAACCGATCTTTTTATAAGATAGCTGCGGTTATGGCAGTTGTTTTTCTGGTTGGTATGCTCGGTTCATATGCTGAAGAGGAGAGCGTTGAACTTGCTAAGCCGACATCTGCACAAATGGCCTGGCATGATATGGAACTCGGAATGTTCTTTCATTTTGATATTCCTGTTTATCAGCAGGATTGGAAGTGGCGGTCATTTAAGGACTTTCCTGACCCCGACCTTTACCAGCCCGTGAAGCTGGATACCGATCAGTGGATGGAAGCGGCTAAGGCTATGGGGGCCAAATATGCCATATTTGTTGCGAAGCACTGCAGCGGTTTTCTGCAATGGCAATCTGATCTTTATCCCTATGGAGTCAAACAGTCATCCTGGCGTGATGGTAAAGGCGATGTGGTGGCTGAGTTTGTTAAGTCCTGTCGGAAGTACGGCATCAAGCCCGGGCTTTATGCGTCGGTCTCAGCTAATGGATATCTACAGGTTGATAATCCGGGGTTGGTTAATCGCGGTAAGGGTGGAGATCAAAAGGCGCAGGATGAATATAATCGTATTTGTGAGGGCATGGCAGAGGAGTTATGGTCGCGTTATGGCGAGCTAGTTGAGATATGGTTTGATGGAGGGGCTATTCCTCCAGGCAAGGGCGGACCTGATCTGGTGCCGCTGCTAAAAAAATACCAACCCAATGCGATTGCGTTTCAAGGACCTCTGGGGATTCCTAATCTGATTCGCTGGGTAGGTAATGAACGGGGTGTGGCACCCTATCCCTGCTGGAGCTCTGCCAATGAAGGGACCGCGGAAGGAGGCACCATTGAGAAAGTTTTTGGCGGTCGTCCTGATGGGACTTTGTGGGTTCCCGGGGAGTGTGATGTTCCTGTGCGTAACCACGACTGGTTTTGGAAGCCGGGTCATGAATCAAAATTATACTCGCTGGAACATCTGGTTGATATGTATTACAACTCAGTTGGTCGCAACTGCAACCTGCTACTTAATGCCAATATCGATACGGGTGGGTTGGTTCCGCAGGCTGATTTCAAACGTTATGTGGAGTTTGGTAATGAGATCAAACGTCGTTTCAATAAGCCGTTGGCAAAGAGCTCCGGCTCTGGTAAAATTCTTGTTTTATCGTTGAAGGCGCCTGTAAAGGTGAACCATGTTGCCATTATGGAGGCAACAGCTGAGGGAGAACGAGTGCGTTCGTATATTGTCGAGGGGCTTTTGCCGGATGGAGGCTGGGTCGAGTTGTGCGCTGGTCAGTCGGTTGGACACAAAAGGATTCAATTTTTTGACGCGCAGACAGTCAGCGCAGTTCGGTTGCGAATTATAGAATCGGTTGGACACCCGCGGATTCGCGAACTTGCTGTTTATTATGTGGAATAGATTAGGGGAGAGTATAGATGTTTAAAAGATTATTGGTAGCAGTTGTTAGTGTAAACATGGCCTTGTTTGCATGGACACAGAATTATTCCATGTTCGGACATCATAACAAGCCATCACCCATCTATAAAGCTGGAGAAGAGATGGTTTTTACAGTAAAGCTTCTGGATGATGATAAGCCGGTTGCAGGAAAAATTCTTAAATGGGTGCGAACAGGGGATGATGGAAAGAGTGTGTCGGGAGAGGGTCTTTCAACAAAGGTAAAATGCTACGATATGAAGATTGCCTGCGCCGGTAACATGCCGGTTTCCGGTTATCAGTCGCTTTGTGCCGCTGGGCTTGATAAGGATGTGACCAGCTGTTATGCCTGGTCTCCCTGGTGCTGTGATTTTGGAAGAACAGAGAAAGGTCGGATTGTGGGAGGCTGGTATATTAAATATAGTCCTGCATTGAATTATTTTGATCCTGTTAATCTGGTTAAGCACGCTAATCCGAAATGTAATCTCTTTATTATCAGCAATCTTGGCGACTATGTGTGTCCTCCTTCAGGGGTATGGATTGCCTATAACAATTTTGCTGGTCCGAAAAAGATGGAGATCAGACAGGGATGTGAACATGGGTTTAGTATGAAAAAATATCCTACGTTTACGATCAGTTCAGATAACTCCGAATAAATGTGCAGTATTAGATCTGTGCCTGAGTGTAGTATTTAAATTGCCGGGGTGTGGAAATGAGAGAAGATAAATCTCACTAATAATTATATAAAATAAACATTTTGTGTACTAAAGTATTTAATGATAGAATTAATATCGTGGATTTAGAAATAAATAAAGTAGCAGTTTTGCGTGCTGTAGAGAATAATCCTATTTCAGAGCCGTCCAAAGGTCCTGGTACGGGAATTTTATTTACGTGTGTTAAAAAGGCAGAGTGTCTGCATTGTAAAGCTGCTGTGCCGCTGCAAGATGAAATACCTCTTTCATGGGTGCAGTGTCCTGAGTGTAAAGGTAAGGTGTTGGTGCCTGGGCTGGTGGACGGTTTTCTTTTACATGAGCGCATCGGTGAAGGTGAGATGGGAACCATCTATCGTGCAACTGATGAATCGCTACACCGTGAAGTTGCTATAAAGGTGGTTCGTGGATGTCATATTGATGATCCGAAATCACGGGAACGACTGCAGCGCGAAGCGTGTTCCGCTGGAAGTTTAAACCATCCCCGCGTCGCTCAGGTTTATGCGCTAAATTTTTCAAATAGACATCCCTATCTGGTCATGGAGCTTGTCACTGGGATGGATTTTTATAAGAAGCTTGAGGCCGAGGGCTATATAGATGAACCCACAGTTTTAAGGATGGCTTTGGATGTGGCCGACGGCCTGTCAGCCCTTAATCGTGAACACCTTTCACACGGGGATATCAAACCCGGTAATATTGTTCTCGATCGGGATGGAAATGCCAAATTAGTTGATTTCGGGCTCTCTGGAATAACGCGTTTTGAGGATGGGGCGCTTGTGGGCACTCCGAATTACATAGCTCCCGAGCTGCTTCGGGGCAGTGTCGACACCCATCGCAGTGATATTTATAGTTTTGGTGCCACTCTCTATCATCTGCTCTCTGGAAAAATTCCTTTTGAAGGAGAGACGTCGGTTGATATTCTGAAGGCGCGGCTCTCTCAGAATCCAGTTCCGCTTGGTACGTATGCACCTCATGTGTCGGAGCTCACGCAGTCGCTGGTGATGAGCATGATCGAATTTAACCCTTGGAAGCGTCCTGTCAGCACGGACAGTGTAGCCTCTGAAATTAAGAAGGCTTTGGCTCAATTGGAGGAAGTTACGGCGATTAAGCTAGAGACATTAGAGGATGTTCAAGACTTTATCAAACCTCGGCACGTTGATTCAATGCAACCAACGGTTATTCATTCCAGGCGTCCTGCTATTGTTCTTTGTATTCTTTGTCTTATTGCTCTCGTTGAGTTGTTTGTTGCGATAAAGGAACAATCCTTTGCTTATACATGGGAGTGGTTGCGTCATGATGTCGGTGGCAGTATAAAAGCGATGGCGTTAGCTGTTACTCATAATAAACTTGAGCCTGTTGAGCCTGACATGACTAGCGGAGCTTATCTTCACTGGCAAAGCACAAATCTGGGTGGTCGTATTCAACGAGGCAGTACCATGCGTAGTGGAGATGTGATGGTGATTCAGGCAACCGGTGCAGGTATGTGGCAGGGTCGTGATGATTGTCGGTTTGTCTGGACGCAGGCATCAAGTAATTATGTCTTTTCTTCTCGTATACAGGAAATTGCGGATGAAAAAGACTTTGATATAACAGGACTGTTAATAAAAGGAGACGATCCTGCCATTGGTCCTGCTCTGCTATTCGGATTCCTGGGGAATGGTAAATTATTTTTACAGATTCGTAATTTGGATATTTCGAATGAGATTATCAAATGTACTGAGCCACTTGCAGTGCTTCCTGCATACCTCAAGCTTATTCGCAATGGAAATATGTTTGAAGCCATGACCTCTGCTGACGGACAACGCTGGGAACATTTTGAGGAGGTTGAATTTGATTTGAGATTAATCAATTCAGTTGGACTGGTTGTTTCATCTGAGGATCCAAAGAGTTTAGTCTCTGCCCGATTCAGCGATATTCATTTAAGTCCACTGATTGATCCCGGCACAGTGCAGACAAACACAGTTCCTGTTCAGTAGACCCAGACACGGCGAAAAACGCGAATGACGCTATAATAATTACTACATATGTTATTATCCACAAAGAACACATAGAACGCAAAGGAAGAGAGAGTGAGAGAAAGATGGATTGCTGGTTCAACTTCTTGTTTTCTTGACGGCCATAGCCGGAGGCGACGGCTGTTTGTTGCAGCTTCTGAGTTATAAGCAACTAACAACCTATAAAATGAGGTAAAATATGAATAGTATGAAAATATCAATAGCGTTCGCGGTAGCTATAATGGTTGCAACGGTTCAGGCGGCTCCATGCGCTCCATACACGGTACAGGACTGTGAAGGCTATAACTCCTGGCCGATGATGCAGGCCGTCGGCCGACGGCTGGTGTGTACGTACAGTCGTGGCACCGGACACAATATCAGCGAAGGCGTGCGAGGCGTCTTCGCGCGCACATCGGACGACAGCGGCAAAAGCTGGTCCCAGGAGGTCTGCGTGGCTGATGAATCGAATTACGGCGAAGTGACCATCGGCAAGGGACTGGATGAAGACGGTGCCATGCTGTTGTGGATACGCTGTTACGGTGGCCCTAGCAATCATCATGATCTCTACCGCACTGTGGACGGAGTGAAATTTGAAAAAATATCCACGCCGTCACTGTCGCCACTGCCCATGCAGATAACCGATATTTTTCACGTCCCGGGCAGGGGTATGATGTCGCTTTGGTTTGCCGGTTCCTACGGCACCGCTTCCGATAAATCCTGGGGCACACTCGTCAGTGCGGACAACGGGTGCACCTGGACTCAGACGACTGTCGAGAAGGATCTCTCAAAGGCCGAGTGGCCCACCGAACAGTCCGCTGTGTATGTCGGCAACGGAAAGATACTGGGGCTTGCCCGTACGGAAATTTCAGGATCTTCCGGCGGTGTGCAGTTTCAGTTGACATCGACTGACAGTGGCTTGACCTGGAAGCGCGAGAGTACCAACATCTCCGATATCATGTGTTCTACGCCGTCTCTGGTGTATGATGCGCAGAGCGGGCTTGTAAGCAACTATTATTTCGAGCGAGGCAAGGGACTGGTCAAGCGTCGTGTGAACGCTTTGGCTGACATCTGGTCTGCACCGACCGCATGGGCGGACCCTGAAGTTGTAGGTGTTGGCAGTGAGCGACCGTGGGATACGGGCAACGTGAATGCCACAGTGATAGGCCGTACACATTTTATCGCCTATTACTCAGGAACAAATCCCAACACCACTGTTTATGCGCTCCCGGTGCTTGCACCCGGACGGGGCAAGTGACCGCGCAGAAAATCAGCTTGTGGCGTGTAGCTTGTAGTTTGTAGTTTACTCCGCATTTTGCTACCCGCTACAGAGTACAAGCATCCTGCAATAGTAAAGCAAGCATCCTGCTTGCCTCAATAATAAGCCAAGCAGGATGCTTGGGTTACTTTTTAATATACTCATTTTCATGCCATTATTGATGGGTGTCATCTATTATGAGTCAACCACTGCATAATTGTTGCTTCTGTTTTCAACCTTCAACACATATTATCAGATACGAGCCCGACGAGGCTCTGTAACCCCAACGGTTTGGCCTCTTTTCTATTCTTAGGTTTGACCCTAAAATGCATACTCTGTCTGATACAGATTTCAGGTGCACTAAATCGCAAAATGCGCCCATGTGCGCTGTACCTTAAAGATTATCCTTGTAGGAGAGGTGGGTAATCGATAAATTCATAATATGAAAAAATGTTTCAAAGGTTTATTGTTTGTTTTCACTTTGGCTCTGATTTTAAATGCAGCCGCTCAAGGTAGTCTTGTCGCAGATGGCGATTTTGAAAGAGCTGATCTGAAAATCGGGCGTAGTCAGGATAAGGGGGGCTGGTCTGCCTTCAGTCATGGAGACTCTGACGCCTGTGTAGTCATTGCTGCGGGGGAGGGACGCAATGGATCTCAGGGTGTACGTTATAAGCGAACAACAGCAGGCACTGACAATTTTCATCTTGATCAGATATTTTCCGTTGCACGCAATACAACATATGAAATCAGCGCATGGGTACGTACAGATGGACGGCTTAATCCTGTCTTATCTGTGATGACGATGAAGTGGCGTGTTCTTGCAGAGCTGCCTTCTAATGCCAGTTCTGAATGGACCCGCGTGACGTTTCTCTTTAACTCATCTGAAAATGACAGTGTTCGCTTTGAATGGTTTCCAGGCTCACAAGGTTCTCTTTATCAGGGGATGCCCGGCACGAGTTGGCTGGATGATGTCAGTGTAAGGCAACTGGAATCTGTTCCAGCGGCGGTTCAGCGGGCACTTGATCTGTCGCGTTCACATATTAATGATGAGAAGGACATTACAAAAGTCCATGCCGGCTGTGTTGGTGATCCTTTGCCTTTGCGTCCTATCAGCTGCCGTGATGGAGTTCTGCTTTATCCTGATGGGAGCGAAGTCGCACTCTGGGGAGTGAATTTCCAAACGGCCCTGAGCTGGGAGTATAACGGTCGCCTTAAGAAATGTAATATCCCGCTTGATGCCGATACTCTCAAGGAAATTACTGATAGAAATCTTGATGAGCTGGTACGCATGCAGGTCCGCATGATCCGTATGCATCTGCTTCCATCAGATTTCAGCGATGCTGAAGGAAATGTCTGCGACAGCGTGTTTCTTGATGTGCTTGACTATACTATAGCAGGTTGTCGTAAACGGGGTATCTATGTTTATCTGACATTGATTAATGAAATGAACGGTGTGTATTTAAAGGATTCGTTCATGGCCGGGCGTGATCGCCGTGAGTGGATTACAGATCCGGCACTGGTGAATAAGACGGAGCGATATGTGCGCTCGTTTCTTGATCGTAAAAACCGGTATACAGATGTGTCTTACAGCGAAGAGGTCGCGATAGCACTTTTTGAGATATCCAACGAGCCCGGCTATGTTGATTATAAAGAGCTCAGTTCTGATCCGCTGTTTGATTCGTACAATAAGGAATTCAAAAGCTGGTGCGAAGCTGAAAAACTGAGCGGTAATTTTCATCTTCACTATCGTGTGTTCCGTTATGAAAGAGTGCTTGCCTATATAAACCGTATGTGTGCTGTGATTAGAAGTACCGGTTCAAGCAAGCCTGTGGCATGGAATCTTAACTGGCCCCGTTTTGTACAGGACCATCAGGATGTATATCAGGCAGCTGCTGACAGCAATGCAGATGCCGTTTCGTTTTGTCTATACCCCGGTCAAAGTGATGTAAAGAATCCGTACTGGAAAAATCCGGAGGATTTGAGTTCAAAGAACTATCTTCCATTTCTTGATAGGAATGCCGCTGAGTATCACCGTTTGCGCTGGACGTTGAGCAAACAGTTTGCCGGAAAGGCAAAACTTGTTTATGAATATGAGACTTTTTTTAATCAATCATCATATCTCTATCCGGCTATGGCGCGGCTATTTCGCTCTCTTGGGGTACAGGCTGCCAACATGTGGACCTATTCTCTGACACCGGCGGCGGAGCATATGAGCGGACCGCATCTTCTTAATCTTTACTGTACCCCTGAAAAGGCGGTCAGTTTTACGATTGCCGGCGAGTTGTTTGCGCATACTCAGCGTTGCTTGCCCTTTGGTTATGCCGGAGAAGATAATCGTATTTTTGAAAGCTGTGCTGTTTCGTTCACAAACAATGTCAGCCTGTTTCAAGCCGGGGATGTTTATATGCAGTCCCGTGCATCAAGTTGGTCTCCGTTTGCGCCTGATCTCAGTGCTCAGCATGTGATTGCCTGCGGAAGCTCACCGCAGGTCACCTATACCGGCAGCGGTGCCTATTATGTTGATATCAACGATTCCGCTATTGAAATAGAGATCAATCCTGATTCTGAGTTTGTGCAGGCTCATTGGAATACCCGACGCAAGGGATACCCGGCAAAAGTCTGTCGGCTTGATTCAACAAAATCGCATCGTTTTGTTTTACATCATCCAGAGTGGCAGAGTGGTATCCGCATACTGCGTGTGGAAAAGGGTGTCTCGACGTCTGTTAATTTAATCAACGGTAAAGCAGAGTTTATTGCGCAACCTGGTCATTACAGGATTGAGAAGTTGAATTAGAAACAGGTATACTGCTTAGGCTGTTAGGCTGTTAGGCTGTTAGGCTAAATGCACATGATTTTATGTTTTAATAGGCAAAGGGGTATGCCGCAGCAATCAAGGGGGAGTATGTTTATGAAATTTAAATTTGTTTTGTTAATAATGGTAGCTGCATTTATGCTGGGCTGTCACCTTGCTGTCGATAGCAATAAGCCTGTGGCAGTGCGAGTTCAGGATACTGCGGGTGGTCCCAGGATTCACGTTGATGGACAACCAATCCCTCCACGTTTTTTTGCCGGGTTTCTAGGTGGTTCACACCGGACAGATAAAGAGTGGCGCGAGGTTTCGTTTGATTTTTCTCCGGCAGCAGTGGAGAAAATTCCGGGTGAGTATCGCATTCACATCCGTTTCAACGATGCCGCTGATTTTCTGTTGAAAGACATTTGCGTGACAGATCTGACACACAGTAAAGAGTGTCTCGTGAAAAACAGTTTTAATGCTGAGAAGAGCTATACAAAGGTATGGTCTACATATCAGGCGAAAAAAACGAAAAAAGCAGAGCCGACTGTGATAACCAAGTGGACACCGGAGGGAGTGAGCGTCAGTGTTCAGGGAGAGGTCTCCGGATGGTGGCCTACTTACCAGCTGCGTACGGATAAAGGAGCTCTCAAACTGGAGCATGGCTCCCGCTATCAGTGTCGGTTTAAGATCCGTTCCTCTAAACGAGCCCTGGTTAATGTGATGGCGCAACAGATGATCGGTGGACGCTGGCAGCAGATCGGGCCTCCCTCAAGCGATATTTTTGATACTCAGTTGAAGATGGCACGTGAAGCTGGAATCCGGCTCTGCCATGTTCAGATGCCAACCTGTTTTGAACCTCCGGAGAAACCACAGAACTGGGAAGCGCTGGATCAGTATTTTCAGCATGTAATATCAGTGGTTCCGGATGCCTTGATTGTTCCGCGTATTTCTGCTGATGTTCCCTCATGGTGGATCAAACGATATCCCGGGGAGGCAATGGTATATGAAGACGGCAGCCGCAGTCATAAAGCAACAGTAAACAGTCCCAGGTATCGTCAGGATATGTGTGCGCATTTTGAAAAACTCTGTCGCCATCTATGCGAAACATTTCCGAAGAACTTTGCCGGCATTCTGCCGTTAGGTCAGGGCACCTACGAGTGGTACTACGAAAAGTCATTGGCAACATTGGTCAGTGGGTTTGATCCGGCCACAGAGACTGCCTGGCATAAGTGGCTCAAAGCGCAGGGACGCAAGGATGCCTCATCCATACCTGTTCCCTCTGCAGCGTTGCGTCATGGGACACCTAATGGCATGCTGCGTGATCCAGGTTCCGAATCTGACTTGATTGATTTTGCCCGCTTCCGTCAGGAGCAGATGGCGGATATGGTCCTGGAACTGGCGGCAGCTTGTCGCCGCGGAACAGCCGGAAAGAAGATGGTTCTGTTTTTCTATGGTTATCTTTTTGAGATGGGTATGTGTAAAAATGGAGCTTATGATACTGGTCATTATGCGCTCTCGCGTGTGCTGGCAAGTGATGATATTGATATTCTCTGTGCTCCCTTGAGTTACACCGGACGGGCATGGGGCAGTTCATCAGCCAGCATGACGGCAACCGAGAGTGTTCTTGCGGCTGGCAAACTGTGGCTTAATGAGGATGATTGTCGCACGTATCTGGCCGGCACAAGTTCGCTGGGTGGAGTCGATACTCTTGAGAAGTCTATTGATATTCTGCGTCGCAGTCGTGGTCAGGCTTTGATCCGGGGCTTTGCTGACTGGTGGCTGGATATTCGTGATATGGGCTGGCATGATGATCCTGCGATGTGGAAAATCCAGCACCAGATAAATCCTGCTGAGAAAATCAGATTGGCCAGTCGAAATCCTTACAGTTCTGAGATTGCCATGATTGTTGATGAAGACAGCATGGTGCACCTCTCAGGAAAGTCGAAAGCTCTGGCCATGCCGCTTGTGTATAAGTCCCGTGATGCCTTTGGCTGCAGCGGAGCTCCTTATTCACAACTGTTACTTGATGATATTGCCTCAGGCCGTATGACCCCGCCATTGCAGTTTTTTCTGGCAGCCTGGTCATTAACTGATAAACAACGGGATATGTTGCATAAGAATCGCGGAAAAGGTGTGACGCGTGTATGGTGTCATGCTCCGGGGTATATCCGTTCGGGCGGGTTTTCAACCGAAGGCATCAGGGATGTGACAGGCTTTAAGGTTGAAGCCGTTGATCTAGCCTCTGCTGTGGTCACTCCTACAGATGCGGGTAAGGCATTGGGGCTTATAGAGCCATGGGGACCTGCAACACGTATAACTCCGCTTTTTAAAGTTATTCCTGAAGCTGGAGATCGTGTGCTGGCCACTTACAGTGATGGGGCGGCGGCAATGGTCGTGAGAAGTTCATCGAAAGGAACAGATGTTTATCTTGCAACCCCATGTGTGACCTCACCTCTGATCCGTGCCCTGGCACGTATGAGCGGAGTGCACCTGTTTACAGATGTGAATGCAGGTGTGTGGGCGAAGGGAGATCTGGCCAGTATTCATGTTATGGCGGATGGACCTCTTAAAGTTCACATGAAGCGTGCTGGCAGGGTCTGCGATCTATACAGCGGTCGGGTGTTCGGTGATGGGCTGGTTGTTGAAATTCCCTCCAGAAAAGGGGAGACGCTGCTGCTGCGTGTATTGAATGATTGAGCAAAACCCACGTTAGCCGCTATTCCCTCAACTTCTTGTTGTTTATGCACATCTATTCGCGGAGATTCGCGGTTAAAAAAATTAGTTGCGGTTCCGCTGCTTTAGGACTTTACTCTGTAGGTTTTTCGGGCGTTACTCATTGTTTCATCAAAGGTTTTACGGACAAGTACGCTCAGGTGATTGCTGTTCGTAAATCCGCTGCGCTCGGCGATTTTCGCGAATGACAACTCTGTTTTAGTGACAAGATTGTAGATTGTTTTAGCTCTGACTCTGTGAATTTCTTTTACTGCAGATCTGCCAAGCTCCTGTGCAAAGCGTTTTTCCAGCCAGCGCTCTGATACCCCGACCTGTATAGCAACATCCGAGACTCGGATATTCAGTCCTGAGTTGATTCGTATGAATTCCAGAGCTTTGATGACAAGGCGGTCATTTACCTGTAATCGCTGTGAAGAGGCTCGGTGTATGATATTTTCCGGTTCATAGCGGACATGGGGTTCCTGCAGCTTTCCGCTATGCATTAGCTTATCAAGCATCTCTGCGGCCAAGTATCCGGCTTGCTCCATATTAACAGCAATGCTTGATAGCGGCGGCAGACTGGTTTCACAGATAAGCACATCATTATTTACACCGAGTACCGCAATTTCATAAGGGACCGCTATATCAGCTGAAAGACATGCATTAAGCACCTGACGTCCACGAGAGTCGTTAGCCGCAAAAATCGCAATCGGTTTCGGAAGCTTCTTTAACCAGCAACACATCGCTCTTTTTTCTGATGACCAGTTTAAGATATCATCTATATCCGGCATTTCATAAACATCGCACGTAAAATTCCGCTCTGCCAGTTGTTTGATAAATGCCTGCTGACGCCAGCGTGACCAGTTGAACCCGTTCGGGTCGCCGACGTAACCGAAGTTTGTAAATCCCTGTGAGATCAGGTGGTTGACGGCCATAAGAGAAACAGCTTCTGAGTTACATTGAACACGCGGACATTTTGCCAGGGGGTGACTTTCGTCAAGATAACGGTTGAATGGATCAATCAGAATGGTGGGTAGTTTCGCCTGAATAATATCTTCAGCAGATTCAGAATTGGGAATGCGTGCAATAATGCCGTTACCTTTCCACTCTTTAATATCAGGCATGCGTTGGTCATTGGCTCCACCGGCAATCATATCCAGCGCCCATGGACCATAAACACGCACATATTCAAGAATGCCCCGCATCATCCCACGTGATATCCCGTGCGATGATTCCAGCAGAATAGCAACTTGCGGGATCTTTTTTCGCGTCTTTTTCTTTTTGACATTGTTTCTCTTTGCCATGTTGTTACTATAAAGCATGTAGTTCGGAAAATCTAACATATAATTCGTAAAATAGAGAATGTGAATTATTCGGTTATATGAAATGATTAAAAGGTTGAAGGTTGAAGGGGCATCGTTGAATTTGTTCGGTATCGCTATCGGTATCGGCATCGGTATCGAATTTAATTCGATGGTTGCTGTGTCCGATAGCGATACCGAATGTAATTAAGATCCATGTTATAGGGACAGATGCAATATTAGATAGGAATGAAATTGATATGAGAACATTGATGAGCATGGTATTTTCGTATGTCTGTTTAGTGGCTGTAGTGGGCGCAAATACGACAGAACTATATGTGTCCCCAACCGGTTTAGACAATAATCCCGGATCGCGGGACAAGCCTTTTGCCACATTATCAAGGGCGCGTGATGCTGTAAGGGCTATGAAGCGTGGCAAGGGGCTTCCGCAGGATGGCGTGACTGTATGGCTGCGTGGTGGCGAATATTTCTTCAGCGGACCGCTGGAACTGAACTCTGCTGATTCCGGTGAGCCGGATAAACCCGTGATATATTCTGCATACAAGGATGAAGTACCGGTTCTTTCGGGGGGCCGTTGTATCAAGGGTTTGCATCCGGTGGGTGGGGGAATATGGGAGGTCTCTGTTCCTGAGGCGAAAGGCGGCGCCTGGATTTTCCGTACTCTGTATGTTAATGGCAGTCGCTATACTCTGGCACGGTCACCAAATAATAGTTTTTATGAAATGGAGGGGGCTCTTCCCGATGAAAACTCTCCTAAGGATGGTGCGGAAGCAGGTAAATCAAAGTCAGGTTTTAAAGTTCTTCCCGCTGTGTTAGGGCAATGGCCTGATAACAGTGGAATCAATGTTAAGTTGTGGGGACGCTGGTGGACATCACTGTTGATGGTGCGTTCGGTTGATCCATCTGGCGGAGCTGTGAAACTTTGCGGGGCGGATAAACAATATCTGCCATATCGACATCGCAAGAAGACTCCGTTTATCATTGAAAACCATCCCGGAGCACTTGATGTCTCCGGTGAGTGGCAGCTGGATCGTAATACAGGTGTGTTGAAGATTATTCCGCGTGCGGGTGATGATCTTAGCTCTATGGAAGTGATTGCACCTGTGGCGGAAAGGTTGCTGGTGTTGAAGGGGGATGCTGCGACAGGATCTTATGTGAATCACGTGGTTTTTCGAGGAATCAGCTTTCGCTATACAAACTGGACCCTGACCCCGGATTTTACAGGAATGCAGGCCGATGCGGATGTGAGTGCTGTAATTGAGTGTTATGGGAGTCGGAACTGTCTGTTTGAAGGGTGTGAAGTGAGCCAGACAGATACATCCGCAATCTGGCTGCGGCGTGGCACCCGTGAGTGTACGGTACGGCAATGTCATTTTTATGATCTGGGCGCAGGCGGCGTGAAACTCGGTGAAACACAGGCATATGCGCAAAGTGATCCGCTCTGTACCGGTGGTAATACTGTTGAAAACTGCTATATACATAATGCGGGTCATGTGCATGGCTCCGGCGGTACCGGCATCTGGATTGGTGCAAGTTCTGATAATACCGTCACACATAATGAGATCTGTGATCTTTGGTATACCGGTATAGCCGTGGGATGGAGATGGAGTGCGGATCTTAATGGTACGCGTAATAACCGTATAACATACAATTATATCCATCATATTATGCAGCGTCTCTCTGATGGAGGGGGAATTTATACTCTCGGTTTTCAACCTCAGACGGTATTGGCTAATAATATCATTCACGACAGCGGCCGGGATGGAGGTCCATCGCATTGTCGAGGCATCTATATGGATGAAGGTTCTGTCGGATTTCTGGTTGAAAACAACCTTGTATATGATACGCAGGATGCTGCCCTGCGGATGCAGATCGGGACGGGTTGCAACGTTTTCATCAATAATATCCTGGCATATGCCCGTGAATATGCGGTTGATATGGATGTAGCAAGAACTTGTGTTTTTATTAATAACATTGTTTATCTGGATCAAGGTCGTCTGTTTAAATTTCAGAAGTGGCCGCATTACGAAAAATACATCTCAAAGAATCTCTATTGGCGGACTGATGGTCAGCCATTTACGGTCATGGGTCAGTCCTGGGATGAGTGGCGCAAGCAGACGCAGGCACCTATGTCCTATTTTAAAGGCCAGACCATGGATCAAGGCTCATTGGTAACTGATCCGCAGTTTGTTGATGCGGAAAAACGCGATTTTCGTTTGAAAGCCGGCTCGAAAGCATTTGCTATCGGGTTTAAGCCGCTGGATCTGGCTGCTCCTGGTTTGATTGGTGATGAAAATTGGACAGCTCTGCCTTCACGAGAGCGGACTTTAATTTCGTTCGAAGAGGGAGTAGCAAGGTAAGTCATGCCTTTGCAAACCGACGCAATTGACTAATGCGGGCTCTGCCCGCAACCCAATAAGAGAACTACGAAAGGCGCGAAAAACACGAAAATTGCTTTTGACGATAGGTCATACGCAAAAAAAAGAATTCATTTTTTCGTGCTTTTCGTGTTTTTCGTAGTTAAAAAAACGTGCATAAATAACAAGAAGTTGATTTTATAGCAACTAATGTAGTTCGGAAAATCTAACATATAGTTCGGAAAATAGAGAATGCGTCATTGGGTCTTTTCTGGGATAATAGAAACATATTCTAATTGTGTATTAGGAAAATAGAAAATGGAGCTATGTTATGAAATTAAAAAACAAATTACTGGCTAATCTAGTGAAGGTCTCTTTCATTATGCTGGCTTTTGCAATGCAGGCAGCGCCTGTGCCTGTCACTGGCGTGTCAACCACACCTGGATTTGGCGGGGGTATCCCGCTCGGTAGCGGGCGGGTGTTGAATTATGTTGAGATTTCGAATGTTTGGTACAATGTCAGAGGTGCCACATGTACTGAGTGTAATGCAGGATCAGCCGAAGGTGCGGTAAACGAAACTCAGCCAACCAGTCGTCTGGTTGCCCTGAGCGGGCTGAAAATTACGCAGTCTGTGCTCAATATCAAAAGCAGCGGCGCGAAGTTTGATCTGGGCATGACTGTTTCAAATAATACTACTCGGATTCTGTTCAGTGAAGTTGCGGCGAATACACAGTCAACAGGCGATTATATTACAATTTATCCGACCACTAACGGAGTTGTCGTCGGCTCCTGGAAGCTGGATATTGTGGCTGCAGATTATGCCGATACCGTTCTTGCATGGCAAGGTGTCACAGGCAGCTATCTATTCCGATCTTTTATAACATCATTCACTCTGAGTGATTTCTCGGGCGATACAGGAACTCTGCTTTTCGATGGTTTTAAGATATCCGGTAATAATGATGTTGACCCCAACTTTGCCGCTATATTGCAAGAACCTGCGTCTGCTCCAATATCGAGTACGCCCATCCCGGCGACCGGAATTTTTTCGCCGGGCTTTGTTATTTCTCCTGAGACGAACCTTCAGACACTTGTTGGAATCGTCACCAGTAATGGAACTTCCCGGCAGGTCAGCAGCCTTTCATGTGTAAGGGTGACAAACGGTGGTGCCTACCTGACTGATACTAATAATCCGCCTACAAAGCTTGAAGTTCTTTCAGAGTTGTCTTTCACAGAGGTCATTGCAAATGCATCCGGCATGGAATTTGAAATCGGGAGGACTGTTAATAGTGATGACGGAGTTCGTTTTTTTCTGAGTGAGTGTGATGTCAGGGACTCTGGGACAGATGATGTTGTTATTGTTTATCCGCTTTATGAGGGAGAGAGAATTGATAATTGGTGCCTCGAGTTCCAGTCATCGGATTATGGTGAACCGACTCCGGATTGGAGTGCACAGCTGTTGGGAGGGGGCCATGAGCCGACCTTCTATGGTTCGCTGACAAGCTTTGCTCTGAGTGATTTCACAAATGGACCACCCATTGCTCTGACTGGTGTCAACGGTTTTGAGGTCAAATGTCCCACTATCGACAATCTGACAGCCGATATCAGCGTTTTCGGCATGTATGAGATGCCACCTGAGGGCACGATTATTTTGGTACAATAATTAAAATCAATCTACATCCACGGTGTAACGGCGGATATACTGTATGGTTCGGTATGTTCGCCGCTATGCGGCGGATGTATAAATAATCATGCTATGGATAAGTCCTGTCAAAGGAGAAATTATGAAAATTAAATCCAGAAATATTATGATGGCATCTTTTGCCATGATGGCATTTGCAATACAAGCGGCACCTATACCGGTCGATGCAATCTACTGTGATCCTGGTTTTGTGACTGGAGTTGCAGCCACAAATCGACAGAACCTCGTATATATTGCGGTTAGCAATGATGGGTATCAGGTGACAGGTGCCGTTTGTACTGAATGTACCTCTACCCGACGTGGAGGAACAACAAACGACCTTCCTGCTTCTTCTTCTGCTGCTTTGAGCGGAGTTATATTAACTCATGTGGTTATCGATAGTTCCAACGGGGCCAAGTTCGATCTGGGTGTGACCATTACAAATGATAATACGGGAATCGTTCTTGGTGAGATTGGCGCTTCTAATCAGACATCCGGAGACCCGATCAATGTCTACCCTCTGATAAATGGGATTCGTGTAGGAAACTGGGTGCGCCGGATCACAGCGGTAGATTACGGAATGTTTAATGCTAAGCCTTTCAGGGTGGATCGAAGTGATGGTATTCTGAATCAGACATTAATACCATTTTTGACTACCTTCCGACACAGTGATTTCACTAATGATACCGGTGCTCTATCATTCGATGGCATAGAAATCAATGATACCAGCAATTATGATCCGAATATTGTCGCTGTATTTGGGGAAGCCTTAACACTCGTGACCAACAAACTGCCTGTAACCGCAATGACATTCTCTCCTGGATTTGATGAAAATCCGGAGCTGGATGGTCAGGTTCTGAAATCTATTACTACTGATGAGGGTACTTTTAGTAATATTGAGGGGTTGAGATGTGTAAGCGCCGGTGGTTCAAAATTCGGAGCTGTAAATGAAGGTGTGCCGGACCATGCCACCAATGCACTCAGTGAACTCCGATTCACCCAGGGCTCTGCCAATGTAGGCACTGCCGATTGGATTCTTGATGCGGTAGTTAATGGATCCGATTCTAATCTTCGCTTCTTTTTTGGAGAGATATCTGTATATACTTCCGTAAATCCGGATTCTGTTACAATAACTCCTTTTGTTGATGGGGTGCTTTTCAGCGATAAAACGCTTGTCATTGAATCGGGCGATTATGGAACTCCCAGCCCTGTTTGGGATAACACATACGTTAGTTTGTTTGTGGGCACTATGGTCTCATTTTCTCTTAATGATTTCCTTGACGGTGTGTTTGATGAGCCGCTTACCAACGTTACCGGTTTCCGGGTATATAGTTCAACTGCTGATCCAAATATCTTCGGGACATATAAAATACCGTTTCCAGGAACAATCATAGTTGTTTATTAATGATTTTTATATGAAGAAGTCAGAGTTGTAGGATGTGCCTTTCGAAGAGGGCGCGTATGTTGGATAACACTGTGTTTTGAAAAAAAGGAATGAATTATGAAAATTGAAATGTTATTACCCGCGGTTTTACTTCCGCTTATGCTCCTCTGTTCATGCAGGACAGTTTGTAATGATTCTGCTCAGGATGGTTTGCCCAAAGGTAAAAAGTGGAAGCTGGTATGGAGTGATGAGTTTAACGGAACTGAGCTTGATAAAACCAAGTGGGGGTTCCGCCGTCATCTGATTCAGCAGAAGCATGATACCTTCTGCGGAGAAGAGGGCGTTCAGCTGGATGGCAAGGGCTTTATCCATTTGAATCTGATTGAAAAAGATGGACAGTTCTACTCACCGCACATGCAGACCGGTGAGAATTTTCTGGATCGTCCGGGTGATAAACCCTACAGCCGCTTCCTCTGGCCTGTTGCGGAGATGAAACCGGCTAAATTTACGCATAGCTACGGTTACTATGAAATTCGCTGCAAGCTGCAGAAAAAACCCGGCTGGTGGTCTGCATTCTGGTTGCAGTCGCCTATTATTGGGGCTTCACTTGATGCTGAGAAAACCGGTGTTGAAATTGATATTATGGAGAATTTCACCCGCGATGGAAAAGTATCTTCTAACATCCACTGGGGTGGATATGCCAAGAATCACGAACATAAGGGCTCTGGACATATACAGCTGGATTCACAGGATGGTTTTCGTACCTATGGTCTTGACTGGTCAAAGGATGGTTACACCTTTTATATTGACGGAGAGGTCAGCTGGAAAGCCGATGGACCGGTCTCGGATGTTGAACAGTTTATTCTGATTTCAACGGAATGCATGGGGTATCGCCAGTCAAAGGATAAACCCTCGCCGAAGTTAAAGAAGGAAAATCTGCCGGATGCTTTTGTTGTCGATTACGTCCGCGTTTACGATGAAGTGGAATAGTTGTTGAACGTCCACAACAGCCACCAAATTCGTTTTTTGACAGGATTACAGGATTAACAGGATTGGACTCAATGGCTATTAATCATGTGAATCATGTAATCCTGTCCAGAAGTTTATATTATACAGTGCACTAGGGGGAATATTATGAAGTTAATTGCGTTAATAAATATGATTGCGGTTTTATCCGTATCTGCTTCGGTTCAATGGAGTTTTGAAAAAAAAGAAATTGAGCTTGGGGGTACGTTCGGTGTCGAATCCCGTGGCGAGCAACCGGTTTTTACAAATGAGGTTTTCAGTAAGCAGATCTTTGATGGTAGCACTTTTACCTCGCTGCAGGAAAATAATCAGCGTTCGCTTTACTTTAAGCCTACAGTAGTAACAGGGAGCGTTGCTCCTGCCGGTGGCGAACTGACAGTTGACGGCGCGAAGAAAGAGCTGCACCTTAAAACTCTGACTGTTGAAGCTTTTGTCCGGGTCGAAAAACAGCAGAAAATGTATGCTCTGATTGCCAGTAAGCGCAGGAGCAATGGTTGCACCTGGAGTATGTCGGTCACACCTGATGGTGTTTTCAGTGTCAGGCTGGATACGCAGCCAGGACCCTCCGGTCCTGGATTCAATTTCACTGTGTCTAGCGGCGCCCTTGTGAATGATGGTCTCTGGCATCATGTCGCCATGGTCTTTAATCACGAGAACCAGCAATGCGCACTTTATGTTGATTACAAAGAGGCCAAGAGCACAACATTACAGGGGCCGCTTGTATACGATAATGGAGTTTTTACCATTGGTCGCGGTCTTAACGGCTGGATAGATGAAGTCCGTATCAGCGATAAGCCGCTTCATCCCGAGCAGTTTCTGCGTAAAACAAAGTTCTTTTCCGACTCTATATCCAAAAAGAAAAGCAGTTACCCTGATGTGATGGTCGACCTCACCCGCACCCGTGTGCAGAGCCCGGCAGTCCTGGACTGGAAGAAGATCGGTACGCTCAAACCGAAAACAGTTGATGAGATACCCGGTGATTTCTGGTCGCTCGGCTGTGAGACTCTTGATCGTGATCTTGCTGATTGGGATGCTTACAAAGGTTACCTTAAGTACCTCGGTATCAAACGTATTCGCCTGCAAGGCGGTTGGAACAAGACTGAAAAGGAAAAAGGCGTTTATGATTTTGAGTGGCTTGATCATATTGTGGATAGCGCCCATGATCTTGGAATCAAGGTCTGTCTGGAAACCTCTTATGGCAATAGACTCTATAATCCCCATGCCGGGCTCGGTCCCGGTGGATATCTTCCCGCCGGTGAGGAACTTGAGGCTTGGGATAAGTGGGTAACCGCCATGGTCAAACACTATCAGCCTAAGGGTGTTGATGAGTGGATGATGTACAACGAGCCCAATCTGAAAAGCAAGTCCAACACTGTTGAAAGAATTGTGGCAAACAATGGACGCACAGCCGCCATTATCAAAAGCATTGATCCTGATGCTAAGATCGGCGGTCTGGTCTGTGCTGGACTCAACACATCTCTCATAGAAAAGTGGGCTAAAGGGCTGAAAGAAAAAGATCAGCTTAAATATTTTACATGGGTGATCTATCACGGTTATGCCGCTAACCCTGATGCGCTCAATACAGGTATGCGTAAAGCCAAGGCAATGTTGCATGAATACTCTCCAACCTTGAAACTCTGGCAGGGAGAGGCCGGGTGCGCCTCTGAACCAGTGCAGTATGCTCTCTCAGGTGTTGAATGGACTGAGCTTTCGCACGCCAAGTGGAATGCACGGCGCATGCTCTGTGATTTCGGCGTGGGAATTGAATCAACTGTGTTTACAATTTCCGATCTCGCCTACCATAAGAATTTCATCTCCCGTTATGGTCTGATCAAAACTAATCCTGATAACTCGATTATTAAAGTTAAAACCGTTTTCTATGTAGTCAATAACATCGTTTCAGTTTTTAATGATTCCGTTGCAATTAATAATGACTGTAAATTTGAGATAGAAGCTCAGGATAAGATCACGCGTTTTGCGTTTAAGGATAAAAAGAGCGGTTATGACTTGATAGCTTTCTGGGATGGATCCGATCTTCCTGAAAATACATGTGAGCTTGGTTCAGCTGTGGTTAAGGTAGAAAATCTGAAAATGGATACGCCGGTCTGGGTTGATATGTTGACCAGTAGGATCTATGAGATTCCTGCAGCGAACATCTCTAAGCAGGGCAGTGTTACCATTATCAAGGATGTTCCTTATCTCGACTCGCCTATTGCTCTGACAGATCTCTCTGTGCTCACCTATGTTGAGGCGCGCAAGTCCAAGGGTGCCGCTGTACGCAAAAGAAAGAAGAAGAGTGCTGTTAAGGTGGCTGAGGTGCCGATGCGTAACTTTAAACTTTTCGGTTCGCAGAAACCGGCTCCGGCTGTTATTATTGTTGAAGGGTCTGGCGTAAATGCCAGCTGGGCTGATGCTGCAGCTGAGTGGCTGCGGGAAAATGAGATTCATGCCTTTGTATTGAGCGGTGAAAAAAACTCTCTTAAGGATGCCGTAAAGTATCTCAAATCAATGAGTATGGCATGGTCCGTTGATCCTAAACAGATTGGAGTTCTGGGCGCTTCCTCTCTTACAAAGAGCTATAAGGAAGCTGGTGCCAATTTTGTTGTAAATATTGATCAGCCTGCAAATGCAGATAAAAAAAATACATTATTTGCAGTTGATGCAAATAATGATAAGTTTGATCTTAAAGCATTATGGCTTAAGGATCTTTTGAAATGGATTGAACCACGTAAAACAAAGGTGTTTTAATGAATAATTTTAAAGGTAAGATTGTCTTGGTAACCGGTTCCAACCAGAATACAGGATTGGAAATTGCGGCGAGGTTTATGGATGAGGGTGCACAGGTTATTATAACCGGTTCATCATCTGAAAAGACGGAAAAGGGGATATCCAAGCTGCGTGAACGCGGTTATTCAGATTTTACCGGGTGTCCGGCTGATATAAGATCACTCTCTGATGTCAAAGCTCTCTTTTCAATGATTAAAGAGAAATTCGGACGCCTAGATGTGTTGGTAAATAATGCCTGTAATCAGGGGATTGGAGCTTCTTTTATTGATATGGACCCTGATTTCTTTTTAAATGTTATCAAGACAAATCTGCTGGGAACCTTTCAGGTATCCCAGCAGGCTGTATGCATGATGCTGAAGCAGGAATCAAAAGGGGTTATTGTCAATCTGGGTTCCAATACTTCTACCCGTTCAATTAGAAATCGTACAGCCTATGTTGCGTCCAAGGGCGGACTTGATTCCCTGACCCGCTCCATGGCACTGGATCTGGCTCCAAAGGGTATCCGTGTTAATATGGTTGCACCTGGTTATATCTACACAGATCGCTGGGATGTACTTGATGAGGATATCAAGAAAAGACGGCGTACCAATATGCCTTGCGGAGTTGAATCAACCGGTAGAGATGTCGCCAATGCAGTGCTCTTTTTTGCATCGGATCAGGCCAAAACAATCTGCGGTGAGCGCATGGTGGTTGATTCCGGATGCACTATCCAGCTGGCGCCGGTTGATGTTGATATTTAATTACTGCGCTCAATAGTCGCAGTTGATGAATGATAACTCTGGTAAGAGTGTTCAGCGTAGGTCCGGTATATTACCGGACTGGCAATCGTAGGTCCGGTTTTTTACCTGACTCTACCGACGCAATCGGAATCTATAGCATCTTTTAAGGAAACTAAATGGTCGAAAATCATAAATCCAAGTATAAATGGGAGCTGCTTGTGCTTCTCTCATTTGCATTTTTTACACATCAGGCCGGGCGTGCGGTTCTTGGTGTTGTATTGCCGCAGATTAAAGAGAGTCTCAATATTACCAGCAACAGCGACATGGGCCTTGTTTCCAGTGTTCTCTCGGTTGTGCTGGCTTTCATGATTCCTTTATCCGGCTTTATGGGGGACCGGTTGAGCCGTAAATGGATTATTACATTTACTCTCATTATCGGTAGCGCTGCAACGGCTCTGGCCGGTGCGGCGGTCGGCCTGATAACGCTGATTCTATTTTACAGTGTAACATCTGCCAGTTGTGAAGCTCTTTATGCGCCGTCAGGATATTCACTTCTGGCATCCTTTCATAAGAATACACGTGCCATTGCCATGTCAATCCATCAGTCGGCACTCTATATCGGAGTGATGACTTGCGGAGTTCTCTCTGGTGTCATAGCTGAGGCATGGGGTTGGCGCTGGGCTTTCGCTGCCTTTGGCAGTTTCGGAGTGCTTCTGGGTTTCATCTGTATCTTTCGCCTTAAAGATGTGCCCCATGATATTGTTC
Source organism: Kiritimatiellia bacterium (assembly GCA_027858965.1). Classification (GTDB taxonomy): domain Bacteria; phylum Verrucomicrobiota; class Kiritimatiellia; order RFP12; family UBA1067; genus M55B167. The sequence goes on from JAQIBS010000018.1 coordinate 56,195, forward strand.
ATGGAGATAATGTTGCCAAACCGACAATATTAGAGTCGGTTAAAGTGCTTGTTACAACACCAAGTGCAATTCTGCTGACGCTCGGGTTTACTTCCATTGTTTTTGTTAATAACACCTATTGCACCTGGGCACCGCTCTTTGTTCAGAATAAATTTGGTCTTTCTCTGGCAAAATCGGGAGCCTGTGTTTTTACCTACCACTATCTTGCTGCATTAATCACCATTATACTGGGTGGTTTGATAACAGATCGAATTGTCTCTAAAGATCCTTATTTCCGTTTGAAGCTGCAGACCTTTGCTCTCTTGATTGGCGCTCCTATGATCTACATGATCGGGGCATCCTCAAGTGTGACTGGCGTATGGATCTTTATGGCAGCCTATGGCGTATTCCGTGGCCTCTTTGAAGTGAACACCCATACATCACTTTTTGATGTTGTTGCCCCTCGTTACCGTGCCACAGCTGTCGGCCTTATGACCATGACCGGTTTTCTGCTGGGTGGTACGGTTGGTCCACTGATGGTTGGCAAGCTGATGGATCACTATGGATCGGAACATGGCGTCGTTATCGGATTCCGTATTATGGCTCTGACATATGTACTGGGATCAATAGCAATGTTCATCTCATGGAAGTTTACTTTTAAACGCGACCGCATTGAAGAACCGACGGATATGACTGGTGATTTGTCTGCGGCTCAGGCAATACAGGATTAACAGAATATTACTGCTCCAGGAATTAGCTCTCACGGAGTCGCAGAGAACACGGAGAGAAAACCACTAAAGATATTACTCTGTGAACTCTGGTTAAGCCAGCTGTGAGAGATAAAAAACGTACATAAAAAACACGAGAATAAACTATGAAAATTACCGGAATAAAAACTTTTGTCTGTAATGCCTACCGTACCAACTGGGTGTTTGTTAAGGTGCTTACCGATGAACCTGGACTCTTTGGCTGGGGTGAGGCAACCCTGGAATACAAAGAGGATACAATTGTCTCGGCCTGTCATGATCTTGAAAGAGATATGATCGGTAAAGACCCGAGAAATATCGAGGCCATCTGGCACAGCAACTATCGTGATGCCTACTGGCGTGGTGGTCCCGTACTGATGAGTGCCATCTCGGCCGTTGATATTGCTCTTTGGGATATCCTTGGTAAGAGTCTGAATGTGCCGGTCTGGCGTCTACTGGGCGGTAAAATGCGTGATAAGGTGCCCTGTTATGCCAATGGATGGTTTGCCGGGGCTGAAGAACCTGAAGAGTTTGGAGCAAAGGCCTTGGAGGCCGTTGAAAGTGCTGGTTGGAAGGGTCTCAAATGGGATCCGTTCGGATCTGCCTATCGGAATCTGGAACCAGCGGCATTTCGTAAGGCTATGCGTTGCATTGATGAGGTCTGCAAAGCTGTTGATGGGCGTACTGAGATTTTGATTGAGGGACATGGACGTTTTGATCTGCCAACCGCCAAGCGTATTGCTCACGCGCTTGAGGATTATAATATTCTCTGGTTTGAAGAGCCTATTATTCCCGATACCATTGAGGCGATTGCCGATTTACGCAACAGTACCAGCGTTCCACTCTCATTTGGCGAAAGGCTTTATGGTTCCTGGCAGTTCAGATCATTACTGGAAGCACGTGGCTCTGATTATGTTCAGCCGGATGTATCGCATGCCGGGGGTATCACCGAGCTTCGTAAGATTGCTGCTGTTGCTGAAACACATCATATTCCGATCTGTCCTCATAATCCCAGTGGACCTGTTGCTAACGCCGCCACTCTGCAGCTGGCGGCATCACAGCCAGGATTCTATCTGCTGGAGACAATGGCAACCGATGTGCCGTGGCGTGCGGAGATCTGTAATGAAGAGGTACGTTTTGATGATGGCTGTATGTATATCAATGATAAACCCGGCCTGGGGGTTGATATCAATGAAGAGGCGATAGCTAATTATCCTTATGAACCAATTTCTCTGCGGCACTATAAGGGTACTCTTACGCATATCCGTCCTGATAACGCCACCTCATATTTCAAGTAGTGTATTGATTTTTGCTCTTTTGAACGTTAAAATAATGCCATTACATTGTTAAAAGTTGTTTTAGTTTAACGGAACTATGATCTGATGGCATGAGTTTTGAATAAGAAGGGGTAAAAATTATGAAGAACGGTTTGTTTGTTAGTAATCTCGTAATCGGGGTGTTCATTCTGACGTTCTCTACTGTTACAGCTGAGGTCGATTACGGAGAACCGCCGGTGATTGCGCCTTTCCCGGCAAAGCTTGATTCGCATTGCATTAATAAATGGTGGAAGCACCTGCCCAAGCAAGGAACAAACAAACGCGGGCGTCCTTTTAAAATTGTGGATATCGATGTGCCGCGTGATCAGGTGGTCTGCTTTGGTATGTATACGGTTCAGAAGGGCGTAATGAAAATGACCGCTCAGCTTTTTCCGCTCTATCCAAAAGAGAGCCGTACTGTGCGTCTGGAGCTCAAGCGGAATGACCAATGGAAAGAGGTCCAGACGCAGACTGTGAATGATATCGGTTGGTCGGCCCTTTTTAGAATCGAGAGCTGGGATCAATCTAAGGATGTACCCTATCGTTTACGCCACGGCAAAAATGCTATGTTTGAGGGGCTGATTCGTAAGGATCCTGTTGACAAGGATGAGATTGTGGTCGGTTCTCTGAATTGCAACTCAAATGCCAATCGCAAACCACGAACTGACATTGTTAATAATATTAAATATTTCAACCCGGATCTGCTCTACTTCGCAGGAGATCAGAGCTATGACCATATTCAGCATACCTCGGCCTGGTTGCTTTTCGGATTGCATTTCAGAGAGGTTTTTAAAGATAGGCCCTGTATTACAATTCCTGATGATCATGATGTGGGCCATGGTAATCTCTGGGGTGAGGGCGGCAAGAAATCAACGACTCCAGCCGGACATGATGGTGGCTATTTTTATCACCATGAGTATGTGAAGATGGTGGAACGCTGTCAGACATCTCATCTGCCTGACCCTGATGATCCAACACCTGTATTGCAGGGTATAGGTGTTTATTATACCAGTTTGACCCTTGGCGGTATCGATTTTGCCATTGTGGAGGATCGCAAGTTTAAAAGCGGACCATCTGGAAAGATTCCGCAGATGGGGCCGCGTCCTGATCATGTTCGTGATCCCAATTATGATCCAGCCAAGATAGATCTTCCGGGATTGAAACTGCTTGGTGACCGTCAGCTTCTGTTCCTGAAAGATTGGGGTCAGCAGTGGGATAATGTCAGTATGAAAGTTGTTCTTTCCCAGACCGGATTCTGCGGCGGCGCCCATCGTCATGGTAATTATGAAAATCTGCTGCATGCGGATCTGGACAGCAATGGCTGGCCACAGACAGGACGCAATAAAGCCCTGCAGGCAATTCAGGATGCAGGCGCTGTCCACCTGGCTGGTGATCAGCATATTACAACATTGATACGTCATGGCATTAAAGAGTTCGGAGATGGCCCTTTTGCTTTTGTTGCTCCGGCTATTGTTAATAATTATTATAAACGCTGGTGGGAGCCTGCAGATAAAAAACCCGGTGCTAATCGCGAGAAGAACAGCCCTCTGCCATATACCGGTGATTACCTGGATGGCTTTAATAATAAAATTACGATGTATGCATATGCCAATCCGGAAGAGAAGGTCCAGCGAGGAGGTTTCGGTCTGGTTCGTTTCAATAAAAAGGAGCGAACGATTACCTTTGAAAGCTGGGATCGTGAGATTGATGCAACTCGCCCGGATGCTAAACCAATGTCTGGCTGGCCACGTACAATCAAAGAGGTCGGCAAAAAAGGCAAGGCTCCTATCTGGGATATCCTTCCATTACAGTAATCATCTTGTTTTTAATGCACGTTTTTTGTCTCTCACAGAGGCACAGAGTTCACAGAGTAATATCTTTAGTGGTTTTCTCTCCGTGTTCTGTGAGAAATAATTCTTGGAGCAGTAATATCCTGTTAATCCTGTCAGAAAATTTGGTTGCGGCTATGCTGCGCTACGAACTTCTTGGTAAGAAAATTGGGTAGAGGGCGGAGCCCGGGTTAGGTATATTTTGAAAAAGTTTGTGACAGCACTTTTGGTTATTGCAGTTCTGGCTATTCTCTACTGGATAGAAATCAGCAAGATCGAGCTGCGTGATGCCGGTCTGATGCCGACGCTTGACAACCTTGAAAACGACTCAAATGGAGCGCTGTGGGATCTGTTCTATCGGGTTCGGGTTACCATTATTGATGGCAGAAGAGCATCATTTAGTATACCCTCCCAGCTGAAATCTATGGACGGGGAACTCATTTCTATTCAGGGTGCCGTTGCTTTCAGGGGGGATGGCGCACGGATATTTGATGATGAATATGTGGCCGTTTCTTTCTTTGATATTGTTCCGCTGACTGGTATGACCTATGGGTGTGATACAATGCCTGATGTCGAGATGCGCTGGACAATTGTGGCCAATTTGAGTAAAGAGTGGATACTCTCCCGTGAGGAGATGATTGATGCACGGGCCAAGGTGCAGGGGCGTTTTCGTATTGATACATCACAACCCTATAATGCGGCCTTCTTTATTGATGAGGCCAAGGCCGAGCTGATTTCTGAGTAATAGTAGCTGTTAACTTGGATATTGGAAGTTCCGTGTTGGATATTGGATATTTAATTACTAGCGTCCTATTGGGACGTAGAGGCTTGAGGCTTTAGACTATAGGCTGTTGGGCGAAAAGCGCTTTGCAATTGTTTGAAATTATCAAACGATCTTTAAAAAGGAAGTGTATGAAATTGTGATTTTCCTAAAGCCTAAAGCCTAACCACCTAAAGCCTAACGGACTGCATCCTACTTGTCAGGGCGTAGCCTTGGCGAAGACTGATGGGATGCCTGTGGATTTCATTACGGAGGAAAGCAACTTTAGTATGCTGAAAATTTTATTTAATACATTGCTGGAATCAGCGCCGTATATTGTGCTCGGTTTTCTCATTGCCGGTTCTGTCAGAACCTGGGTGCCGCACCTTACATTAAAACGACATCTGGGGGGAAGCGGTTTTCAGGCGCTTTTAAAATCTGTGGGCGTTGGTTGTGTGTTGCCAATTTGCTCGTGTGGAACCATTCCTCTCGGGTTGGGTCTCTATCGTTGCGGAGCTGCCACCGGTAATGTTCTGGCTTTCATGACATCTGCTCCCGTCTTATCTCCCATATTGGTGTTGCTCTCACTCCGATTGCTTGGGAGTAAAGTCACGTTGGTTCTTCTCCTCTCAGCACTGTTCAGCTCTTTTTTAATCGGCGTGCTGGGTAATCGTCTTTTTGGCATTAAAGCGGATATTGAAGAAGATAATCTCTCTTTATCCTGTGATGACTGTAATTGTATGGAGGATAGAACTTTTGGTGTTAGAGTTAAAGAGTGCGTCCGATGGTCCTTTTTTGATCTTGGTGCGGAGGTCAGTATTGACATAGTGATAGGTCTGTGTGTTGCTTCATTACTGCTGGCTGTACTGCCGCTGGAGTGGATATCCACCTGGTTGGGGCAACAGGACCTTTCGACTCTGCTTTACGTGGTTATTCTTGGCATACCTGTTTATGCCTGTAGTATACCATCCATACCTGTTGTGCAGGGATTGTTGCTGATGGGCGCCAGCCCCGGAGCCGGCGTTGCATATATGCTGGCCGGTCCTGCAACTAACCTCGGTGAGCTGAATGCGATCCGACATTTAATGGGTTGGAAAACAATGGCCTTTTATACATTGATGCTGGTGGTAATGGCGCTTGCGGCCGGGGTGATTACGGATCAGTTTATTTTTCCGGATTATCAGTATCATGCGTATAGACAACAGGGGAATCTGATTGTTAAACAGTGCTGTGTGCCTCTGATGTTCGGCGATACAATGGGGGATCAGATTATCGGCAATATTACATCACCTGTTTGGCACTGGCCGTTCGGAATTACACTGATTTTTGTGATCGGTTGCGGAGTTTTCAAAAAGTTGAAGTATTTCTTTTTAAATCCCTGTCTGGGGTGTACACGTCTTGAATTTATGGAAGGTAAATGCGGAGGAAAGTGTCATGTGAGGCGCAAATATGATTTACTGAGCTGGATATGGAAAAAGCCGCATTGATTGTCAGGCGTTGTATGGGCGCATCCTGCTTGTTTTGTTAAGCCCGAAGGGCTGATATTATTGTATACAAACAATTTTAATCCAGGTGGAACCCCGAAGGTGGTGACATTATAACAAGCGCTCAGAAATAATTTCACCCTTTCAGGGTTTATAGATGTTTAATATGGCAACTACAATAATTTCAACCCGTCGGGTTTATTTTATATAATAACTGCGCGCAACATAAGCTGACTTGCGCCCAGCGGCAGATTCATTAGGATATTCTTATGGTGAAATTTGGCTGAATCGGTTAAAGTTATTTTAAGTTAAGAAATCAGAAAACCTCTTTCACAGGGTTTGGTTATAAAAGGATAAATGATGTTAAGATCAGAGAGAGATGCTTTAAAAACAGGAATACCTATAATTGACAAGCAGCATGATGAGTATGCTGACCTGGTTGATAGTTTCTTTAAAATGGCTGAACAGGGGAATGTTTCTAGAGCGGCTCTCGCTCTCGAGATGAATAAGGTGTTGAAGTATGCCATTGAGCACTTTGATACAGAGGAGCAGTTTATGCGTTCATTGAATTATCCACATTACGAGGAGCATTATACCAAGCATAATATCTTTCGTGATAGAACTGACAGCTGTTGTGTTGAGATTGAGAGTGCTTGCGATATAGATGTCTGTGCCATCACGATGAGCAAGTGGTTGATTAACTGGTTCTGTGATCAGGTACAGACCGATGATATGAAGTTAGCTGAGTTTGTTAAGTCACAAAATTGGGTGATCTAGGAATTTTCATATGCGATTTTTAATAGCAACTTTGTTTTTTTCTCTTTCATTATCTGGATTTGCAGTTGATTTTACAGGTCCTGGAGGATGGTCTCTTGTCAATACTAATGCCGTTAAAAACTGGCAGGAGAGTCATGCTGATAAAAGTACGCTGGCCTTGAGAGGCGTGGTTGCCGATAAAGCCAAACGTGAGGTGCGTCTGCTGGCTGAGGCCGTCGGACATTCAGGAGGCACGACTACCGAGTTTCTGATGGTCGGCCCGGGGAGTGATCGCGCTTATGAAGCGGCTGCCGTTACAGTTGCCTCGCCAGGGGATATTGTTAAAGCTGTGGAGTCTCTTGGAATAAAGCGGGGTGCGTGTGTTGACAGCACTCAGTTCAGATTCTGGTCATTTGGTGAACGTTTTCAGATCTATATTAGAAGAATGGATGTCGATGGGGCTGAAGAGCGTCTGTTCAGTTCAATTCTTAAAGACAGTGAACCGGATAAATCATTCTTAGCCGATGGTTTTGTTTTTACAGGAGGCGATTGGGAAAGTGTGGATGAAAAATCTCGCTGTCTGACCGATTCGGAAGCGCCCTGTTCCGTTGTCTCCCTTTATAATGAGAGCAGTTCTATCTTTGATCTACCGCAGCAGGTTGGTCAGAGTCAGGTTTATGGTCGATTGACTCTAGTGGAAAAAATACCCTATGGAACCCTGTTGGAGGTGATTTTACGTCCGATGAATAGCGATTTAAAGGTGCTTCCTCTTGAAGTGAAAGCTATGGCTGTGGATGGCGCCCTGCATTTGAATACAAAGTGTGAGCGAGCAGGAGTAGAGCGCAGTGAGGCTGTTGATAGTGCTATTGCATGGATGCGATCACAGACAGAAGCTGGTAAAGATATATTCGTTACACTTGAATTTGATATGAGCCTTAGCTTGAAACAGGCCCGTGATGCAGCTAATCTTTTTAAAATTCTTGATGGTACCGGTTTGAAACTCTATGGCAGGGCAACCAAGGGTCTCTATTATCAGGCGTTATTGCCGCAGGAGAGTTGGCGCAAAAGAGAGGGGCGTAATCCACAACCTTTTGAAGTCACTATTACCCGTGAAACATCGGGAGCTCTTAAGAAAAAACTGGTTTTTATTGAAGAGGACTGGAGTGGCGAGGGGCTTGACCCTAAGCTGACACCTAAGGAGTATCCTTTTGAAGATTGGTCTGAACTGGAACCTCTTGTGATTAAGGTCGGGGGGGCTGATAATAAGGTGGCTGTCCTGTTTTTCTTTGTGCCCTCCGATATGAAGCTTTCCGAGTTTATGCCCGGTGTAAATGCTTTGAGTAAACGTCTGCCTCTGGTTCATGTTTTTGCTGACCCTTCCATACAGTAAGTGCTTGAATCGGTGCAATCAACATCATTAAAAGTAGCCCAAGCATCCTGCTTGGTTTATTATTAAGGCAAGCAGGATGCTTGCACTACTTTATTTTGCATTAATTCACTTGCGGGAGATTCAACGGAATTTGCGCTGGATTTTTTAGTACTTCTAATACTTGTGTTATCGTTGCAAGATTGATACTATGTACAAGTAAACAATAAAACAACTAAAGGAGATATAACTATGGCTTCTATAAAAGGAACCCAGACTGAGAAGAATGTCTTAACTGCATTTGCCGGTGAGTCTGCAGCACGTAATCGTTATACATATTGGGCATCCAAGGCTACAAAAGATGGCTATGTTCAGATCTCAGCAATTTTTGAAGAGACCGCCGCTCAGGAAAAAGAGCATGCTAAACGCCTTTTCAAGTTTCTTGAGGGTGGTGAAGTAGAGATTAATATCGGACTTCCTGCCGGTGTTATTGGTGACACACTTGATAATCTTAAAGATGCGGCAACTGGTGAAGAGCATGAGTGGCAGCATATGTACCCTGACTTTGCAAAAGTCGCTCGTGAAGAGGGTTTTGGGGTGATTGCAAAAGCAATGGAGAGCATTGCTGTTGCCGAGAAATTCCATGGTGAACGCTATCGCGCTCTGGCTGCCAATATAGAGAATGGCGTTGTTTTTAAACGCGACTCAGAGCAGACCGTCTGGCGTTGCCGTAACTGTGGTTACCTTCACGTTGGTAGCGAAGCTATATCTGTATGTCCTGCATGTATACATCCTCAGGCTCATTTTGAGTTGCAGCCTATCAACTGGTAGTTGAAAACGTTCAAGGCGTTGAAGTCGAGGGCGGAATGATAAAAAAGAGCGAAGGAATAAACCTTCGCTCTTTTTATGTTCAGAATTTGACTGACTTCGCGGAGCGCTACCTTTAATTCAATGTTGGACGTTCGAACTTGCGGGACATCAGCGTTAGGCCCTTCACCGAAGGGCAAGACAAACAAGTTGGTCGTTAAAAACATGTTGTCGGTGGGTTCATTTCGTTATGGGCATAGCGCATAGGGCAGAGCGCATAGCGTTGTTTGGCAACGCTGATTCTTCTCCATGCGCTATGCTCTCTGCGCTATGCCGTTCGTGCGTAGCACGGATATAGTAGCTATTCGCTCAACTACTGTTACAAAAAACAAGAAATTCGCGATAGTTAAAGTGGTTAAAATTGCATTGGTTAACATTCGGTTTTATTTTACGTTCCAGTGCTTTTTATCTACAAGAATCCAATGCCCATATCTTCTTCTGAAAGTAAGTGCCTCTCCTTTGCCACTCTTAATGTCATACTCTACCCCGGTTTTTATCCAGGCAGTTGTTCTGTTATAGAATTTAATATGTAAAATTCTTTTGTCTGTATAAATATCAGTGTGTTCAATTATCTTAATGATAGAGTTGATTTCGTGTGCATTTTCTGGAAAGCGTTTTAGTATCTCTCTCTTGAAAAAAAGATTATGTTTGTGTGCAAATCTTTCAAGCGTACTCATATTGCCTTTTTTCATCAGCTTTGTCTGGGCAATTTGCTTTCTTAATTGATAACGCTCGTTCTTCAGGTGTTTGAAATCACGTATTCTGTAATAGCCATTTTTGTTTTTGCCCTGCCTGGTTTGTTCAGCAGCTTCTTTCAGCATGATATTGATTTTTTTTGTTAGGTTATTTTGCTGTTCCTTCAGTTGTGTAAGCCTGTCGTCAATTGCCTGATTTGAATGAGGCCAATATGGCTGAATGCTTATAGGAGCTTTGCACCCGAAATCTATTTTTGCTAGCTGTTTGTTCAGAATAGCATTTTTGTATAAATAGATGCCTGTGCCAATAGATGCAATAAGAGAGAGTATGATCAGCGTCTTGAGCAGGGTTTTGTTTTTTGCCATTTCTGTAACTTTCGTTTATCCAGAAAGCTAGTTTTGCAGGGTTGCCATATGACTAGTTGGATGCGTTTATTTTACTGTTATTGATCCTGTTTGTCAAATCAGATCCCCGGATGGATTATTGCATGCATCCCGTTATCGTTTTGTGTCTTTCCTTGTTGCCGAGGTTTATACCTCGACCAATCCCAAGGGTTTCGCCGTGCGCCATGCGCCGCGTGTGAAATCCGGCACCTCGACAGCGCTGCCGCCTTGCAACACCGAGCGTTCGGTTAACTCCACCAGTGAACTCCACGTCACGCCGTCATACACGTCCTGATCTAGAGGCAAGCCATTCAGCAGACAATGGCAAAGGCGGTACGTCATGACGTAGTCCATGCCGCCATGACCGCCATGGTTCTTGGCTAGCTCGCCAATCTTCCGCCACAGCGGATGGGTATATTTCGCCTTCAGCTCAGCCAGTGCTTGATCGTTCAGCCAAGCATGCGGCGCTGGTTCAAGAGCCACACGCAATGGATAAGAGCGAAGCGTACCTTTGGTTCCGGAGATTAGATTGATGCGATCATACGGGCGTGGGCTATAGCGACCGTACTGCACCATGATTGTACGGCCCTTCACGGTCTTGATGATTGACGGCCATTTTATCCCGCCTTAGCTTTAGCGGCGGCGGAAGCCGAAGGCGACGGCTGTTTGTTGCAGCTTCTGAGCTATAAGCAACTAACAGTGCATCGAGTTAACTATCTCTATTAGTAAACCCGCCATCAGGTCTGAATCTCCCAGGTGAGGAGCAATCTTGATGGACACATCGGGGTGTTGTTTTGCAGCCTCTTTGACTATGTCGGGAATGTCAGAAACAACATGGCGGCCGGAGTTGAGAAAATAGGGAATCAGGGTGATTGAGCTTGCTCCCTCTTTAATACACGCTACGATACCTTCTGGGATCGAGGGTTTAGCAACATCCAGAAAAGCCGTATGGACGATATCATAGTTGATAGAGTCATCTCTCTTGAGCTGATTTGCCAGTTCAAAAACCTCGTCGTTTGATTGTTGATGGCGGCTGCCGTGAGCGACTAATAATAATGCGTTCAATTAATAAACTCCCTTTCCTGCCTTGAATCTGCGAAGCAAAGACAACTCTCGCATTCGCGCACTTCGTTTCTCTTCACACCTTGTATGGATGAATCCACGGTGTGCGGTATTCCCGTTTCAGAAGTGTCGACGCTGATGGGTTGTTAACAATCTGTTCTTTTTCAGGGTTCCAGTTGACAACAGAATTGGTTTCATAGGCAATCATGGCAAGTTGGACTGTTGTTGTGGATTGGTAGCCCTGATCTATCTGGCAGCTTGAATTACCTTTCCGATTTTACCACTCGCTATAGCCTCTTTGACCTGTTGATAGGCTGGGCTCTGTCGACGCTGGAATCCAATCTGGACAATACGGTCGGAGGCCTTGACGGCATCAACCATGGCGCGTCCTTCGCGAATGTCATAGGCCAGCGGTTTTTCGCAGTAGACATCAAGGTCTTTTTTAAGGCAGGCTATCAATTGCATTGCATGCCATTGCGGTGGGGTGCCAATAATAACAGCATCCATATTGCCAGCAGCAAGCATCTCTTTATATAGCTTGAACTCTGCTGGTCGTTTCCCTTGCAGCTTTTCCAGTTCAGCTGCACTTTTTTTCAGGTGTTCGCTATCTATATCACAGATGGCTGTAATTTCAACGCTACCGGATTTCAGGGCCGCTTTGGCATCAACCATCCCATACCATCCAACACCGATGACTCCAATGCGGATTGTTTTTTTATTTGATTGAGCTAGTGCATTTGCGCTGGAGAGGGCAATCGTCCCTATAGCGGCTGATCCTAAAAAATTTCTGCGCGTGCTGTTCATTCAGTAAATTCCTTTATGTTAGCCATATTATAGCAAATTATTAGGTCTTTATCATCTTGTTTTTGTGCAATTAAAGGAAAAGGGGCGCATCTGCGAATCGTCCTAAACTCTTGCATTCTACGTGTCAGGGCGTAGGCTTGGCGGAGACTGATGGGATGCTATTAAAAAAAATGATAATTATTAAGGTTTAGAGTGGCGCAAAGCGAAGGGTTTTGATATTATTTTTACCTTCTTGTCCCAGATAGGGGCATTTGCAGGGTGTGTTTCTTCCGGTCGGGTGACCGGTAAACTAAACGCTACCCTATTTTTATTAACACTTAAAACGTCTGAGTGAAGAGCGTTGATTTTATGCAAAATCAGCAATGGTTCTCTTTAACCAGATTGGAAACCCATTCATATGGCAATTCGTAAACCCCAAGCTGCAAAACCCAAAACCGGTCCAATGTACGAGGCAATGGAGGCAGCTCTGAGCGAGCAGATGAATCAGTTCGTTGCAAACTCAATCATTAAGGGTAAAGTCAGTGGTATCAAAGGTAATGAAGTACTGATTGATATCGGCTATAAATCTGAAGGTATCATTAACGCTAACGAGTTTGAAGATATATCAACTATAAACGTTGGTGATGTTGTTGATGTCCTGCTTGTAGAGCTTGAGAGCGACAACGGCATGGTTAACCTCAGCAAGGGACGCGCTGACGAGAAGCTACGCTGGGATGCAGTATTAGAGAAGTATACAGAGGGTGGCGTTGTTACTGGTATTATCCGTAGTAAAGTGCGCGGTGGCCTGATCGTTGATGTAGATGGCGTTGATGCATTTCTGCCGGGTTCTCAGGTTGATGTGACACCTGTTTCAGATGTCGACGCATTCGTAGGTAAAAGTTTTGAATTTAAAGTTATCAAGATCAGCAATGAGCGCAGGAACATTATTGTCTCCCGTCGTGAGCTGGTTGAAGAGCGCATGGCTGATAAAAAACGCGAGCTGCTTGCTTCCATTGAAAAGGGACAGACTCGTAATGGCCGCGTAAAGAATATCACCGACTTCGGTGCGTTTGTTGATCTGACAGGTCTGGATGGTCTGCTGCATATCACAGATATGAGCTGGGGCCGTATCAAGCATCCGTCTGAAATGCTTAAGGTTGGTCAGGAAATCGATGTGATGATCCTGGACGTTGATATGGATCGCGAACGCGTATCACTTGGCCTGAAACAGGCTACACCTAATCCCTGGCAGGATATCGAAGGTAACTTCCCGATTGGCAGCCGCCTGCGTGGCAAGGTTGTTAACCTTGTGCCTTACGGTGCGTTTGTTGAAATTCAGCCTGGTATTGAAGGACTGGTTCACGTATCTGAGTTCTCCTGGACCAAACGTGTTGCCCGCGCCTCTGATGTATTGGCTTGTGGTGATGAGGTTGACGTGGTTGTTCTGAGCATTGATGCAGATAACCAGAAGATTGCTCTTGGTATCCGCCAGACAGAGGATAACCCTTGGGACACCGTGCAGGATCGTTATCCTGTTGGCAGCCGTATCAGCGGCAAGGTCCGCAACTTCACAACTTACGGTGCATTCGTTGAGTTGGAAGAGGGTATTGACGGTATGATTCACGTTTCCGATATGTCTTGGACACGTAAGATCAATCATCCTAGCGAGGTCCTGCAGAAGGGTCAGCAGGTAGATGCTGTTGTTCTTGAGGTTAACCCTGGTGATCAGCGTATCAGCCTTGGATTGAAACAGGCTAGCGATGATCCATGGAACACAATTACCACCCGTTTTGCAATCGGTCAGATTGTTAAGGGCAGTGTTTCCAAGATCGCTTCATTCGGTGCATTCGTTGAGCTGGAAGATGGCGTTGATGGTCTGGTTCATATCTCACAGATTTCTGATCAGCACATTGAAAAGGTTAAAGATGCTCTTAAGGTCGGTGACGATGTTGAAGCCCGTATCGTTAAGATCGATAGTGAAGAACGTCGTATCGGTTTGAGTATCAAAGCTGTTAACATGGATGAGACCGAGGTTGAAGAGTTGACCCGTGATCTGAATGTTATAGATCTGAAACCTGGTGAAAACCTGGTTGGTCTGGCTGCTGCATTCGATGATGCTTTCGCACAGAGCGAAAGCGAAGAGTGGCATCCTGGCGATCAGTAATCGTTTCTGAAAAAAGGGCGTCTGGCAACAGACGCCCCTTTTTTTTGACTTATATTTTTTTATTGTAACCACAAAGAACACAAAGAACACAAAGAAAATGGCGAACGTATTACAAACTTTCAAGGACCGTTACCTTTTTGAAGATATGACCAGCCCTGACCTGGAAAAGCTGCTGGACAGCCCCACTACAGTTTATGCAGGATTCGATCCGACGGCCGAGAGTCTGCAGGCTGGTAATTTTGTAACGATTATGGCTTTGGCTCACCTGCAGCGGCAGGGCCATAAGGTCATTGCTTTGGTTGGCGGTGCTACCGGCCTTATTGGCGACCCCTCCGGCAAGTCAAAGGAGCGTAATCTCCTGACTTCACTAACAGTGGAACGCAATCTTGAGGGCATCAAAGAGAATCTTTCCCGGTTTTTGAATTTTGATCCTGACTCCGGAAATCCCGCCATCATGGTAAATAACTATGACTGGTTTAAGGATCTCTCTTTTGTTGATATCCTGCGCGATGTCGGTCGTTTCTTTCGCATGACCCAGATGCTCAGTAAGGAGAGTGTTAAGAAACGCCTCGACTCAGACGAAGGTATGAGCTTTACCGAGTTCTGCTACCAGATTCTGCAGGGCTACGATTTCTATCATCTCTATAAAGAGTATGGATGTCGCATGCAGATTGGTGGTACGGATCAGTGGGGTAATATCACTGCCGGAACTGATCTGGTTCGTAAGCTTGCCGGGGTAGAAGTTTATGGTATGACCTTTCCGCTGGTATGCGACAGCAATGGCAATAAATTTGGCAAAAGCGAAGGCAATGCGGTTTATCTCGATGCTGATAAAACCTCGTATTATGATTTCTATCAGTTCTTCATGCGTACGCTTGACTCTGATACGGTTCGCTATCTAAAGATATTTACATTCCTCTCGGATGAACGGATTGATGAGCTGGCCAAGTGCGTTGAGAGTGAACCTGAACGCCGTGAAGCGCAGAAGGTGCTGGCGGAAGAGTTGACCCGCTGTGTGCATGGAGAGAAGGGATTTAACATTGCTTTGAAGGCAACTGAAGTTCTCTTCGGTGGTTCTCTTGAAGGACTCGGCGCTGAGGATCTGGAAAAGATTTTTTCCAATGTTCCCTCTGGAACTCTCAATTGCGATGAGGTGATTGGCAAACCCGCATTCGAAGTGATCGCCGCTGCTAAAATGACTAACAGTAAGGGCGATGCCCGTCGCTTGGTTCAGCAGGGTGGCCTGAGTATCAATAATGTCAAGGCCGCTGGACTTGAGCGGAAAATCAGCACCGATGATCTGATAGAAAATCGCCTGATGGTTCTGCGAAGTGGTAAGAAAAAATTCTTCCTGCTTAAAGTAGAAGGTTGAAATAGTTTAAATGGTTGAATAAGTTAAAGGTCAGGCTTATGATTGTCTGACCTTATTTCAACCACTTTAACCTCTTCAACCACTTTAACCTCTTCAACCTCTTTAACCTTTTTAACCACTTTAACCTTTCTTACTATGACAATCAACGGACAACAAGTAGAATTCATCGAAGGCGCAACTATCCTCTCAATTGCCACCGCTGCAGGCATTTACATACCTACGCTCTGTTATAAGGTGGGATTGCATCCCGCTGGTGGCTGCGGCGTTTGCGTAGTGGAAGATCTCGATACCGGTAAGATCATGCCCTCCTGCGCCACAGTGGCCATTGACTCGCTTAACCTCGACTCCAACTCGGATAAGGTAACCGCTATCCGCAACTCTGCTCTTGAACTTTTGCTCAGCGACCATCCTGCCGATTGCGAAGCTCCCTGCCGGATGGCCTGTCCATCAGGTTTGCCTGTTCAGAAGATGCTGGGACTTGTGGCAGAGCGCGATTGGGAAGATGCCAAAAACTTGGCACTGCAATATCCGTTTGTCTGTGGTGACTCTCTTTGTCAGACGCCCTGTGAAAAGGTATGTCGTCGTTCTAAGCTCGGTGGTCCTGTGGCTATCTGTGCAATTCATCGCATGCTCTGTGATGACGTAGCGGTTGATTCCGTGAAAAAGGAGCCGTCAACACATAAATTCCGCTCTCGTATGAAGGGTCTCTCTGATGAGCTTATGTTGGAGATGGCTGATGAAAAGGGATTGCGAATATATTCCTGCAGTACTCCGATTGATAAGGAACTCGCGGTGTATGAGGCCAGACGTTGTTTGCAGTGCGGCTGTGGCAGGCCGGATGATTGTGAACTGCGTGATCTCTGCGGTTCTCTGGGTGTGAAACAGGGCAATGCAACCGGAACAACGCGTGCCATTGTACGCGAGAGCGGAGCTTTTGGATTTAAGTTTAATAGTTCCCGTTGTATTCTTTGTGGACGCTGTGTACGAGAGATGCAGCAGCACCCCAGCGACAAGATCGGCCCTGCCTATCATGGACGCGGTTTTGATGCCCGTATTGGACCACCGCTGGGTCGTACCTGGGATGATATGGATCAGGAAACGGTGAACGCCTGTGTCGCAGTATGTCCCACCGGTGCAATGGTTGCTGAGAAGGGCTAAGATTGCCAGGACGAGCTTTTTGACCCGCTTCGCGGGCACGGCAATAGCCTCAAAAATCAAAGTCCTCGCAACCCAAACCCTCCTCCTTGTGGTTATGGGTTGAGGATATGCAGTTTAACCCCGCACACCTTGTTTTGTTGTTTAAGGAAAGACTATTATATGAAATTGATTAAGAATTTTTATTTAACGTATTTTTGTTTGGCTGTGGCTCTGGTTGTCGGAGGAGGGTGTATGCATGCATCCATACCTCTGACGGGACATTGGAAGATGACTGATGCCAAGGGGGCTGCGATTGTAACGGATAGTTCAGGGGAGGGGCATGATGCTGTTGTTGGTAAGGCTGTTGCCGTTGGGCTTGGTGCTAATAATAATGCGGTTGGGTTTTCAAATGACAAAGAGTCGTTTGCCTGCTTTGATTCTCCGTTTATGACCAATCTGACCATTGCTGCCTGGGTAAAAGTCACAGGCATGGGGAATGTGGATAAACCTTATCCCCGGGTGATGGCGCTTCCCGGCTGTTATCTACATCTCGCTAAAGATCATGCGGGAAGGGTTACTTTGACATACGGTCATTCTCATCAAGGAAAAATGGGCTCATGGAGTGGATCAGGGGCTTTTTTCCTGACAAACAACTGGGCTCATGTGGCTGTAAGTTATGGAATAAACTCACCAGAAAAAAAACCGGTCTTTTATGTTAACGGTAAAATGCTGGATTTTGCAGCCGGAAAAAAGACCGGGGCGTTTAAACCTATAAAGGAGGGAAAAGGTTTTATTGGAAATACATCCGCTGGAAACCGGCCTTTTTGTGGCTTGATGAGTGATGTGCGGCTCTATGATGTTCTTCTTCCTGAAAAGGAGATTGCTGCGCTGGCTATGAAGACACCGGATAACAAAAAACCAATGGCATATAAAGAGTTGTTTAACGACCGTCTGCCGCTGGTGGATATTTCAGGGGATACGTACCGTCAGGTAGTGATTGCTGCTGGAACTCCTGAGATATATCAGGGACATCCTACTACCTTGCTGATGCCGGATAAGAAGACGATGTTCTGTGTCTGGTGTATAAATCACGGAGGGCATGCCGGGCCGATGGCACGTAGCGATGATGGGGGTTTGACCTGGAAACGCTTGGATGATACTCTCCCGTCCGAATTTATAAAACACCGCAATTGTCCCTCTATTTATCGAATTGTGGATAAGAAGGGAAAAGAGCGTCTGTGGATTTTCAGCAGCTCCCGTGGTATCGATCGCCTGATGAGTGAGGATGGTGGTAAAAGCTGGAAGGAGATGCCCCCGTTGGGATTTCCCTGCGGCATGCCCTTTACCGGTGTTGTTGCCCTTGCAGGGGGGCGTGCGGCCGCTTTCGGACAGATGCGTGCAGCAGCTGGTTCAAACGATCAGGGTGTGATGATGAGCATTACGGAGGATGGGGGGCTAACCTGGAGTAAGCCGCGGATTATTGCAAAGATGCCTGGCAAGAATCTTTGTGAACCCTTTGTTATTCGATCTCCAGATGGAAAAGAACTCTGCTGTCTGATTCGCGAGAATCACCATACAGCTAATAGCATGATGTGCTTTAGTCGAGATGAGGGAGAAACCTGGAGTGCTCCTGTGGATACATGCTGGGGTCTCTCCGGTGACCGCCATGTGGGGGTGCAGGCGCTGGATGGACGCTGGGTGATTGCGTTCAGGGACCGTGCTCTGGGTAGCTCAACCTACGGGCAGTTTGTTGCATGGGTTGGTAGTTATGATGATATTCGTAATGCACGACCGGGCGATTTTAGAATCAGACTGCTAAACCACAGGGGTTCAGCGCGTGATGGATATGGCTGGGCTTATACAGATACCGGATATCCGGGAATGGAACTTTTGAAAGATGGAACAATTGTGGCGACAACCTATACTAAACACTGGGATGACAACCGTAAGCACTCGGTTGTCTGCACACGTTTTAAACTTGATGAGATTTCTAACAAAATAAAGAAGGAATACAAATAGATGAATGGTTTCAGATTAGAGGGGCTGGTGTCAGCTCCTTTCACACCGATGTTTGCAGATGGAACAGTTAACTATGAGACGATTGAGCAACAGGCAGCCTCATTGATTGCAAATGACATTACTGGTGCCTTTGTTTGCGGGACTACCGGTGAGAGTCTCTCGCTGACAGTTCCCGAACGGAATCTGATTGTTGAACGCTGGAAGGGATTTGTAGGAACCGAGCTGAAGCTGATTGCGCATGTGGGACATACCTCAGTTGAGGCTGCTAAAGAGCTGGCGGCACATGCTGAGGCTAATGGAGCGGATGCTATCGCCTGTATGGCACCCTGTTTTTTTAAGCCTTCAAAGGTTGAAGATCTGGTCGATTTCTGTGCAAAGGTGGCATCGGGTGCTCCCGCAACGCCTTTCTATTTTTACCAGATTCCTTGTATCACCGGTGTTGCGATTCCGATGTATGATTTTCTGACTTGCGCTTCAGATAAGATTCCTACTTTGACCGGAGTTAAGTTTACCTATGAGGATCTTATGGATTTTGCCCGATGCGTGCGTCTTGAAGATGGCCGTTATGATATGCTTTTTGGCCGCGATGAAATGATGCTTTCCGGTTTGGCAGTTGGGTCAAAAGGTGCAGTCGGTAGTACCTTTAATTATACCGCTCCTGTTTATCATATGATCAGAAAAGCCTATGACAGTGGTGATATGGCCCTGGCTCAGGAGTTGCAGGAGAAGGCCAATGCTATGATTGCCGTATTGATTAAACATGGTGGATCGCCTGCCACCGGTAAGGCTTTTATGAAGTATATCGGATTGGATTGCGGGGGCGTTCGTTCACCATTGCGATCGCTTACGGATGAACAATACCAGCAGCTGGCTGCCGACGCGGATGCTGTGGGATTGCGCGAATTCGCATCTCGACTTGCTTAGCATCTTTCGCGTGGAATAAAGCAACTAAAGCTAAAATCGGAACAGCCGTCAACACTCGACCTTTTGAGGGCTGAAAATGATATAAGAACACGAAGAACACGGAATACACGAAGATATTAACCACAAAAAACACTAAAATCACGATAGCAAAGCCTGTGTTTTGAGCACAGGCTTGATTGTTATCGGTGGGTGGTTGTGTGCCGGGTTGTGAATTAGTTTAGATATCGTCAGGTACTTCAATTCTGATAGTACGTCCTTTTATATTTTGTATCTCATCTTCATTATGATCAAGATCGCTACCGTGCAAGGTTCCTTTGTCAGAGAAGAACGGAACTTCAAATCCAACTCCACAGGATGGGCAATCAGATGATGATCCTGCCATATCGGTCGGTGCCTCAATCTCCTGTTTGCAGTTTTTGCAGAAAAAGGAGATCATGCGTTTAGGTTCGGTCTTTCTTTCCTCTTCAATTCCGAGTGATGCCAGATCAATTCGAATGGTCTGGTTTTTGCTGGAATCACTCTTTGG
Organism: Kiritimatiellia bacterium; assembly: GCA_027858965.1. Taxonomy (GTDB): domain Bacteria; phylum Verrucomicrobiota; class Kiritimatiellia; order RFP12; family UBA1067; genus M55B167. The sequence goes on from JAQIBS010000018.1 coordinate 76,364, forward strand.
CGGTTCATCGCCATTAAGAGGTTTGTCGTTTTTTTCTTCCTGCGGAGCAAAGGGTGTGTTAAGTGAAGGTACGGTTTTTTTGGCAGCTTGCGGCATGCTTATAACTGATTTAGGCTCTTCTTTCGGTTTGGGTAGCGGTCCGCCATGCATGGTTCCAGGTTCAGATTTGTCTGGGATTATAATGACTGTGTTACAAACCGGGCACTCCGACTTAACTCCCACAGCACCCATGGGGGCTTCAATTTCCTGGCCGCATTTTTTGCATCTGAAGGACACAGCCTTACTGAAATCATCATATATATCCGGTTCCTTTTTTTCGGAGGGAAGGTAGGTAATTAAATTTTTCTGAGGTGGGGTTACAGCATTTTTTGCTTTTTTAATAGGACGTGTTCTTAGAGCATCATGCGCAGCAATGAGAATTTTTTCTCCCGTTTGAGGATTTCTCATTTTGCGTTCTTTACGCCTTATTACGTCCATTCTGCATAATCCCGGTACTGTAAAACCTTTATTAGATGCTTCTCGATATGCAATAAACTGTAGTGCATCCAATACGAACCGAGATTTTTTTTGCGTTAAGCCAACAGTAAAGGCAATTTCCCGAACAAGATCTTGTTTAGTATAACTTTTTGTAATCATCAATAGCATCCCTGATTTGTTAATAAAATTATTTTTAAAGCAGGTTTCGTGCCATGGTATTTTTTCGGTGTAATAAAAGTGGCATGAATATTGCATAAATTGATGTTGTTTAAAACACATCTGATTCAATATTATTGTGAATAAAAATTTAAGGATAGTTTTATGGCTGGAAAATTTTGGTTTGGAAAGAGAAAGATTGGGGATAACTCCAATCAATGCGTTAGTGAGGCGGATAAAAAATCTGTTGTCGGTAGTGCTGTGATTAACAATGCTGTTTTTCCAACGGGTTTGAATGGCGAAAATGATATCGCCGAAGATGCATCAGGTTCGAGTTTGAATGTAGTTAAGAAAAATGTTGAGTCTGTAAAGAAAAAGATAGTTGAAGAGAAAAAGATAGTTGAAGAGAATAAGATGGTTGAAAAAAGTATACCTTCGCCACAAATTCATGATAAACTGGATCTGGATGAAAAGGAAATACCTGTGAATCTTTCAAAAAATAGTAATTTAAAATTTTCGACACGCTCAATTCCTGGAGTGATTGATGGTGGAAGATCGGATGGACATCCAGTCTTAACTCCAGTCCGTAAGTCAGCTTCAGCTGCTCCTGTAAAACTCAAAAGTGTTTCTGTAAGAAATAAAGAAAAAGAACAGAGTGTTAAAGTTCAAGCAATTAAACCAACTACTTCGGCATTAAAAGTGATCAATAAAGAGCATAAGCCGGTATCTAATGAAGATCAGCCCAAATTCGGATTACATTTGCGCAACAAGGAGGCTCCTGAAACCATTAGTAATAAAGAAGAGCGTTCAGTTGCTTCGTTGGATTATATAAAACCAAAGAGTGATCAGAGAGTGCTTTATTACCAGCTGATGAACGGTCTGTATGATGCAGTGCTGGTTCTGGATGACCATGGTAATGTGGTTGATTGCAATGACAGGGTGCTTAAGGTTCTGGGGTACTCCCGTGAAGATGCATGGGACTTGCCGATTAATAAGGTTATCAAGGGAATGAACAGTCGGATGTTTGCTCATTTAAAGAGAAATCTGTCGGAGAGTAATCAAGTTTTGATTACGGCACGTTGCAATAAGAGAAGTGGAGATTCGTTTAAGGGGGAGATTGGCGTGAGCACACTTTCCCTGACCCGAGAGGATAATGTTGTTTTTGCCATTAGAAATGTAGAGCAGAGAAAAAGTGTTATGGCGGAGTTACGTAAGTCTTCCTCTGCATTCGAAGTGGCTTTGGTACCGGCTTTTGCCTGTAATCTGGAGGGGTACTTCTCGGTTGTGAACCAGTCGTTAATTGACGCGTTTGGGATTCCTGATGACAAAGAGGCAAAAAAAGTGCGTATTATTGAAATTCTGCCTGATGCTGTCAGGGCGTTTGCAAAGTCTGTTACAGGCGAAAAGGTGCATGAAAAAATTGTTGTCTCCACCGCTGAAGGTCAACAGGTTCAGGCTGAAATTTCTTTTGCGCCTATTATGAATGGCAGAGAGATTACCGGAGTTGCCGGTTCTATACTGCAACTATAGTTGCTGTTCCGTCAACTTCTGCTACAAAAAAAAGGGTCTTCCGCAGAATCTGTGGGTCAGAAAGTATTCCTGTGCCCCTGATTATGCTGAGGAGATTTGCGTGTAAGAGTAGGTGTACACGCAAATATCTCTTAATCTACGCCCAAAATATCTTGTTACGAGATAATCCTATACCATCACAACCGAGAAATACCGACAAAGACTACCGGAACACACGACATCCTGTGATCCGCAACGCCATATCTTGCCCATAGATTTAGCGGAAGAGGCAAAAAAAATAAGAATGTAAGGAATCCGACAAGAGCTTGTAGCGTTATTTTTTCCATGAGGATGCCTTTTCGGGTGTCCTTTTTTATCTCTGTTTTGGACTCTTCTATATTGACAAGAGTAGGGCTTAAAAGAGACAATAAAACCCTATTTTTCAACTGTTTGTGGAGATTGAGGATGTTAGACAGAATTAATGATTTTCTGAAGTTCAATGGTTTGGATGTTGCGGGGATTGACCGTGAAGAGTTGCTGCGTACTTTTGATCAGGAGATGACAGCCGGTCTGAAGGGGGAAGCCTCATCTTTGGCGATGATTCCCTCTTTTATATCCATTGATAAAAAGGTCAGAATCAACCAGCCGGTTGTCGTGCTGGATGCTGGTGGAACGAATCTCCGTACAGCTGTGGTTGAAATGAATGAAAAGGGCGTATGTAATATTGGTGAGTTTAAAAAACGTTCCATGCCCGGTACGGAAGAGGAACTTAATAATGATGAGTTCTTTAAAGCTTTTGCCGACTTTGTTACGCCCAACCTGACTGTCTCTAATCCGACAGTAGGTTTCTGCTTCTCCTATGCCGCTGAAATTACCCCGGATTGCGATGCGAAATTGCTTTATTGGTCCAAACAGATTATGGCTCCGGGTATTGTCGGAGAGCTGGTTGGCAGGGGGTTGAGTAATGAACTGGAGAAAGAGAATATTTCGCGCAGGTTTATTATTTTGAATGATACGGTTGCTACGTTGCTTGCTGGTAAAAGTTCCGGGGTTTCGCATAGCTATTCCGCGTATGTTGGTTTTATCCTGGGAACCGGCACTAACACTGCTTATGTTGAGAGTAACGCCAATATAACTAAACGATCTGATTTGCAAGTCGGTGGTTCTATGGTCATTAATGTGGAGTCCGGCGGCTTTAAAAACATTAAGCAGTGTCGCTTTGATACACTGCTTGATCAGCGCACAAATGATCCTGGTTCGTACACATTTGAGAAGATGATATCGGGTGCCTATCTCGGTCTTCTAGGGAGCGTAGTGCTGATTGAATCTGCCAAGGCGGGACTTTTCTCGGCAGCGGCTGCTGAACGTATTCTCGGCTGGGATGGAGAGGGTGGTAATTGGCAGCCCGTTGCCAATGCCGACCTGGATGATTTCTGCGGTGATAAACCTGATGATGATAATCCTTTCCTGGACCCGTCGTTCAGCGATGCTGATCGCGAGATTGTTAAAGCTCTCTGTACTCCGGTTTATGAAAGGGCGGCTGTGCTTGCGGCTGTTAATATTGCCTCGGCCATTATTAAAACCGGTGCTGGAAAAGATCAGAAATCTCCGGTGTGCGTAAATGTTGATGGATCAACATATTACAAAACTCTTGCCGCTGATTTTCAGCAGAGAGTGCAGAATGAGCTCAAGGATCTCCTGGAAAACCGAGACATTGCCTATGAACTTGTGCGTGTAGATGATTCTCCTGTTATAGGCGCAGCTGTTGCTGGTCTGATGGTATGATATATTTAAAAAATATTTTTGTCATGGTTGCTGCTTTGGGTGTGCTCTCTGCTTTGAGCTCTGCTGCGGACTCTGCTGTTTTAAAAGATTCAAAGGTGAAGCAACATCAGGATTATCGGAAATTTCAGCAGAATATCTTAAACTATGTTAGACAGGGGGTACCTCTTTTCTGGGCCTGTTTTGTTGGCAAGTACCCGGAAAATCCAGATCTTGGTATAAATGGAACTTTGGGGCATATACGTTTGGTTATTGGAATTAATCAAAAATCAAAAGAGGTGATTTATTCAGATTCATGGGGGCCGCGTCATGCGTTGAAACGTATGCCGATGGATGATGCCTGGGCCATGACATTTGGGTTAACTGTTTTGAAACCGCGTGATGTGCGTTAATGAGGAAGGACGAACCTTCCTTTTTTAAGAAATAGAGAAAAAATTTATTAGGAGTGATGATAATGAGTGATCAAAAAGTATCAATGGCTGATTTCGAGAACTTGCTGGATCAGCAGTTAACTAACTACCGTAATGGCTTTGACCCCGGAGAACGTGTTAAAGGGGTTGTCTCCGAGGTTAAAGGGGCATATGTAACTCTCGAGGTAAATGCCAAACGCGAAGGGCTGATTCCTGTTGAGGATATGTTGACCAGCGAAGGTGATGTTTGTGTGCAGATTGGAGATATCGTTGATGTGATTTTTGCCGGTATGCAGAATGGCGCATTTTTGTTTACCACCAAAATCAGTTCGAAATCAGTCGTAGAGCGGACTTTAATGGATGCTTACGGCCGGCAGATGCCTGTTGATGGGAAGGTTGAAAAAGAGGTTAACGGAGGTTATGAGATCTCAGTGCATGGACAGCGTGCTTTCTGCCCTTATTCGCAGATTAATCTCTTCCGTCAGGATGATGCCGTCTATGTCGGTAAAAACTTTATGTTTATGATCTCTGAGTATGACCATGATGATCGCGGAACCAATGTGATTGTCAGTCGTCGTCAGCTGATGGAGAAAGAGCGCGAAGCGCAGCGTCTTGAGTTGATTGAGGATCTATTTGAGGGGATGATTGCTCCTGGTACCGTCACCCGTATCATGGATTTTGGTGTCTTTGTTGATCTTGGTGGAGCTGAGGGATTAATTCCGTTGAGAGAGATCTCCTGGTCGAGAGGGGCAAAAATTGAAGATATTATAAAACCTGGCGATAAAATTGAGGTGGCAATTAAATCTCTCGACTGGGATGCCAATCGGATTTCGCTGAGCTTGCGTGGAGCACAGGGTGATCCATGGGATGATGTTGCTTCCAAATATCCAGTAGGGACTATTTGCAATGGTGTTATCACTAAAGTTGAACGCTTTGGTGCTTTTGCCGAGATTGGTGATGGCGTGGAAGGTCTTATTCCTATTAGTAAGCTTGGTAATGGACGTCGTTTGATGTCCGCTCGTGAGGTTGTTAGCGAGGGACAGGAATTAGAACTACAGGTGGATGAAATTGATCTGGAACGCCGTCGGATTAGTCTGAAGCCGGTTGATCGTCGTATTGAGGCTCTTGACCCCGGAAAACTTTCTGTTGGAAGTACGGTTGAGGGGCTTGTTGAGTCGATTCAACCCTTTGGTGTTTTTGTGCGCCTATCTGAAAGTAAAACAGGGCTTTTACATATCAGCGAATCCGGAGTTTCTAAAGGTGGGAATCCTGTGGCAAAGCTGGAACTGAGTTTTCCGCCATCAGATAAGATCAAGGTGGTGGTGAAGTCTGTCGAGGGAGACCGCATTTCGTTGACCACCCCTTCAATCTGGGAGAGCCGCGGTAGCGGTGATGATGAAGTTAAACTCTCTGATTGGAAGAAATCGCAGAGTGGTGGTTCGTTTGGCTCACTCGGCGGTGCCTTCGATGGGTTGGGTCTTTAGCTCAGTAGGGGTGCTTGCGCCCCGGATTTAGCTCAGTAGGGGTGCTTGCGCCCCGGATTTTGCTCAGTAGGGGTGCTTGCGCCCTTAAATTTTACCCTTACATTTCAAAAAATGAGTCAATCAAATGCCGGGCGATACTAACCTTTGAGGGTATGCGAGGCAGCTCATCTTTTGTGAACCATTGTGCCTCTGCAATCTCGTCACCGTCTGGTGTGATTTCGCCGGAGTCATACTCTGCGTAGAAGCCTACCATCAGGTTGTTAGGAAAGGGCCACTGCTGGCTGCTGATGTAACGAATGTTCCTGACCTTTAAACCGACCTCTTCAGTGATTTCCCGCTGCACAGCCTCTTCCAGAGGCTCTCCGGCTTCGACAAATCCGGCGATAACACTCCAGAAGTGATTGAACCCTGGATCAGTGCGTTTTGCCAGCAGGATAGCATCCCCCTTATGGATCAATGTAATAACCACTGGGTTAATGCGTGGATAGAAAAAAAGTTTGCAGGCGGTGCATAGCATTGCATGTTCTGCATGATCTCTTATTAATGGAGATCCGCATTTTCCGCAGTACTGATGTGTATGCCTCCAGAAAAGAATCTGGTGCGCTTTGCCAGCCAGGTTGAATGCTTCCGGTCCAGCCATTTCAAAAAGCTTACGGATGTTGACTTTCTGTGCAATGGCTGTGGGTGGTTTTCTTGTCTCTCGTGCATAGATTCCCTGTATAATCTCTTCTTTGATCGCGTCAGGGTTTTCCGGGAGGGAAAACAGATAAATAATATTTGCAGGATGATCTTCTATCCAGATCTCTTCTCCGTCAAGCAGGATATATTGGCTCATATGGATCGAAGCTCTTTTAAATGATTTCGGATTGCGTCAATCAGATCATCAACGTTTGTTGTCTGCATTCGTTCAAGTATTAATGTCCAGCGATAGGCCAGACTTCCTGCTGCATCCAGCGGGAGGTCGATAAAGAGTCTGTCAAAAGCCCGCTGTCGCTTGGCATATTCCCGTTGTGTCCATTCAAATTTAACTTTAAAAGCCTTCAGGAATGCATCGATAAAAATATCCGGATTGTCAATTTTTGAAGCATGATTCATAATAAATGAAGCATAAAAAGATGCACTTTCAAAAAGTGATTTTTTGTAATTGTTAAAGGTTCCTGTATGGTCGGAAACCGTCAATTCAATAGGCATGCCGCTATCTTTATCAATGTCAATTACTTCATCACCGTCGTCAAACAGAGGTCTGCCATTTTTTGAGGCTCGTCCTACGATAATATTGATTGCGGCAGCAGTTCCGAGCAGGGTAGCCAGTTTGGTGCAGAACTCCTCGCTTTCGTAGTGCTTACAGGGAAGTTTATCGGAGGCAATTCCATTTACATAATCTCTTTCGAAATATACAACCCAGAGTCGTTTGCCGTATGCTTCAGGGTCCGGGTTGCTGCCTTTGTATGTTTCTCTGATTCGGCTTGTAAAGAATTTCTTGGGAAGATGCATGCCCAGTTGCGTGCAGGCTAATCGGCGGTTGAAAATGTAGTCGGTGTAATTGACAGCCTCAAAGATTGAATCTATGAGATTCTTTCCTTTTTCCAAATGTTCATAGATACACCATTTTTGAAAACGTATTATGCGTAGAGATGTACGGTCTTTGTCAGATGATTTGAAATGAACAATGTAAACATTGGAACGTATGGTTGAGTCAAAAGCTCTGCTTTTGGAGAGGGAGCGTGAAATGCGGCCTATATTTATGTATTCAATATTATGGTATTGCCGCAGGTAGTTCATGATAAATTCTTTAGCACGGGAATCACAAATTTCTGCCAGCACGGGATCATTCGGGTTGTTTTTGGCTTCATCAAAAACCTTGTCGAATAATAGTTCGTTGTCCTCTGTAATAGTGGCACCCGGTAGCCATTGGATCTGTTTATAGAACTCAGGTGATATGTTGTTTAGAATTTCACAGGTTGATTTGGACTTGCGTGACTGTGTAACTGTTTCAAAAAGAAGATTGCGCCACTCGATATTTTCAACATTCTCAATTTTCAATCCATAGGGTACGGCCTGAGTGAATTGTGCTAAAAGGATTTTATACTCTCTGCGTAACTCTTCAGTTGTAATATCCGAGTTGTCGATTGATTCGAAAGCACTGTTTTTGAATTCACAGTCGGGCGGAAAAATATCAATTTCCGGTCTTCCGTGATAATTTTTTTTCTGAGTGTTGGCTGCTACTTCAAGTATCTGTTCTCTGAATTCATTATCCGGCATTCGGCCTATGCTTTTGAATGAATAAAGTGTCAGAAAACGTGTGCCTGTGTTTTTATTGTAAAAATAGAGAGGAAAATTGTTAATGCTGATCCGTGAGTTAGAGAGCAGTAGATTCATTTGAATGGGATCAGAGGAGAGCTGTCCCATGCGCCAGCATTCGCCTTTCATCATCAGTTTGTTGCGGACTTGGCAATTGTCAATGTTGAGATAAACAATCTTTTTTTTGGAAATAACTTCCTGCAGCATTTCATCAGCGAGAAAAGCCATATCCATCTCTTCCGGATCAGGCCTGATTTGAACGACTTTATCTTCGTTGTCAAAAAGCAGATCAACTGAGAGTTCCATCTCATCCTGTTCCTCTTCAGGTGTGAGTGGAGGTTTGCCCTCTTCTTTGCGATCGCTGTTAAGGGTGTCAATCCAGGTTTGCCGTTGTAGGATATGCATTGGCCCAAGGGTGACAATGCCGGGTGTTTTTAAAAAAACAGTTCCGATTCTGGATTTAAGATTACCTGTTGCGTCACAGGCCAAAACAGCGGGGCCTATAAGTTTCAAGGGGTGTGCCTCTTTGGTGCGGGAATAAATATGGCGAGTTATTTTTCAGTCGCTCTACGAGCAGACTCAAGTGTGTTGTATAACAACATGGTAATTGTCATTGGTCCAACGCCACCGGGAACCGGGGTGATCAGGGAGGCGCGTTCTTTGGCTGACTCAAAGTCAACATCTCCGGCTAGACGGTATCCTCTTGGACGCGTCTCATCTGGAATGCGGTTAACTCCAACGTCAATGACTGTCGCGCCGGGTTTGATCATATCGCCGGTCACTGTATTTGGGCGGCCAGCGGCGACAACCAGTATGTCGGCTTGCAGTGTAAATGATTTCAAATCTTTTGTGCCTGTGTGGCAGACGGTTACTGTGGCGTTGCCCCCTTCTGCTTTACGCATTAGCAGTTGCGCAACTGGTTTGCCGACAATATTACTGCGGCCAACAACCACAGCATTTTTCCCAGATGTCTCTACCCCGGCCTTAAGAAGCATCTGGATGATTCCATGCGGGGTGCATGGCAGAAAACAGGTTTGTCCGATCATCATCCGTCCCACATTGACAGGTGTAAAACCGTCCACATCTTTTTCCGGCGCAATAGCATTGATAACAGCGCTTTCACTGATATGTTTCGGCAGTGGGAGTTGAACAAGGATACCATTTATTTTTGGATCATTGTTCATCTTTTGAACCAGAGCCAGAATTTCATTCTCTGTAGTTTCTGCTGGTAGACGAACATCTTCTGAGTACATGCCTGCCTCTTCGCAGGCTCTCTCTTTTGCGGTTATATATGATGTGGATGCAGGGTCAACACCTACTAGAATAACACCCAGGCCCGGGGTTATTCCTGTCTTTTCTTTAAGATCAGCAACCTGTGATGCAATGTCCAGCCGCATATCGGCCGCAAGTGATTTTCCGTTTAAAATTTCAGCGCTCATGTTTATAAATATTTCCTATTTTTTATTAGGTTTAAGTGTTTTGAAAACCATGATAAAACATAATCCAATTACGACAATCCAGCATAACCCCATTGTAATCCATCCTGCTATTGTCATTTGAGATCCTTTTTCCAGGAGTCAGGCAGAGCCTCGATAACGGTTTCAATAACATCTTCCAATGTCATGCTGGTGCTGTCAATTGCAAAGGCACCATCCGCTTTTCTGAGTGGGGCGTGTTTGCGGGTTGAGTCAATTTTGTCACGGGTTAAGAGGGACTTCTTAACATCTTCCACTGATTGATCTGCTATACCTTTTTTAACTTCCTCTTTTCGCCGTCTCTCGGCGCGTGCCTCTGCGCTGGCATCCAGATAGAAACGTGCGGGGGAGTCAGGAAAAACAGCGGTTGTAATGTCCCTGCCTTCAACAATAATATTGCCGAAACGGGTCATTTCCTGAAGCCATTGTGTGATGCGGTCGCGTACAGCTTTGACGGTTGCAACCGGACTGGCATGTCTGTTGATCTCCGGGGTCCGTATCGCGTTGCCGGGCCTCTCTCCGTTTACCCTGTAGGTGATGGCTCCCTCTTCAGGTATGCATTCAACTTCAACTGATTGCGAGAACTCGGCTATAGCTTCAGGATTGGATGTGTCAATTTTGTTCAGCAGGCATTGCCAGGTCATAATTCGATAGAGCGCTCCAGAGTCTACGTGTAGAAACCGCATTCTTCTCCCAACGCTCCTTGAAACAGAAGATTTTCCGGCACCTGAGGGGCCGTCAATTGCAATTACATGACTCATAAAGATATTCCTGTCCATTAGCGTTCCATAGGACACATATGACGCATAGGTTGTTAGGTTTTAGGCTGTAGGTTATTAGGTCAAATGCACATTGCCTGTGAGATGCCAGTGATTTCTGTTAAAAATTCATAATTCAGTGTTATAAATATAACAAATGAATGGCACGGGGTAAAGGATAGCATAGTAAAAAAAGCGGAGCGGAGCCCATCTGATTAAAGCCTGATGTGGTGGATTTACAACCCTGACGATCCAAATCCACCTTTACCTCTGATTGTGTCCGACAGCAAAGCCGCCTCGACGGTTTCAACTCTCAGTATCGGGGCAATAACCATCTGGGCAATTCGCATGCCTGGCTTTATCTCAAACGACTCCTGTCCAAGGTTAATCATGATAATGCCGAGTTCACCTCTGTATCCTTCATCAATCGTTCCGGGGGTATTCAGCAGAGTAATGCCGTTTTGGATTGCTAGACCACTGCGGGGACGGATCTGTGCCTCTGTCCCAACGGGCAGCTCCATTTTCAGTCCGGTCTGGATTAGTTTGCGCTCTCCCGGCTGGAGAATGGCGGCTTCGCAGGAGCATATATCCATGCCCGCATCACCGGGGTGGGCATACGAGGGAATCACGGCGCCCTCCCTGCATCTCAGGAATATTACTTTCATCTTTTTATTCTAACAAAAAGTAGGGGAGAGGGGAATCGCGGATGATGTAGAAATCGTTAAATCGTTGAAAGTGTTGAAGAGGAAGAAGTTCAAAACTGCGAGAGTGCTAAAGTGCGAGAGTTAAAAGGGTCCACTTGTCGCGTCCTGAAAAAAAGTTGTCACTTTTGTTGTTGTATCTCTCATTCATTTCTGTGCCCCAAGGGGTTCGACCGATGCCTGACTCGCTTCGCTCATCAGGCTCCTTGCTTATCC
>JAQIBS010000135.1 GCA_027858965.1 Kiritimatiellia bacterium
AACGGACATGTAGAGGTAGCCAAGGAGCTACTGACTCATGGAGCCGATGTTAATGCCAAAGCCAAAGATTGGTTGGGCCGTACGGCACTGATGATAGCGGCGGAAGAAGGACATGTAGAGGTAATCAAGGAACTGCTGTCCCAGGGAGCCGATGTCAATGCGCAGGGCAATGATGGCAAATCGGCTTTGAGTTATGCATTAGAGAAATTAGATGTAGATGTAGCCAAGCAACTGCTGTCCCAGGGAGCCGATATTAATGCGCAGGGTGCTCATGGAAGGACTGCGTTGGTGCATGCAATATCTGTTGCAGATTTAAAAACCGTTGAGTTGTTATTGTCCTTTGGAGCCGATGTTAATGCCAGAGACGATAAAGGCATCACTGCTCTGATGATTGCGACGGCAGAGGGGGGCATCGAAATAGTCAAAGAATTACTGTCCAATGGTGCCGACGTTAATGCCAGAGATACTAAAGGCAATACTGCTCTAATGATGGCAGCAACATTCAACTGCTTGGTAATAATAGAGGAGTTGCTCGCTCTCGGTGCTGATGCCAATGTCAAGGAAGAGGAGGGCAGGACAGCTTTGTTAGAGGCAATAATGCCTCTAAATAAGTATCAGTTACATAAACGCGAAGAGAATTTGAGTAATTTCGAAAATTGGGATTACGATGATGTTGAGAGGTTTGATGCTAACGGAGAGCCTGTAGCAGATTATTCTCATATGTATATGAGACACGATTGTGATGGCAGGGACGAACAGTATTGTGAACCCAGTTTATACACTTATAGCATCGCAAAAAATGCAAAGGAAGTGGGTAAGGAACTATTGACCCATGGTGCCGACCCCAATGCGCAGGATAATCGTGGCCGGACGGCACTTTTGGAAGCAGTGAATTGCACAAACTTGGAATTAGTAGGTGAATTATTGTTGCATGGAGCCGATCCGAACAAACAAGATGGGGAGGGAAATATAGCATTGACGAGTGCCGGATTGGTGTCTACTGATATAGTAGAGATATTGCTGTTTTTCGGTGCATTTTATTCTACTATAGCGGAACAAATCGCGAAAGTCACAAGTTTTAGGGATTATAAACGTGTAGCTTGTTTGTTAAAGCAAGCTGAAATAAAAATTCCTATAAAGGATGCCGTATTGGAAGGCGATGTATTGATGACAAAGTGCCTGCTGGCAACAGGCGAATATGTTAATAGAATTTTTGAAGGTCAGACGCTCTTAATGATGGCAGCGAAAAAAGGTTTTTTTGATGTCGTTGAAACATTGTTGAATTTTGATGCTGATTGCAACGCGCAGGACTCTGATGGACGTACGGCGTTGATGATAGCAGCGGAAAAAGGGCATGTCGAAGTTGTTAAGGAACTGCTGGATCATGAAGCAATCAATAACAGAAATCTTGTATTCCTGATGGGTTATGAGTCCCAGAAAGATTATAAATTCAGTTTTGACGCGCAAGACTGTGATGGCCGTACGGTATTGATGATAGCAGCGGAAAAAGGGCATGTCGAGGTAATCAAGGAACTGCTGGACATTAGACGATATTGTTTTGCCCGCATTGCGGTGCAGGACAATTATAAACGTACGGCACTGATGATAGCAGCGGAAAAAGGGCATGTCGAAGTTGTTAAGGAACTGCTGTCTCTTGGAGCCGATGTCAATGTGCAGGACAATGATGGCAAAAACGCTTTGATTCATGCATCAGAAAACGGACATGTAGAGGTAGCCAAGCAACTGCTGTCCAAGGGAGCCGATGTTAATGTGCAGGGCGATCATGGCAAACCGGCTCTGATGATAGCGGCGGAAAAAGGGCATAACGAGATAGTCAAAGAATTATTGTCCCATGGTGCTGCTGTTAATGATAAGGACACTAATGGCAACACGGCTTTTGGAATTGCGCAACACAACAATCAATATGAAAGTATAGAACTACTAAAGCAGGCTGGGGCTAAGTAGTTTCTGCCTGGAACAATTACGTGCATTTTGATTTTATTGAATCCTGATATTTATGCCACGTGAATAACCATGATCACCGCCTGAAAAAGAAACGAATGAAACCGTAAAAACTTTTCCGGCATCAATCTTCGGTGCTAACGATGTGGCCAATTCTTTGTTGATAAAACCTACTTGATTCCCACTTTCATCCAGTACTGAAATGGCGTTCGGATCATACTTGTTTTCGTGATCTCTTGAGAGTGTTAACCTGCTGTTCAAAGCCAAACAGGCTATGATCTTCTGTCGGTTAACTCCATTCTGATTGTCATAAGTTACACCAACAACTTTAGTAAGAATTTCAGGGTTATCGCTGTTCACATTCTGGCTTGACTCTTCGCACTTTTTAGCGGATTCATTGATCTGCTTTTGAGTGTCCTGTTCCCGTTTTTTCTGGCGTTCGACATACCCCGCAGGTAATCTCGACTTGGTGTCATTGGTGATAATCGGTTTATCTTCGAGTGGTAGTTGATCTATCATCAGCTGCTTTACAGATTGGATCCACCCCTTACAATCTTCGAGTGGTATTTGATCCATTACCAGCCGCATGCCAGATTGGGACCACTCCTCGCAAATTGAGTTATAACGGGCAGCTGAACGGCATTTCTTATCATCGGCAAGAAAGCTTCCCCCTCGCAATACGTGTTCTTTACCTTGGATTGCACCTTTCGGGTCTATCATTCTTTCAGCGGTATATGCACCGTAATAGTCCTGACACCACTCCCATGCATTGCCGTGCATATCGTGTAACCCCCAGGCATTGGGAGACTTTTTTCCGATTTCATGCATTTCCGAATTGCTGTTGGTACCGTACCATCCTAAATCGTCAAGATTTCCTGCGAACGAAGTTGATGTTCCTGCCCGGCATGCATATTCCCATTCAGCTTCAGTAGGCAGTCGAAATACATCTTTGCCATAAGTTGCATTTAAATTGAAGACAAAATCCTGAGAGTCCTCCCAGCTTAAATCTTCTGCAGGATAATTTGGAGATCTTATCCATTGAGATAGAATTACCCCCGTAATTGCTGCATATTGTAGATTAGTAATCTGATATTTGCCAATCCAGTAACCTTTTGTGATTGTTACAAGATGTTGCGTCTCATCGTTGCCGCGCCCCTCTTCTTTAACAGGACTTCCCATTATATAACTGCCAGGCGGACACCATATCATTTCAATTTCTACTCCTCCGGGGAGAATGACTATTATTGATTTGTTAGACGTAGATGACATGGGCTTCTCTGAAGAAATGAGTACACGGCCCCAAGCACAAAAAAATTCATAAGGTGATTTATATTTAAAGAATACTAATGGTATAAAGTGTATGTGTTGTCTGATAGGAAAAGCTCTCTTAATAGTAAAATCAACAAATATAGAATAAAATTTTTCTTCAACTTTTGACATAGTCTCATTGAACTCTTGTGTTTTTTTATAGCTTTCTACTGACGGATTCTGCTCTGTCACAAGACGACCGTATCTGTCGAGCCTTTTTTCAACCATGCGCTTTTTTGCAGAAACAAACATTAAGGAAGGGTATTCCGAGCCGCTGTCGTGTGTACCACAAAAAACAAGTCCTCCATCGCTCGCTTTTTTTCGTGCGCTATAAAAAGCGTCATTCAAGTAAAGTACAGAAACTGTTACAACTTGAGGTGCTCTAACTTCTTTGTAGAGTTTATCCCACCATTTGCATCCAGGCTTATAACCTGCAGCAATACCAAACTTATCCAAGTCCTCTTTGAGAAGTGTGATGTAAACATCAAAGCTGTCAGTCATTTTTCACCTCTGAGGTCATTTGCTTGTAACGGCATACATTGTTCAAGCAAGGAATATAAGAAACTCATAATTTTATTAGTTGGATAGCTCATTAATACGACATTCTTTTGCCAGATTTATTTATTTGCACCACTATTACCTGCACTTAGAGATGGCTTCGCATATTTCAAACTAAGGATTGATTCCGAAGCTCACGATTCCGCCGCTAAGTTCTAAATCAAGGACTGATCCCGATGCGCCTAATCAGGGGGCGGAATCAGCGAAACAGTTACTCAAAAAAGCTAACTTTCAAACTGAAGTCTAGCTCCCCCCTAGTCTTGGTTTTCAGAATCACATAAATTGCCATTTTTATTCTACTTGGGTATGTTCTTCATTTCTATAATTACACAATTCAATCATAGCCAGGCCCAGTGAAGTTAAACACATATCATGATAACCGCCATTTACAGAGGTATAGCCAATAGTTCTTTGCCCGTACTCTTCATCGTCAACCTCAATACCCTTCTCTGAAATATATGAATTGCACAATCCGAGACGTTTAAGGTTGTCAATAGCAACTTGATACTCATATTCGTCTAAGGTTAAATTTTTTATCAAGTGGTAACAACGCAACTTTACTTGTTCGGGACAACCTTTACCAGCAGTAAAAAATCTTATTGGAAGCATCGATACTCGTTTTTGTTCACCATTTTCTAATTCTTTATTGAATATTTCATGCATTTGACTAAGTATCACAACATCCATTGAATCCATTTGCCTCAAGATATCCGCGAATGCGACACGCGGCTGGGGCTGATCCGGGTCCATAGCCGATGCAAGAAGCCTGGCCCATATCGTGTGGAGGTCTTCATCCTCCTCAATAGATGCACCGTAAAATATGGGCAGGGCAATTTTGGGCGGGACGGCACGAAGCTCTTTCAAAGAAGGCTTACTCCCAATTATCGCTTTTGTTTTTTCAACAAGTGCAATCTGCCGTTCAAAACGTTTGAACTTGAGGTAATCAGCAAGCATGCCTGTAGACTCAGCTACCGGCACCTGCATGACATGTGCAAAGTAGCCGCATATCCGATCTGTTAAGTCTATGCCTTTACCTGCTGATTCTGCTACGGCTTGAACTGCTTTTGCTTCGTCTGACATAATGCACCTTTTTTTGCAAGAAAACGCACCTGTTGTGTTTTAGCGGGTTTTTTCTTCGGGAGTCTCATCTGTAGGCATTCTGATGTTCGGCAAACCACCACCGGGCATATAAACACCTAAAGGTTTGCGTTCGTCTTTACCTTCGTTTTTATTAGCATCTTTCAGCAGAACCTGATTGATATATATGTCACTCAACTCTTCGAACTCTACATCTCTTTGAAATGGTTTGACTGTGTAGAGGACATCATTGGAAAACACTTCCACAATCTCCTGAAACAGCGGATCGCTATCCGTTTCCACCGTATATTTTTTACTGGTAGATCTGTTTGTTATTACGAACTTCGACATTATCATGCTCCTTTTTGTGCCTCTTCCGCTAAATCTGTGGGTAAAACCGCGCCTAGTCCCAGTCTGTCGTTTCAATTTGCGGTGCATCAAAAGCATAACACCAAGAGATGTCTTATCTTTGATGATGGTTTACTA
>JAQIBS010000183.1 GCA_027858965.1 Kiritimatiellia bacterium
AGGTTGCGTCAAAAATGATGATACCCAAAATAGAGGCATGGAAATGTCATATGATGAGAAAAAGCAACACGTTGCTGTAATGCGTAGACGATATGCAGGAATGACAACAAAGAAAGCCAGGAGCAGAGTTCTGGACGGATTCTGTGAGTTGACAGGTTTGTCACGAAAGCATGCGATCAGGACACTTCGTAAAAGGAAAACCGGATCGAAAAAGCGGGGAAGACCTTCAGGAGAGACAACAGAGGGGACACAACTTCTTGTAAAACTGTGGAAGCTCTCAGACATGCTCTGTGGCAAGTTACTGAAGCCTGTTATCCCCACGTATCTGGATTGTTTGAAAGCATATGAACCGATATCTCCATCCGCACGAGATGAAGTTATAAGGATGAGTGCATCAACAATCGACAGAAGGCTTAGAAAGGTAAAGGTCAGGACGGGATCATTAAACAGAAGAAGAGTATCTTCTTTGAAAGCTCATCGTCAGGAGGTTCCTCTTAAGATCGACATCTGGCCGGATCAATATCCAAAAAGGCCGGGGTGGGTTGAAGTTGATACGGTCGCTCACTGCGGTGGATCAATGAAAGGCAGCTGTGTCTGGAGCCTGACCATAACCGATGTAGGAACCGGGTGGACTAGAATCCGTTGCGTGTGGAATAAGGGAGCCGTAGGCGTATGTGGCCAGATTATGGCATTTATATTTGAATGTCCTTTCGATGTTATTGCCATTAATTCAGATAACGGAGGTGAGTTTATAAATGGTCATTTAAAACGTGAGTTCTCTGAGTATATTCCGGATGTAACCCGAACACGTTCAAGGAGTTACAAAAAGAACGACAATGCCCATGTGGAACAGAAAAACGGAGTTCAAGTCAGACAGCTATTTGGATACGGACGAATTGATGACGAATCGTTAATTCCATTAATGAATGAAATATGCGTTATTCAGGAACTGCTGAAAAACCTCTACACTCCCACTATGAGGTTAATATCAAAAAGACGGGATGGGTCAAGATACATTAAGCAATATGAAAAACATCCAATGACACCTGCTCAAAGATTACTTGCCTCCGAGGATGTTTCAGAAGAAAACAAAGATAAGATCAGACAGATGTTGAAAGAGAACAACGTATGTGAACTCAGAAGCCGAATGAACTGGAAACTTAGAAAGCTGGCCGTTGCTCTTACGAAGAGATCTGAAGATCAAAGTTCTGCCTCTAAAAGTTTTACTTCGAATAAATCCACAAAAAGTTGCTGCAAGGGAACGAGGAAACAAAGCAATTCAGGCAGAAATGAAATTCTGACTACAAACTGTGCCAGAAATGAATAATAATCCAGGCATCGCCGTCCTTCGCCGACCGCCCTTCGGGCTACTCCCTTCGGGAGTTCGGCTTCGTCCGGCGATGCCTGGATTACTCGAAGTGCTGCCATCGGTAGGTGCTCGATCATCCCGTTACACCAGCCCAAGTCTGCGGATAGGAAAGCAATCGAATTGATCCAGAGATGGGACTTTGAGAATGATATTCATATAAACAAAACAAGAAAATGAAACAGGAAAACATACAATGAAAAAACCTGTTCGTCCATAAAATCACAGTGTCATCAATTATGAGGCAACCAAGAAGGATTATTTAGAGATTTCGGTATCGTTTTTATTTGACGCAACGGGCGCCGTGTATCAATCTCCTGTTTTTTTCAAATCAACTGCTACCGCTCACCTTGCCCGCGGACAAAGCCTCTTTTAAAGCAGAGACCGAGAATTCACTGAGATTTGCCACATTATAGATTGAACCAATACCATCAAGATAATGAGCATCCGAGTTGCGCAATACGGGCAGACCCATGCACCTGTCCCTCCAATCATCAATGCGAACATGCCGGCTAAGCTCAACAGCATCAAAACCCTCATCACCGGAGAGAGATCCCAGTTGCGAGGTAATACTGAACACAGCTCGATCTATATGCGCACCGGCAAAAAAACCACCCAGCTGATGCACCCGCTCCCCTGCTTCACGGATCATCAATCGCGAAGGAGCACTCAGCATTCGCCACTCAAACTCTTCTATCTCTTCGTCCACATTGACCACCGGCTGATATCCAAAAACCTCCGGTTGATTCACCCGTTTCGGCAGCGAGGCATATACCGACTCTGTCATCTCCGCAGCCTGTTCGATCGTATCAAAAATCGCCAAGCAATGCACCTCCTCAGCCGTCATCAACTCCATTCCAAAGAGAGCTTTCAATCCCTCGCGGCGGCAGGCCTCAGCCAGAGCAGCGGAGTTACGGGAGGTGTTATGGTCTGCAATCATTAAACCATCAAGCCCTACCTCTTTTGCACGCTGGACGATAGCCAGCGGTGAGCATTCAAGATCCCCACAAGGGGAGAGGCAGGAATGTATATGTAAATCAAATTTGAACATCGGTTTAGGGGTTAGGGGCTAGGGAGCTGAAGGGGTTAGGGAGCTGCGGGTACAACTACTTTTCGAACTTACACACTTTCTTCTCGCGCGCACTTCAGCACTCTCGCACTTTAGTAGCTATTCGCTCAACTACTGTTACAAAAAACAAGAAATTCGCGATCGTTAAAGTGGTTAAAATTGTTAAAAAGGTTGAAATGGTTTCCGCCTTTACGCGCCTTCAACTACTTCGACCCCTTTAACCGCTTTAACTTTTTTAACCTTCAACCCTTTTAACCATCTCTCCTATGCAACGC
>JAQIBS010000029.1 GCA_027858965.1 Kiritimatiellia bacterium
TATGCAACGCGAAGCGTTGTTGACTAAAGCTGCGGCGTTTAAAACACAACTGAACAATTAAAGACAATTGCCAGGCGCTTTTCACCCAACAGCCAACACCCAACAGCCAACAGCCAACAGCCAACAGCCTATAGCCTACAGCCTATAGCCCAAAGCCTAAAGCCTCTACGTCCCAATGGGACGCTAGTAAAAAAACAATCGGGTTTGTTATCAGTTTTGCGTTTTCAAGCGGCGGTCATACAGTGTATAATTGCTCCTGATATTTAATGGATTGGATTCTTATGAGAAAATTTTTTGGGTTATTAATATTTTGTGCATTTACTCAGAGCTCTATGGCTCAGGATTATAAGGTCTATTTAGAACCGGCCTATAATGCTTTTGTGAGTGGCGAAGCCGTTGTGGTTCAATTGGATCTTCTCAATGCCGGGCGTGATCTGGTTAAGGTTGATCCGGCAAAGGGCGGTGATCAGTTTGTGGTTGAGATATCGTATGGCCAGAGATATAACGAGCTTAAGCCTATAACAACAGCTCCCTTCTGTAAATCTTTCGAGTTGAAGCCGGGAAACAAGTTTACTTCAAAGCTTGAGATTGATAAATGGTATCCGCTTTTGAAATGTGGTCAGTATTTTATTCAGCTGGTCTTTGTTCATAATGGTGTTAGGTATGAATCAAATAAGAAAAGTTTTGATGTCGTCTCGGGATTGCCTATTAAAGAAGGGGTGCAGATGTTTATTCGTGATCAGGAGCTTAAACGTGTTTTTAAACTTGTTCACTGGGAACGTAATCGTGCGGAGAGACTTTTCCTGAAAATTAAAGATGAACCTTCCGGTGCTGTCTGGGATACTATCGACTTGGGAACTTTTCTTAAAACAAGTGATCCGAAGCTTGATATTGATGAAAAAGGTGAGGTCAAGGTTGTTCACCGTGCAACACAGGATGCTTTTTTCTGGACGGTTTTGTGGTCTTTACCTCGCAGTGTTGAGGTGGCCGAGCGTAATCGATTGCTGGACCCAGAGGTCTCTGCTGCGCAGCGAGTGCGTTCGCTTTATGGTGAGGATGTTGAAGATGGACCTGGTGCTGAAGAGAAACACTGGTGGAAATTCTGGTGATGATGCGTACTTTAAATAAATACAATAGCTCTAAATATTGTTTATGTTTACTGCTAGCTTTTGTGTGTGGATGCCGTTCTTTTTCAGACCCTGAATCAACTTTGTCTTCCCCTTCCGGGCCTGCGCAAAGTAAAGCGGAGCAGGTGGCTGCTTATGAAGACCTGGCTGTCTTAACTGAGGCGTTGCTGTTGGTGAAGCGCTACTATGTGGAGGAAAGTGAGTATACGGATCTTGTTTACTCTGCAATCAGCGGTATGCTTCAGGATCTTGATCCTAACAGTGTTTTTCTTGCACCGAAATCATTACAATCGCTCTCTGATTCAACCAATGGTAAATTTGTCGGTATCGGTGTCAACGTGGAATCAGGTACAAAGGGAGTCAAAGTAATTGCTCCGCTTAAAGACTCTCCGGCGCTGAAGGCAGGGATAAAGTCCGGTGATACAATCACCTCTGTGAATGGCAATTCGCTGAAAGGTGTCTCACTGGGTGCGGCCGTTGAAAAGATGCGTGGCGAAAAGGGTAGTTCTATTAAAGTTACTGTTGAACGTGCCGATGGTGCTGAAGAGCAGGTTGAACTTGTGCGCGCTGATATTAAACTTGCCTGTGTCGAAAGCTGTAAAATGCTTGATCACAAGATCGGATATCTTCGCTTAAAGAATTTTACCACAACAACTGTTGATGAAGTCAAGAGCTCTTTGAAAAAACTCGTTAATGAGGGGGCACAAAAGCTGATATTTGACTTGCGTGATAATCCCGGTGGTATATTGAGTGCAGCTATTGGTGTCTCGGATATGTTTTTGGATAAAGGATCTGTAATTGTAACCCTTAAAAGTCGCACCAGTGAAGAACCTGAAAAAAAATATACATCCGGCCGCCGGGGATATAAGCAGGTTGATATGCCCATGGCCATTCTTGTGAATAACGGCAGCGCCAGCGCATCAGAGGTTATGGCCGGTGCATTGCTGGATAACAATCGTGCAACTCTTGTCGGACAGAGGACTTATGGAAAAGCATCTGTTCAAAGCGTGGTGAAGATGTCACTGCGTCCCGAGTGTGCGGTCAAGTTAACAACCGGATACTATTATACACCCAATGGTGCGCTTATCCATGGTAAAGGAATTGAGCCGGATGAAGAGGTCCTCATGACATTAGCCAATCAGCGTTTGATCAAACGTCACTATATGCGTGAGGTTTATCGTGTTCCCAGCCCTGAAGATGAGCCCTCTGATAAGCTGGATGATAAACAGCTTAAGAGGGCAATAGCTGTTTTGTGTCAGAAAGAGGATTGATGATTGTTTTAGGAATAGAGTCTTCATGTGATGAAACCGCCGCCGCAGTTGTGGATAATGGACGTAATGTCCTCTCCAGCGTTGTTTACAGTCAGATTGAGCTGCATCAGCCTTATGGCGGAGTTGTCCCGGAAATTGCTTCACGTAGTCATGTTGAGAAAATCTCCGGTATTATCAGCTCCGCAATGATTCAGGCCTTTGGCAACGGCTCAGAGGAGAGTATTGATACATCATGGTGGAATAAACTGGATGCTGTTGCCGTTACTTATGGTCCCGGTCTGGCTAGTTCGCTTATTGTGGGGCTCTCTGAAGCCAAGGGGCTGGCCCTTCGAATTGGAGCTCCTTTAATCGGTATTAACCATGTTGAGGCGCATATCCACTCAGTATTTCTTTCTTCCGGGGCTCCGGAGCCAGCGGAGATATTTCCCTATCTTGCTTTGGTGGTTTCCGGTGGACACTCCTGTCTGATTGAGGTTACTGCACTTAACACTTGCTCCATTATAGGGCAGACTCTTGACGATGCCGCTGGTGAGGCCTTTGATAAAGCCGCTAAAATGATGGGGTTGGGTTATCCAGGTGGACCGGTAATTGATAAGCTTGCGCGTAGCGTCGACTGTAGGAGCACTATTGATTTTCCTAAAGGACGTCCCCGGGCCGGCAATCCGATTCTAGGGGGACTTGATGCGGACCTCTGTGTCAGCTTTAGCGGATTGAAAACCTCTTTAATGTATTATCTAAAGAAAAATCCGCCAGCTGATAATGCGGAGGTGGCTGCAATTATCGCCTCTTATCAGGAGGCAATTGTCGATGCTTTGGCGCAACGCTGCTCCATTGCCTTGCTGCGTGGCAACTATAAGGCACTGGCTGTTGGAGGAGGGGTCTCTCTTAACAGTCGCTTGCGTGAACGGCTTACCGCGGTTTCTCAGGCTGCCGGTGTTCCTGTTTTGCTCGCAGAGCCACGTTTCTGTGGTGATAATGCGGCTATGATTGCCGGATTGGCCTGTATGGGTGCCGGGGTTACCGGTGCTGAGGCTATGGAACTTGATGTTGTGCCTTCTCTCGCTGCCGGTAGCTGACAGCTGTCAGAAATTTCGTATAAATAATCTTTAAAACAATTTTTCGTATTTTCCGCGCCTTTCGTTGTTGACTAAAGCTGCGGCGTTTAACACACAAAGAGACATTGGGAACAAATAGGTCTGTTTATCACAAGAGCTTAATTTGGTTGCGGCTGAAAGCAGCTTTAGTGGATATATTATGAAAAATTACGTAACTTCTCTGTTTTGTGTTTCGCTCACTGTTTTTACTCTGCAATCTGCTTTGGCAGAGGATCGCCGGCTGGTGATTGCCTCCTGGAATGTGGAAAATCTTTTTGACACTGTGGATGACCCTGATAATGAGAATGATGATGGCTACACTCCGAGAGGGTGGGCCCAATGGACCGATAAAAAATATCAGGTGAAGCTGGAACATCTGGCCGAGGTTATCTTTTATATCAAGCCTGACATTCTCTGTTTGGCTGAGGTTGAGAACCGGCAAGTACTTGAGGATCTAAGTAAAACACTGGAAGAGAAATTCAGTTATGACCTGCCCGTGATTATACATCGTGATGGTGGGGACTTTCGTGGTATTGATGTGGCCATGATGGCAAAACTCAAGCCTTCCGGAAAAAAGTGGTTCAATACTGTTTTTGGACAACGGGATGTGCTTGCCTGCGAGTTTGTCATTGATGGTCGGAAATTAATTGTTCTGGCTAATCACTGGAAGTCTAAGTTGGGCGATAAGAAGAAAAGCGATTATACCCGCAATCAGCAGGCCTTATCGGTCCGTAAGTTTATCGACAGGGAACTGAATTCTAATCCAGCTGCAGCGATTGTTGTTGCCGGTGATTTTAATTCTGACATCAATACCTCTTTTTTAACTGAATCAGCGGGTTTTATGACAGAGTTGGATGCGTTGAAAGAACCACAGAATAGTAAGAAACTGTATAATCTTGCCGCAGGTCTGGGTGAGAAGGAGAGAAAAACATACTATTACGTGCGTGGTAATAAATGGAACTCATTTGATTCTATCAGTGTTACCCGAGGTATGGTGGGTTTGAAACCCCTATCGCCTTGGAAGGTTAAGACCAATTCCTATACGGTTTATAAGTCAGAGAAGGTCTGCTTTCCCGGTGTGGGTTCGCCTCTTCCCTATCGGCGTGTCAGAAGTAAGAAATATGGGGATCGGTTTGTTGATGGTTACTCCGACCACTTTGCTGTTTATTTCGTTCTTGAAATGGCTTTGAAAGGCTGTGATAGTTACTAAAATTGTAGTTTATGCGTGAATATTGGTCTTTGTTGTCGGTATCGCAATCGGTATCGGCATCGGTATCGAATTTAATTCGATGGTTGCTATGTCCGATAGTGATAGCGATCCCGATACCGAGTAGCGATGATTCACCCATTAAAAACTCGAAAGAACCGTTTTTCGCGCTTTTCGTAGTTAACTTATTTGGTTGCGGCTGAAAGCAGCTTTAGTTATTAATCATATTCTTATTAAATTGCGTCTTGTTTACTGAGCATATTTTTAATAACGTATATAACAAATGTGTTTTTTGAGTATTCCATACTTCTTGAGGTGTGTTTATGCAGAGCGTGTCCTGTTGGATGAGGATTTTTAATTTCAGAGGTGAATAACTATGGCTTTTAGTGGTTTTAGAGAAATTTCAGCAAAAAAGAAGAGAATTGACCTTTTAGTTTCTATTAGTTTGGGTCTGTTTGCTTTTTTTGTTTATATCCTTACTCTTTCCAGATGTGTCTATCCGGGATTGTCAGCAAAATATATGGTGACTTTCAGCGGCATTGAACCCAGTACTTTGCCTATATATCCGTTGTGGAGTACCGTGGTCTCCTGGCTCAGTACACTGCCTTTCTTCTCTCTTGCCGTACGCCTGAATATCTTCAGTGCTTTTTGCACTATGATTTCGGTGATGCTGATCTATCGTCTGGTCTCTTTTCTTATTTATGATGTCATCTATGAAGAGCACTCGGTAGAGCATGCTTTAAAAGTTTCGGTTGCTGGCGGCACGATATCCGCTGTGGCTCTGATGTTTTCTGTTCCGGTCTGGAATGCCGCAACACATTTGATGGTCGATAGCTTTAATTTAATGCTGGCATTTGTGATGGCATTTCTGCTAGTTGAATATGCTATGCGTCGCTGGAAACTGCTTCTGGTTGTTTTTTCGTTTTTAGCGGGTGCTTCAATTGTGCAGTCAGTTTACTTTATTCCTCTGGCTCCCGTGCTCTTGATTTTTCTAATCTATGTTCTGATGAAGGATGGCACTCTGAGTCTGGTTAAGATGACATGGATGGGTTTGATTACTCTTTGTGGTTTGTCGCTCTACTATTTTGTAGCCCGTGATTTTTATAACACCAGTGATATTACACTCTTAGGGTATAATGATTTAACCTCTGTGCTGGTGGGTGTCTGGCGTTTTCAGCTGCAAGAAATTCGTTCCGGTGTTCCGCGTGTGGGCTGGATGATTTTAATTATAACCTCTGTGGTTCCCTGGCTTGCTGCTGGGTTTGCCTCTGCCCGCTCTTTAAATAATGAACGTTCATGGAGCCAGTATCTGCTGCATTTTTCACTCCTTCTTTTTGTTGTTGTCAGCTTAACTAATTCATCAATATCCCCCTGGGCAATACTTCGTCCTCTGGGACGTCTGCCCGTGTTCTGTTATGCCATGGTTGCCATGGTTGCCGGTTATCTGTTTGCCTACTGGTATCTTCTGATGAAGATTAAGGGTGCCAATCGCAAACATGAAACTATTAAACCCACCAAGATTGCCGGTGACTGGATTGGCATGATTTTTACCTGGCCGACGGTTGTCATTGTGATTCTGGTTTCCATTATCAATGCTTTTGAGTGTAAACCTAACCGGGGGGCGTTTGCCGATAAGTTCGCTGAGAAAACACTTGATCTGATGGAGGACCGTACCTGGTTTGTTACCGACGGCACCTTGGATTCGCATCTGCAGATTATGGCTAAGGATCGTGGACAGGAGCTTAATCTGATATGTCTTCACAAAGACCTGGACCCGCGGTTCCTACGATTGATGGATCGTATGATTGAGGAGAAGGGGTTGTTTACTGGCGCTGACCTTTCCAGCATGCGAAGCACTTTGAACCTTGGCATACTTCCTTTCCTGCAGGACTGGTTTGCAATGGATCCTGATGTTGCTAACAAGGTTGCTGTTTTTGGCGTGCCTGATTTTTGGTACTCTGCCGGACTTACACCATACTCCGACTATCTTTTCTTTGCCGGTTGTAAAGATATCAAAGAATTTAAAGATCAACCTTTTGTTGATCAGTATTTCGCATTCTGGGATGAGATGTTGGCGGTTCTTCCTGTGCTTAAGAAGGGAGATAATGATCAGGCTTCAAGGTTGGCGGCAAACTTGCGGCGTCATTTGGGCTTTGTTGGTAATAATCTAGGTGTGATGCTTGAAGATCTGAATCGCGATGAAGAAGCATTCAAGATTTATACAAAAATTCATGACGATATTGATCCTGAAAATGTCTCAGCGATGATCAACCGCTTTGAGATGGCTCGTCGGGGCGTTGAAGCTGCGGATCCCTACCGTGATTCAATTGAACGTGAATTGAAGGATTTTGTCTCCAATCTGAAACATCGCTATCCTCTCTGGTCTCTCTCCCGCTACTATGGTTATGTCAGATCTCCTCATATCTTTGCCAAGCTGGGCTATGGCTGGGCTCTGTCAGGTCAGACCCATGCCGCTTTGGCCGGTATTAACCGCGCCATTAATCTACTTCCTGTCGAAGAACGAATTCAGAATCTTAACTCGCTGGCTGCAATTTACGCCATGACCGATCAGAGCGAGGCCTCGGCTGAAGTCTACCGTGAGATGATCAGTAAAGATCCTAATAACCGTCGGGCTCTGATGGGACTGGGCCGGCTGGCTGTAAAGGATGGCTCATTTGCGAATGCAAGTAAATGGTTTGAAAAAGCTGCAAATACAAAGGATAGCCGTGAATCAGGTGGGTTAGACTGGGCCTTTGTGCATTTGATGAATAATGACTTTGATAAGGCGCGCCTGGCGCTGCAGCAAACCACTGATTTGCAACCCAAAAATCTGAATGCCTGGGCTCTGTTAGCTCATCTGCAATTGCAGGACGATGAGATTGAAGAGGTTGAAACATTGATTCTTCCTAAAATGGAGAAAATTGCCGGTACCAGCGACAACTACTTTGTTCAGATTACCCGTGCAATGACCGCCATGAAGAAGGGCGATAAATTTCTGCGCTCTGCCCGTGAGGGCTTTATACGGGCTGCTAAACTGAATAAATCGGCTCTATATCTCAATGATGTTATTCTTGACCTTGATATTCGTATGAATGATCAGGGTGCAGCCTTGCTGCATGCACGTCAGGTGCTGCGTCAGAATCGTAAGCATTCGCTTGGTAACTATGTCATGGGATCATTACGCCTGCGTGAAGGCTCCTATGGCGAGGCTGAGGATTTCCTTCGTCGCAGTGTTGCCTCCAAACCCATCTATCCGGCGTTGAATGACCTTGCTGAGACTCTGCGCAGAATCAAGAAGTTTGATGATGCCGAAAAATTTGCCAGGGATGCGATTAAGATGCAACCCGATGCATATATCGGCTGGGAAACTCTGGCGTCTGTGTTAGTTGATGCCGGTGTGAAGCTGGATGAGGCTGAATCAGCTGTACGTAAGTCGGTCTCCCTGAACAGCGATGACCTGCGGGTGCAGATTACTCTGGCTCGGGTCCTTGTTGTAAAGGGCGATGTCGAACTTGCCCGTGAGGTGATTCGTAAGGTTAAGAGCCGTCAGCAGGAGCTGATGCCGTTTGAACGCGAAGAACTTGATGAAATTGCCCTGGCTGCATCAAAACGGGACGACAATTAATCAGTAAGGTTTTAAAGAGTTGTAGTTTTTTTATATAATACAATTTGGATTAAGTATAATCAGAAGGAAAGGATAGATTAAAATGGCTAATGGCGTTTTGGATTTGGGAGAGAGCGATTTTTTAGATACTATTGCAAAAGGGGTTGTTTTGGTAGATTTCTGGGCTCCCTGGTGCGGTCCCTGTAAAATGCAGACTCCGATTCTTGAGAATCAGGTGGTTGCGCAGGTCGCAGATAAAGCAAAGGTTGCCAAAGTTAATGTTGATGAGAACAAGAGCCTGGCGGCTAAATACTCAATTAAAAGCATTCCGGCTATTCTTATCTTTAAAGATGGCGAGATTGTAAAACAGTTCACAGGACTGCAGCGCGCGGAAGCTTTGATTGCTGCAATTGAAGAGTCTGTTTAATACAAAAAAATGAAGCAGAGTGAAAAAATTGACTTATTTTCGCTCAGATGGTTGACCAATGAGGTCAGGAAGGTGTACAATGCGACTTTCATGTATGCCAGAAACTGGAATTTAGGAGCATTTATTAATGGCGAATATCAAGAGTGCAGTAAAGCGTAATAAGCAAGCTGATGTGCGTAACGCGCGTAACCGCGCTGTCAAAAGTACCGTTTTGTCAGCAAGTAAAAAAGTTTCAGCTGCGATTGAAGGCGGAAACAAAGATGAGGCTGAAAAGGAGTTTTCATCTTATACATCTCAATTGGATAAAGCTTGCAAGAAGGGTGTCATCGCAAAGAATACATCTAGTCGCAAGAAATCCCGCGTTTCAGCCAGTATCGCAAAAATGGCCTGATTTTGAACGGTTTCCTGCTTTGATCGATATTTTCAAGCTGGATCTGTTTATATAAGGTTTTGCTGATCGATTTAATGCCGGTCATCGTACTTTGAGTATGATGACTGGTTTTTTTGTTTTTAAGTGGAAATCAACAGGCCATTCATTATAATATATCAATTATGTCAAGTATACTCTCTATATCAGACCTGGGTTCAGGACAGGGCTATCAGGATGTCTTTGATTTACAGATGGATCTGCATGCACAGCGTGTCAAAGGGCTCATTCCTGATACCCTCCTGCTGCTGGAGCATCGTCCGGTTTATACACTGGGAACCTCCGCCTCCATCGATCATGTGCTCTTTAACGAAGAGAACCTCGCCAGCAGGGGGATTGACCTCGTGAGAACATCCCGCGGTGGAGATGTGACCTATCATGGACCGGGCCAGCTGGTTGGCTATCCGATTGTTCATCTGGGTGAGCTGGGTATTAAAGTCCTGGAGTATTTGACGGCGCTGGAGGAGATTATTATCAAGGTCTCCGCCCGTTACGGAGTAAATGCGGGGCGTGATAGCCGAAACCGCGGGGTATGGGTTGGAAACAGCAAACTGGCCGCTATGGGCATCAGGGTCTCTCGACAGGTGACTATGCATGGATTTGCTCTGAATGTGAATACTCATCTGGGTGATTACAGTGGTATTGTTGCCTGCGGTCTGCAGGGGGTTGGTGTCACATCTTTTCAGCAGCTGTCAGGTGCAGGTGTCGATATGGATGCTGTTAAAACAGCTGTTGCCGATGCCTTTGTTGATGTTCTTGGATATGAGGTGGAATAATGAAGATCTCAGCAAAAAAGAGGGATATGATTCGTGCTCTGCTGGATATTACTCTGATTATTTTTACAATTCCGCCTGCATTTGTTACTGCATACTTTTTCCCGCTTTTTTTTAGCGGCGCCAATGATGTCGCGCTGGCAAAAACGCTGCTGAAGTTTTCATTACATGTCTCGTGGGTCTCCGCCCCCGTGATTGTAATTACTGTGCTGGCTTTGAAGTTCATGATTCGCCGGAAACGTAAATGGTTTTCCATTTTGATGACCTCTTATGCGGCAGGGTTTATCTGGTTGCTACTATGGAATCTGGTAGTTGAAAACCTTTTCACTTTCTGGCGCTCTGTTATTCCGCTCTCTCTCTGTTGTCTGTTTTCCATGGCGTATGCAATGGGCAAGGCTCTCTATAATAATGATGAGATGAATTTCTCAGATGAGCCCGATCTTGATTTTATGGAGGCTGAGCGTGTAATTCTTGCCGATGAAACACCGCTTGTCGATGATGATTCGGAAGGGAAGACTGAGGATAAATCCATGTCCCCCTCGAAGGTGATGAAATGATGAATGAACATAATGTAAAGGCGTGAGTCTTCCCGGACTTGCCTGTATATCATGTTTTGTGGTATTCTACTGAATAATTTTTTTTAGTGAATAAAGGAGATAATAATTATGTCATGGTATGAAAATCCTGTTAAAGAGCCGTTGAGAGTTCCCACTGCGGCTATCTGGACTGTATGCCCCAAGTGCAACTCGTATATTGCAAATGAAGAATGGGCTGCGTCCTGTAAGGTTTGTCCGAATTGCAACTACCATGCACGTCTTGGCTGTCGCGAACGAGTCAAGCTGTTGACCGATAAAGGATCTTTTAGAGAGATTAACGCTGATGTTGGAATTAACGATCCATTAAAATTTAAGGATGCCAGCGGAACTTATGCAAACAAGGCCAAAGCTGCTGCCGTAAAGGCCGGTATTGATGAGTCGGTTTTGACAGGTACCTGTAAGATTGAGGGTTCTCCTGTCGTCCTTTGCGTAATGGATTTTAAGTTTATGGGTGGTAGCCTCGGTAGTGGTACCGGTGAACGTATTCTGCTGGCCGCTGAACGGGCTTTGAAATTGAAACGTCCTCTCATTATCGTCTCTGCCTCTGGTGGTGCTCGTATGCATGAGGGGATTGTTTCATTGATGCAGATGGCAAAAACCTGTGCGGCTATTGCCAAAGTTAAAGAGGCTGGTTTGCCGTACTACTCTGTTTTAACCGACCCGACCACCGGTGGAGTCTCTGCCAGTTATGCTATGGTTGGTGATTTGAATATTGCTGAGCCCAAGGCTTTGATTGGCTTTGCGGGCAGACGCGTTATTGAGCAGACCATTAAGCAGAAGCTTCCTGATGATTTTCAGACCGCTGAATATACTATGGCTCATGGCTTTATCGACCATATTATTCCTCGCAAGGATATGAAGGCCTTTTTAGCTAAGATTCTGCAATATGCCGGATTTTAATTTAACAGCAATTTAACTATTTTACGGGTAATTTTTATGGCTAAGAAAACAGAGAAAAAAATGACATCCTGGGATATTGTTCAGATCGCCCGCCATGCCGAACGTCCGAACATCACCTCATATATTGAAACAATGTGCGATGATTTTGTAGAATTGCATGGCGACCGCTTTTTTGGCGATGATCGCGCACTGATTGGTGGTTTTGCAACGATTGGTGGTGAGAAGGTTGTTCTTATCGGTCACCGCAAAGGTCATAGCGTTGAAGAGAATATTGATGCTAACTTCGGCATGGCCAGTCCTGAGGGATATCGTAAGGCAATGCGCCTGATGAAACTCGCTGAAAAGTTCAGCCTGCCGGTTGTTTCGCTGGTAGATACCCCGGGTGCTTATCCCGGTTGCGAGGCTGAGGCTAATGGCCAGGCAGAGGCGATTGCACATAACCTTGAGTTTATGGCTCGTCTGAAAACACCGATTGTCGTTGTTGTCTGCGGCGAAGGCGGCAGTGGCGGTGCTCTCGGTATTGCTGTTGGTGACCGGGTGCTGATGCTTCAGAATGCGGTTTATTCTGTAATCTCACCTGAGGGTTGTGCGTCAATTCTCTGGCGTGACGGTTCGAAGGCAGCTCTGGCAGCTGAAACACTGAAGATCACTGCTGATCATCTGCTGAAACTTAAAATCATTGATTCCATCATCAAGGAACCTGTCGGCGGGGCTCATAAAAAACCTGCTACTGCCATTGCTGCAGTTAAAAAGGCTGTTCTGGCTGAAATTGCCAAACTGAAGAAGCTTACACTTGATGAGCTGGTTGAAGAGCGCTATCAGAAGTTCGCTTCTATGGGCCGCTTCTAAAAGAAACTTTATTCTACTAATAAACCCGGAGTTCATCTCCGGGTTTTTTTTATACTTTTTAATCTGGAGGGACGGTGGCCCATTGTCCGTAGTCCCAGAGCCTGGGACTCTCCATAATTTAATGCCGATTGATTGCGGGTTAATCTGGAGGGACGGTGGCTCACCGTCCGCTAAAACAACAAATTAACATCGATAGTCAGGATGGGCAGGATGGAGATATTTGAAACCTCAATCTATCCTGAATATCCTGTTCATCCATGTTTGATTTTTTGCACAGCTGGTCCCACCGTCCGCAGTCCCAGAGCCTGGGACCCTCCCGCACTTTAGAACTCTCGCACTTTAGAACTGTTCTCTCTTCACTCTTCACTCTTCTTTCCTCTCACCTCACCCTCCTCACTCCGGTACAATGCACATCCCCAGATCATCCGGTAACGGAATTGTCCTGATTCGGCATCCATATGCCTGTTCCAGAATGCTTGCTTGTAATACGGTTTGCGGTGTTCCGTCTTTCAGGATACTGCCATTCTCCAATAAAATAAGTCGATCAAAGAAGCGTCCTGCCAGCATCAGGTCATGCACTGCCATTAGCACAGTTACTCCCTGACTGCGGTTCATCTCGCGTAGCAGATGCATGATCTCAACCCGGTGGTGCATATCCAGGTGGGCTGTAGCTTCATCCAGCAGGATAATGCGTGGTCCGGCAGCAAAGGCCATCGCCAGGGCAAGGCGCTGACGTTCACCGCCGCTCATATCGCTGAGAAACCTCTCTTTCAGCGGTTCTGTGCCGGTGCTGATCATAGCTTTTCTCACAGCTGCTACATCGGTTGCTCCCGGAGCTCCAAAACGCGGCAGTCGGTGGGTTCGGCCCAGCATAACAAATTCATATCCGCGCAGAGGTATCTCCGATGGTATCTCCTGAGGTACAACTGCAATCACGGACGCTCTCTCTGTAGCGGAAAGAGAATTGATCTCACGTCCTTCAATCAGCGCTTTCCCCTCCGCTTTAAGGGCTCCTGAGATGACCTTAAGTAAAGTGGACTTGCCTGCCCCGTTGGCTCCTATGATTCCTGCCATCTCACCCTTTTTGATGGTGAGTGTTATATGGGAGAGAGCCATCTCCTCTTCGTAGAATACCCCTATATCATGCAACTTAATCATCTTTGTTTCCTTGTCAGTAGATATAGAAAGAAGGGACCACCCGAGACTGCAGTGATCACACCAACGGGAATCTCATGCGGGGGGATGCAGACTCGCCCCAGGATGTCGCAGGCCACAAGAAAAATGCCCCCGGCAATCACAGAGCCCGGTAAAAGAAAGCGATGATTTGAGCCGAACTGTCGCCGCAGGATATGCGGAACGATTAAACCTGCAAATCCAATGATACCCGACATGGCAACAGCACAAGCTGTCATCAGAGTTGCCATGACTATCAGCAGAGGAATGGTAGTGTTGGTGTTTACTCCCAGATTGTGGGCGTTTTCATGACCAAGCAGCAGGGCGTTAAGTGTGTTGGAGTGCGCTAGCAGATAGATTACAGCTAGAATGATTGGGATGGTACAGGCGGTTAGCAGCTCCCATGATCCGCATTGCAGATTTCCCAGCAGCCACCAGGTAATTGATCGTACTGTATGGGTTCCGGCAAAGGTGATGATGAGCATAAGAACACTGGAAAGAATACTTCCTGTGACAACCCCGGTCAGGATCAGGTTCTGTGGCATGTGTGAGCCGCCTGCACGTTGTGCAATCGACATAATCAGCACAACGGTCAGCATAGCAGCAATAAATGAACCAGTCGGTAGCAGAAAAGGATATGTGGCAGCCAGCCCCGTAGCCATGATTATGGCTGTTCCCACTGATGCACCGCTGCTGACCCCTAATATATAGGGTTCAGCAAGAGGGTTTCTTAATACTGTTTGCAGAACACAGCCGGCAGTAGATAGAGCTGCACCTACAACAAATCCTGTTATAATGCGGCAGGCCCGCAAATTCAGTAAAGCTCTACCTGTTCGGCTGCTTAAATCAGGAATTCCAAAGCCAGCAGCACCGCACATTATGGCTAATCCCAGGATAAGGCATGCTCCAACTACTCCCGCTGAAAATATATATATCTGTCTTTTCGTCATCATTCAGTTTATCTCAGTCGTTAGTTTCCAGTCGTCAGTCGTCAGGTGTCAGGCGGCAAGTTGAGTGGCTGTAGTTAACACTTCAAGTGCAACGCTACTTCGACGTTGGATGTTGAACGTTGGATGTTGGACGTTCAAGCGCGCAGCGCTAACTTCAACTCTCGCACTTTAGCACTCTCGCACTTTAGAACTTTTTCACTCTTCTCTAATGCACTTCCTCAGCTCTCGTATTCCCTCAATCACCCTCGGCCCCGGCCGACATATAATATCCAGATCAGATGGCACTATCACCCGTTTTTCTTTAACGGCTTTTATCTGCTGCCATCCAGCCCTGTTTTTGAATATTTCGATCGGGTTCCTTCCAATTTTATAAAAGCAGATAATCAATTCAGGGTCCTGTTTTACAATCCATTCAAGAGATATACTATCATACTCCCTTGTCAGCATATCGGCGATGTTTTTTCCGCCGGCCAGTTCTGTCAGCTCGGAAACAAAGGTGTTGGTGGCACAGGTGACTGGGGTATTATGATCAAAAAGCAGCAGAGTGCGGTATTTTTTGGAACTCAGCTGATTTATTTGCGCGGCTTCAATCAGTTGCTTTTCAATGCTTACAGCCAGTTCTTCTGCAGACTCTTCATGCGTTGTGATCTCCCCTATACGTCGGATGGCCGCGGGGATATCACACATGCGGGAGCATGGGATATGCTCTACCTTGATTCCGAACTTTTCAATGGTTGTTTTTTTTAAGGGATCAACCAGAAAGCTTTCCAGTAAATGGGTTGGTTGCATTTTTAACACTTGCTCAATGTTGGGGCTGGCAAATTTTCCGGCAATCTCTATGCTTTGAATAAGTTCTGGTGGATAGTCGCATGCGTCGGTGCGTCCAACCAGGTTTACTGATGCACCGATAGCGCAGATAATCTCGGTCAGAGCCGGTGCCGTTGAAATAACGCGTGCATCTCTATGCTCGGAACTGCGCACCTTGGTTTGATTAGGTTTGCAACCTGTGCATAGCAGGAGTAATAATATAGAGATGTATCGTTTAAGTAACATAGCTTGAAGTTATCCGCATAAGCTGGTTAGAAAGTATATGAAGCAGTCAGCTTCCAGGTGCGTGCATCGGCGGGGTAGTAATAGTAGTTGTGGCTTCCGGCCCACGTGTTGTAGTAATATCCTCCGTAGTTGGCGTACTCCTTGTCTGTCACGTTGTCGACTCCGGCGAAGAGGCGTAGACCCTCTGTAAAACCTGGTTCATAGGAGACTCCCAGATCAAGGGTGGTAACAGGTTTAAGTGTTTTCGGGGCTGTGTTAGCAAAATCGCCTTCCATTCGCTGGGATGAAACATGATTAACCGTTGCAAGCAGGGTTATTTCATCTGTTAAATTCAGTTCACCGTTAAGCTGTACGGTCTGCTTTGGCACCATAGGGATACGGTTGTCTTCGTAGACGCCTTCGGAGAAACGGGCTTTTACGTAGTTGTAGATTACTCCGATTGATCCGATATCATCATCTGCCAGTGTCAGCGATGCCTCAACACCGTCGCGGCTGGTGTCATCCGGTGCATTCACGTTACGGTAGGTGACTGCGTCTAAGTAGATTTCATCCTCTGTCTCCATGTGATAGAAGGTGAGACCTGCAGTAACATGCTCCAGGATTTCAGCTGAAGCGCCTGTCTCAAAAGTGTATCCGGTTTCAGGTTCAAGGTCGGTATTGGGAACTCCGGTGTATGTGTCCACGACTTCATCAACAAAGGGGACATGATAGTAGCGAGTGGCACGCGCAAAGATCTTTGCCTGCTCTACAGGGCGATAGAGTAAAGCGGTTTCATAGGCATACTGGTCGCTTGTTTCGGTTGTAGTGCCAGTGCTTCCCTGGATTTTATTACGGAATATTTCGCCACGCAGGCCGGCCAGCAGTGAGATCTCGTCTGTCAAGAAGAATTCGTTGGCGATGAATCCAGCGAGCGATGTGCGGTTGTACTCCCAGTAGCGGTCAAACGCGGGGGAGTAACCTGGAATTGCTGCAAAGTGGTTGTACCCATTACAAAAACTGAGTCGTGTGTCAATTCCTATTGTAAGTGAATTTTCATAACCGCCAATATCCCAGGGTGTTGAGTATTTCGGGGAAAAGGCATAATCGTCAGTATCGTACTCAGTTCTGCCTTTTAGAGAGGCCCAGTCGGTCTCAGATTCGCGCCGACCTGCAGTCAGGGTTGCATCCAGTATGCCCTCGTCTCCTAGATCGGTCTTAACATAGAGGCGGGTGCCCCACCGTTTTTGCTTAGATTCATCGTCAGGGGTTGTGGAGGCCTTGGGGTTTTCCTGGAACTGATTGTAAGTCAGTGATCCGGGCCATCCGAACTCGCTGTTGTTGTAGAATGTGGAGAGGGTGACCTGATGCTTTTCGCTCCATTGTTTGGTTATGGAGCCTTTGGCATTCCAGCTTTCATAGTCGCCGTTTTGGCGGTAACCATCGGATTTGTTCCAGTCCAGTCCGGCGCTGTAGCTAACTCCATCTTCAAAAGCACCGGCGTGCTGGATTCCGGCGCTGAATGTTTCGTCTGATCCGCCGGAGGCACTGAGTGTCGTACGCTCTTCGCCGGGAGTGAGGGTTACGATATTGATAACTCCCGCCTCAGCATAGTCGCCGAAGAGAACGGTCTGGCTGCCATGGAGCACCTCAATGCGGGATATGGTTGAGAGCGGGACGCGCAGCAGGTTAGGGGCGGACATGTCGGGGTTGTTGAGCCGTTCACCATCGACCATGACCAGAACGCGTCCATGTGAGTTGGCACCGAACCCGCGCATGGAAATCTGCGACTGCGCTGGATTGCTATTGAGAGAGCGTATGAAAATCCCCGCATCCTTGCGAAGTACATCAACAATATCTTTACGCCCCTTTTTGTTGATATCCTCAGCCGTGATAATCGTCACATGAGAGGCTATCTCCTCTTTTGTCTTAAAGGTGCGGCTTGCTTCAACAATGACCGGTGGCATATTGGTGCGAGCGAGCGTGACTTCGCTTTGTATCGGCGTCTCGGCTGCTGACGCATTAAAGGGAGTTGTGATAGAGAGTGCGCACACAATGTACGCAGTAAGTTGAATTAACAGTTGCTTCATTTTGATCCTCATGCGAGATTAGTTGTTTAATCTTCGTCACAAGAGGAAAGAAAGCTTCGATCTCCCAATACCTCTTGCGCGAAGGCATTAAACAGCATGCATCCAATCCGTCTTCTGACTTACAGCTTATCATCACTCAAGCTTTCTTATCTGATAAAACAGACAATGGCGCTAAAGAGTTTGTAGCTGATTACAGCGGCGCGACCGTACCCGAATCTCACGGGTTTCCGATAATTGGCACATTTGAATTGCAGAATATTACATAAGCCCTGATATGTCAAGGGAGCGTTTATAGTCGTCAGTTTACAGTTTGCAGTCGGCAGTTTCCGATTTGCCAAGCACTTATCTTTACTAAAGCTGTTTTCAGCCGCAACCAAATTAAGCTCTTGTGATACGCGTAGCCATAGTTTCTAAATGTTCCGTTGTGTGTTAAAAGCCACAGCTTTAGCCAACAACGCTTCGCGTTGCATACGAAAAACAAGCTTTCATTCTTTCGTGCTTTTCGTACTACTATCATTTAATTTTTGTACGTTTTTGTATGCAGCGGCCTCTCTATGAGAGGCATACCACTCACAGAGCAGTCACTACATTAAAGCGCCAACGGCGCTACCAAAAATTCAACGTTGGATGTTCGATGTTCGATGTTGGACGTTCGTGTTTGTTGCGGCTTTGCCACTTGCCATATGACGTTTCCCTGTTTTTTAACTATCACGAAAAATCCTCTATTTTCGCTATGCAGGTTGACAGGTCAGGGCAGATAAGTTATTCTAATTGTCTTGATTTAATTAATAGATCTGTTTGAAAATAAGATACGATATTTTGGAAGGATGTGATTACGTGAGCTTTGTACAGCCTTTGCTTGAATTACAGGATGTAGATGGACGTATACGCGAATTGGAACAGGAAATTGTTGATATCCCGGAACGTAAAAAACAGGAAAATGCGCGGTTAGACACTCTCAGAGAGTTACTCGCCTCAGCTAATGGTGAGCTTAAAGCCATTCAGATTAAAATTGAGAGTGCTGACTTGGAAGCGGAGTCCCGCAAAACAAAGATCAATGATTTGAAAAAGAATCAGGCCCAGCTTAAGACCAATAAAGAGTTTCAGATGTATAATCTGGAAATTAATAAATTGGAAGATGATCTGGGTAGTTTTGAGGCCCGTGAAATTGGGGCAATGGATGATTTGATTCCTATCAAAGCCAAGGTGGGTGAGATTGAAGCGAAGCTTGCTAAAGAGCAGACTGGAGTGGATGAATATCTCGCAGAGTTGGATGAGCGTTTGATAGAGGTCAATAAGTTTCTCGAAGAGACTCAGGCCGAACGTGCCGAGGTCGAAAAGAAAGTAAAGCCCCGACCTAAGCTTTTTTATGATCGCCTGAAAGCTAAACGCTGGCCGGTTGTCGTTGAACTGCAGAACGGTTCTGTGTGTACTGGATGCAACCTTGTTCAGCCTCCTTCTGTTGGTCAGATGGTGCGCCGTGATCAGGATGTTGTGGTTTGCACTATGTGTGGACGTATCCTTTACATGAAATCCTAAGTTCTTTTAAAATAATTTGCGGCGGCAGTTTTGCTGATAACCGGTCGCTCCTGTTTCGGCAGGGGAGGAAAGTCCGGACTCCAAAGAGCGGGAGTTCCAGTTGTTAAAGCTGGAGAGGCGCTGCTATATCGGCGTTGACGGAAAGTGCCACAGAAAATATACCGCCTGTCAGAGTTCTGCTTGCAGAGTAATGACAGGTAAGGGTGAAATGGTGGTGTAAGAGACCACCGGGCCGGCGTGAGAGCGTGGTCGCAGGGTAAACCCACTCCGGAGCAAGATCAAATAGGGGGCTCCAGATGCTGCTCGTATCGTTTCAGCCTTTGGCTGATTAAGGTCCCGGGTAGATTGCTTAGATGAATGACTGGAGCCGCGTTTCGGCGCGGTGAACAGAATCCGGCTTATTTGTCAGCAGGCTGCCGTCGCAATCTTTAATACTTTTTGCCCTTTTTCTTTTGAGTTGCGTACTCAGGGTTGTTAGCAATATTATGGATCTGGTCCGGGTCTTTTTGTAGATCGTAGAGCTCCATGGCCGGACGTTTGCCAAAGGCCATGTTGTAATGCCATTTGTATTTCACGTTATCTCTGTTGAGAACCATCCATGCCTTGGTCGGGCTTGCGTCAAAGTCAGGAAAGCAGTAAAAGGTGTTGTTTTCAAGCGCACTTACGTCCAGCTCAGCGGAAGGTCTATCGGCATTTAAGGGAGCTCCCATTGGCCAGCGTTCGGGTTTGTAATTTCTTATAAAGAGGAAGTCCTTGGTTTGAATCGCACGCATGGGATAGGGCAGTGAGTTTTTTCTGGCATTTGCTACATGTCTTTCGCGTCCTGTAATAGTCCATGTTCGGGTGGGGTCAACCACTCCGCTTTTTTTACTTGTGATGACCGGCATAAGTGAACGCGCATCCAGGTTTTCGGGCAATTTGACTTTTCCTATTCGTACCTCATGAAC
The DNA here is from genome assembly GCA_027858965.1 of Kiritimatiellia bacterium. GTDB lineage: Bacteria > Verrucomicrobiota > Kiritimatiellia > RFP12 > UBA1067 > M55B167. The sequence continues at coordinate 20,004 of JAQIBS010000029.1, forward strand.
ATCGGGAAAGAATGGCGGCATTTTCCCTTTAAGATCATCAGGATTGATTCCCCAGTGCTTATTGCCTGATCCCTTGATCCACTTACGGTGGGTGGTTGTTGTTCCAAAATAATAGAGCCAGGGCTGAGTTGGTTTACGGTCTGCTATGAAGGCATCAAAGTTGCCTCGAACCTGGTTGAGAATGTCGGTATGGGCCTCTTTTGCACTCATCCCTCTTTTTTTATGCGTATCTCTGTTTGCTCAGAGAAGTTACAACAGGCATTACCGGATTTTTGATAGGCATGCTTCTGGCCGTCAAAGGGCGCATCAGCCGGGGAGCCAGGGCTCCATACCTTGTGTGATTTGCCGATGTGGTAGCCGGCATCACGCAGCATCAGAGGGAATACAGGGATGGAGCTGTCCCAAACTGCGCCTTGAAGGATGGCACCCAAGCCTGTATTAAAGAAGTAGCGCCCCCAGTCATCAGCAAAAATGAACAGTATGTTTTTACGTTGTGCCTCCAACTTTTGAGGAAAAACTATAATGCCAATAAGTGCGGCGAATAAAGATAGAGTGCGCATCGTAAATTACCTTCCGTTATAATTTTGTTCTTTAAATATATCATATTGTTGCTATTCGTGGTTGACAATATCACCCTCGTGAAGCATTATTCAGATTGTACTTTTGATTACAGATTTCGGGGAGTTTTTTTAATGTTTAATTTAATGTTTGAGCCTGCATCTATACCCATGGCATCTTTGCTTGGGGGATTTATTGAATCCAGTTTAGTTGGTAAGTCGATTGTCTTTATTCAGCTGGGTAGTTCCATCGTGGCGGCAGCCGTGATTATTGGAAAAACCAAAGAGCTTAGTAGCCTTGCTCGCAACAGCCGCAAGTTTATGCGTGAATTCCTGGCTGGGCAGGATGTGCTGGATTATTATCTGCGCAGACAGAAAGCCGCTAGAAGCTCGTTGGGGCTGATCTACCAGAGCACCTGTGAAAGAATGGTTAAACTGCTTGACCCTGAGTCACGCAGGTCGGTTATTGGTCGGCAGGCCTCCAGTGAGAGTGCGGCGCTTTCTTCGCGTGAGATTGAGCTGGTGCGTGGAACCTGTGAACATAATCTGCATGAGCAGGAGATTAGAATTGAATACGGTATGGGGTTGCTGGCCACTATTGTAACCGCATCTCCCATGTTGGGACTGCTGGGGACTGTGTGGGGAGTAATGGATGCTTTTTCAACTATGGGCGATAAAGGCACAGTTTTGCTCTCTGAAATTGCGCCTGCTATCTCATCTGCATTGATTACTACCGTGGTGGGGCTGATGGTGGCCATTCCCTGTGCCATCTTTTATAACAATCTGGCCGGTAAGGTGCGCCAGCTTTCCAATGATATGGAGGGCTTTGCAGATGAGCTGATGGGGCGGATTGCCTGCGAGTTCCAGGGGAGGGATATCTGATGGCGTTGCGACGTCTTAATAGAAAAAAGAGCTCTAAGCAGATCAATGAGATTAATATGACCCCGCTGATTGATTTGACCTTTATCTTGTTGATCACCTTTATTATTACGATGCCGGCAATGGAGCAGGGAATTTCAATTAAACTGCCGCAGGGCAGTACCGATATATTGCCTGAAAAAAAATCCAATGTGGTCACCGTGGATGCGACCGGTAATGTTTTTCTTAACAACCGTTCCATAACCATCGATGATCTTGATACAACCCTTGGTCAAATGGCTGTGGAAAGCCCCGATCTGGCGGTGCTGATTCGCGGAGATGAACGACTTGAGTATGGCCAGATCATCCGTGTGATGAAAATTTTGTATAAACATAAAATAACACGCATGGCCCTGGTTACCCTCGCTGATTGAAGAAAGAAGTTAGAGGCGTGAGGTTAGAGGTTAATTAACAGTTGACCATGATAATGAAGCTTAAATAATGTTTACTGAACACTGAACACTGAACACTGAACACTGAACACTGAACACTGAACACTGAACACTGAACACTGAACACTGAACACTGAACACTGAAC
>JAQIBS010000221.1 GCA_027858965.1 Kiritimatiellia bacterium
TTCCGATTCCGATTCCGATTCCGATTCCGATTCCGATTCCGATTCCGATTCCGATTCCGATTCCGATTCCGATTCCGATTCCGATTCCGATGAAACGTTATTCCTCGTCCTCTGCGAGGTCAAGTCTCTCTTACGCCGGTGTCAGGCTGTAGGTTTTGCGCCGTTCAAACTCGTGCTGTTTTCCCTCATTCCACTGCTCAATGGGACGGATATAACCAACGACGCGTGAGTAGACCTCAGTTTTGCGATGACACGTTGGACAGGTATGCTGTTCGCCATTAAGATAACCGTGTTCCTCACAGACGCTGAATGTAGGCGTGATCGTAAAGTAGGGCAGATGGTAATTAGAACAAACCATCTTAACAAAGGCTTTAACGGCCTGAGGATCACTGACCGCTTCACCGATAAAAGTATGCACCACCGTACCACCGGTATACTTGGTCTGAATTTCATCCTGTAAATCCAGCACTTTCATAATATCATTGCTGTAATTAACAGGGAGCTGTGTAGAGTTTGAATAGAACGGTTCGCCATCAGTTCCGGCTGATATAATTTCAGGATAGTATTTCTTGTCCAGACGGGCCAGGCGATAGGTTGTTCCTTCAGCCGGAGTTGCCTCAAGATTGTAAAAGTTACCCGACTCCTCCTGGTAATCTGCTAAGCGATCACGCATAAAGTCCATCACCCTCAGACCAAAGGCATGCCCTCCCTCGGTTCCGATATCCTTATCAAAGAGGTTAACGCAAGCTTCGTTCAAACCAATCAGACCAATGGTGGAAAAGTGATTCTGCCAGTACTTTTCAAAACGCTGATAAACCTGACGTAGATAAAAACTGGTGTATGGATAAAGATCCTGCTCTGTAAACTGCTCCAGGACCTTGCGTTTAATCTCAAGGCTGTTACGGGCAATTGTCATCAGACCGTCGAGACGCTCCATAAATTCATTTTCATCTGCCGCCAGATACCCCAGACGCGGCATGTTAATCGTAACCACACCAATAGAACCGGTCTGCGGGTTTGCCCCGAAGAGACCGCCTCCACGCTTCGTCAGCTCACGGGTATCCAGACGCAGACGACAGCACATAGAGCGGGCATCATCCGGGCTCATGTCGGAGTTCACAAAATTAGCAAAATATGGAATGCCGTACTTCGCAGTTACCTCCCAGAGCTTTTCAAGGCCGGGACGCTCCCAATCAAAATTTTTGGAGACATTGTAGGTCGGAATTGGAAAGGTGAATACACGGCCTTTAGCATCGCCCTGGGTCATAACCTCAAGAAAGGCGTTGTTAATCATGTCCATCTCTTCCTGAAAATCAGCGTAGGTCTCAGGCATATCCACTCCACCAATAACAACATTCTCGTTGGCAACAGTTGAGGGAGCACTGAGATCCATCGTAATGTTTGTGAACGGAGTCTGGAAGCCAACACGGGTAGGCACATTTACATTAAAGACAAACTCCTGAAGCGCCTGAAGAACCTCTTTGTAAGTCAAACCGTCATAACGGATAAAAGGAGCCAGCAATGTATCAAAACTGGAAAAAGCCTGAGCCCCGGCAGCCTCGCCCTGCAGGGTATAGAAAAAATTAACAATCTGCCCCAGTGCGGTTCTAAAGTGTTTGGCAGGAAGACTCTCGGCTTTACCGGCAACCCCTTTAAAACCACTGCGTAGCAGATCCTGCAGATCCCATCCAACGCAATACACACTCAAAAGGCCAAGATCATGAATATGCAAAGCACCGCTGTCATGTGCTTCACGCACCTCGGTAGGATAGATCTTGTTCAACCAATAAATTTTACTGATCTCACTGGAGATGTAATTATTCAACCCCTGCAGGGAATAAGCCATGTTGGAATTCTCTTTAACCCTCCAATCGGCACGTGCAAGATAGCTGTCGATCAGATCAACATCGGCTTTTTTGACCATCTCACGCATACGAGCGTGCTGATCCCTGTAGATGATATATGCTTTAGCTGTTTTACGATGCGGAGAGGCCAGCAGAACCTCCTCAACAATATCCTGCACGCTTTCAACCGTCATAGGGATGGTGTCGTAGAGCGACTGAATCAGCGACATCACCCGCACCGTAAGCTTGCGGGCCTCTTCAATTCCAAACTCACCGGTAGCCTCACCGGCCCTCTTCACAGCCTTGACAATCTTTTTTAAATCAAAAGCCTCTTCACGACCATCACGCTTCTTGATACGCAAAATAAGATCGGGCTGAACCATTTTTTCCATTATGTAACCTCCTGAAACTAAATACCTAAACCAATCAAACAACAAACAATGCACTCTGAACAAGAATGGATATAACTATATATTGTTGTTTCAAAAACTTCAACCACTAAATGTAGTGTATTATGGTTTTTCTGAAAAACGATTGGTTTTCACGGTTTTTTTAATCAGGAGCCGATACGGTCATAACTGCATTCTAAAGAGTTTTGATCACTATCACCGGATAGAGGCTGGCACGAAGCGGCTATTGCCTTGGATATTGGGAGTTCCATGTTGGATATTGGATATTCAACCTTTTATACTACAATTATTTATAGAAACAGCCACCTCACTTTCTTGTTTTTCGTAACAGAAGTTGATTGGATAGCAACTAATATCCACTTACGAGGTGTCCACCGGGCACTGTCAACCACTGCCTAATACGGCCCCCCAGTTCAACTGGCTCAAATCGGACCTCATTTATTTTATCCAATGGATGCCAGACAAATCCAATCCAATCCTCAACAGCCTGAGGTTCCTCACTTGGATCCAGAGAGGGTATTTCCAGCTTATAAACAAGGTTGATTTCAGAATGCGGCTCCCCCTCCTGCATGAAGGCATGCTCACAGCAACCAATAAAAGCAAGTGCCTCTGATTCCAAACCCATCTCTTCAGTAATCTCTCGCTGGAGTGCTTTCTGACCACTCTCTCCAAAATCAATATGCCCACCGGGAAGATAGGCAATGCCTGACTTACGTCCAAAACAAAGTAAAATCTTTCCCTCTTTAACACATACCCCGCGTGCAATTATCTCAACATTTTTTTTCTTACTCATAAATTTCACCCATTTCATTTTCAATCAACCGCGTGCTACCATAAAACTTGTGGCTAGTAGTCTGTAGCGAGTAGCTAAAACTGCAAATCCACCAATAAGCCACATGCTGAATTACCAGCAACGCTCCCTTCAGAACTCCAGCACTCCAGAACTTTAGAACTCTCACACTTTATAACTTCTTCCCGCATCCTTCATTCAAACGCCGGCCTTGACCGCTTTCCCCGCCCTCAAATAATTCCAAAACTTCAGCAACAAGAAAAAGCGAACCTGTCACCAGCACAGTTCCTCCATCCTCACGGGCGCATTGCATTGCATTTTCAACCGCTTCTTTCACTGATGCCGATTCGGCAACATCTCTGATACCAGATGAGCGCATCAAAGCACCAACCTCTCCCGCTTTCAAGGAGCGTGGATTATCAATGGCAACCGCATATCCTGATTTAATCAGGGCCTGCATTTTTTTCAAGAAATCAATCGCATTTTTTTCACCACAGAACCCCGCCACTAAATATACATGATCTTTAATTCCACACTGTTTTAAAGAGAGACGCAATGCAGATGCTGCATCCGGATTATGAGCACCATCCAGAATAACCACAGGTTTATTACAAACCTTCTGAAAACGTCCCTTCCATTGAACCTGCGAAAATCCTTTAACAAAGGCCTCATCGCTAATGACAACACCCAGATCATGCAATACTTCCAGAGCGCAAATTGCTGCCATAGAATTTTCTAAATCAAATCGGGCGGACATCGGAGTCTCAATCTTAGGTAGCTCCCGGCTATCGGTTGCGACCTTTATGATTTGTGACGACAGGTCTCCTGAAACTCGGGTGAGCGACACTCGCTCTACAGCTGAGATCAACGGGGCATTACATCTCTGCGCATAATTACCAAGAACGGCCATTACCTCAACGCTATTTTCTGCCACCACAACAGGCCGACCCGGTTTAATAATGCCGCCTTTCTCGGAGGCAATCTTCTCAATGGTGTCACCAAGCCACTCACTATGATCTATTCCCACGCGGGTTATGACAGAGATTAATGGTTCAACCACATTGGTGGCATCAAGGCATCCGCCCAAACCGGTTTCCAACACGACCAACTTCATACCTGCATCACGAAAAAGCAAAAAGGCGATAGCCGTCATGGCCTCAAAAAAGGTAATCTGGATATCCTTGTTTTTTTCCAGGATTTCAATCTCTTTCATTACAGTTTCCGCTGCAGCGATCAAGGTTTGATCCTGAACAGCCGCACCATTGATCAGAAAACGCTCGTTAATTGAGTTCAAGTGCGGAGAGGTGTAACGTCCGACCGGATATCCGGCGGCACACAGGACAGAGTCACAGATAGCAGCCACACTCCCCTTGCCATTGGTTCCGGCAATATGGACAGCAGCAAATGTATGCTGCGGATTATCAAGGCGGTCCAGCAGCAGCCTTATTTTTTCAAGTCCGGGCTTCATTCCGAACCGCCGTCTTCCTAGCAGCTCTTTTAAAATTTTAGTCAGGGGATAATAATAGCAAAGCAGAGGTGCGTCTTTAAACCATAAAGAGAGGCACCTGCTTGTAAAATACAAACTCAAGATAATAAAATATTGAGGTAGAAAAATAAAGGGGCAGAAAAATCTGTTGCAGCGTGGTAGTTTTTTTTTGAGGTAAAAAATTTTGGCTCCTCCGCAGAATGTGTGGGTAAGATATGGCGTGGTGGATCGCGGGATCTCGTGTGTTCTGGGAGTCTTTGCGGTATTTCACGGTTGTGAGGATTAGGACTATCTCGTAACAAGATATTCTGGGCGTAGATTGAAAGACCCTTTTATAATAATAACAAATAAAGAATCATCAAATACATCAAATGAGATGGATTATATCCAATATTCACAAAAACCAGTGATTAATGATTTTTTTATCGTATGGTTGACATATCCATCCGCTATATGATTTAATGTGGCTTCGATTTAAGAGATATCCGGGGGTATAGCTCAGCTGGTAGAGCGCTTGAATGGCATTCAAGAGGTCGGGGGTTCGACTCCCCCTACCTCCACCATATTTCTTAACAATTCTTACGACAGGCCCTTTATTCAAGAGGGTTTTATTGATCTCCGGATTCTCATACTGCGCTATATTACCACCTGAAATGGATTAATTTGAAGATGTTACAACAAGTCATTTCGAATCTGCTTGACTTGAACAATCCAATTATAAGAGAATGATAGTCAAACTACGTTTAAAAAGGAGTTACAGAATTATGAAGAAAGTATTTGCATTATCTATTATTGTCTTAGCAGCTCTCATTATTTCAGGCTGCACCTGTGTTGGCACACATAAAGCCAAAATCGAAGGTGGAACAAAGACAACCTCGGGGTTATTTTCATTCGGAGCTATTGATAACGGCTACCCAATGATTCCTTTCTACTCCAAGTTTGAAGTATCTGAATAAGATAATTTTCGGCAAATCAACATAAAAGCCTCCTAAAATTCACTCCGGGCAGGTTTGTTCTTGATTTACATCACATAAATAGCTCATAATTTCAAATCTTTATTAATTTCAAGGGCAATAAGTATGAGTGAGAATACAACAGATAGTGTTGACGCAGGCAAAGCTGAAAATATTCAGCCAATACCCGAGAATCTTCCAGAGGAACTGCTACCTTTGTACGATTGGTGGAAAGCTAAAGGACCACAATTCTTAAGCACAGTAGGAACTGTCTTACTAATTGCCATTGGAGTAGTTGCTTTTATTCATTACCGTAACGGAAAACTGGCCGAAGCCAACATTGAGTTGACGCAAGCCAACTCCATGGATGAGTTGGAAGAAGTTGTTGCTAAATACGGCAGCACCAAACCAGGTAACGCAGCACGTATGCGTCTGGCAAAGGCCTATTATGATGCATCCAAGTATGAAGAGGCACTGGAAACCTACGATGACTGTGTAAACAAGGGAATCCCTACAGGTTTTGAAGATTTGGTGACTATCGGCCGTGCACATACTCTTGAAGCACTGGAAAAGAATGATGAAGCACTGACCATCTTCAAAAGCTTTAGTGAGAACAACAAAGAGAGCTTTCTTTACCCACAAGCAAAAATGGGGTTCGCCCGAGTCCTGACACTGCAGGGCAAAAAAGAGGAAGCTAAAAACCTGCTGGAAGAGCTTAAAGCGGAAAAGACCGATGATCCTGTCTGGGAAATGACTATCGCCAACCTGGAAGAGGTTATTGATCGTTATGAACCCCGGACTAAACGATCCCTCTTTGACATGGCTAATGAAGCTGGCAAGAAGGCTGAGGCAGTATCAACACCGGTTGCGCCTCCTGCAAAATAGGAAACAGACGGGCACAAGGTTTAAGAGAGGCAAAATGCATTGACATATCGCCTCTTTTTATGAAAGCAGCGATTGACGAGAGAGATTATATATTATATTATTTAACAACCTTTTGATGACAGAGAGGTTAAGTGTTTTTTTTGATGCGTGTAATTGAGGGAGCAGTCTTCATGATAGACCAAGGAAGATTTTTAATAATCAGCATATGTGCTACTGCAGCTTTGCTGACAGCTAACGCCCAGGATAACGAAGCAGCAGCAAGCAAAACACCTGCTGCCGTCATCGACAAACAAGTCGAAGTTTCTGACATGAAATTCGCAAACCTTGTTCGAGTAATTAATATTCAAGGCATCTGCGAAGTCAACAATCCTGATTTAGGCGAATTTAAACAGGCTAAGCACAACAAAGCCTATCCAATGGGCTCAATATTCCGTACAGGTGCTAACAGCAAGTGCATTCTGATATTCTCAGCGGCAGACAGCGCCATCGTTACGGCGAATTCAGAGCTTATGGTTACGGCATGTAAAAAGACCTGCCAGAGTCTTACGCTCAAACTTATTACAGGTGAGATCCAGACTACTTTACGGGACAATCTCTCTGACGGCAGTTTTTCTGTCAACACCCCCAACTGCGATATCATCAACATATCCGGCAGAGGCAGCTACACTCTCGGAACAGAAGAAGGAAACGAGATATTAAAAGCATCCACCATCACAGGCACAGCAAGAGTTGAGGGTCCTCACTACACAATTCCCGCTTTGCAGGCCGCCAACAAGGTCAACATAACAACTGACCCCAATCGCAGTTTCAGCCGGTTAACCTCTGTATCAGGCGATTTCGCCATTGAACTTTCCAATGGAACTGAGGAACCGATCATCTACAAGATGTCCCCTAAAGCTCTTGTTAAAATCTGGCGCGAGAGTGCCCCTGTTGGCGGACGCACAATTGTTTCAACATTGGTTGTGAGTCCAACTGGCATGGCGCGTCATCGTTTCGCATATGCTGAAGGTCGCAAAGTACTGAAGACCGGTGAACTGGTCAAACAGGAAAGCGATCAGGACCTCCCTGATTTCTTGTCAGACAATGACAAAGAGAGTGCTGGCAAAGATGACTCAGCCTTGTAACAATTTTAAGTAACCAATTCAGAAAAACCGGCGGCGAGCGCAAGCCACCGGTTTTTCGTTTCGTAACAACCTGCGCTTATAATAAACTAACTGAGTGAATTATTGTGTTTATCTATCATTTCAATCGACTAATCCGTAACAGAATCCTATGGGGATTCTTTGCAATTATTATTTCACTGGCTTTCGTATCTGTTGGCTCCTGTATGAAATCCCCTCAACAAGGTCAAAGTGCTGGATCAATCAACGGAAAAGCTATTACTGTTGCCGAATTTGATCTGGCAACCAAAGCCATACGTGGGTTTGGTCAGAATCGTGACAATGAAACTTCAGCAGCCGTTGTTGACCGCCGAGCATGGGAACAACTTGCAGCAGCCCGAAGTGCCAACGACAACGGACTTAAGGCCAGTACTGAAGAGGTTCGTAATGCACTGCGTGAAGCCCCCGCATTTCAGGGACCTAACGGGTTTGACATTAACCGTTATCGATACATCATAGCTCAGCAGAACCTGACTCCCGCGCTCTACGAGCAATTGGTATCACACCAGCTTTCACTGATGAAAGATGCATCTTTGGTTCAAACCGGCACATGGATTTCTCCCATGGAGCTGGAAGATGAACTAGCAGGAATGACCGATCTTTTCACGGTACAAACCATTGCTATCAGCAATACCTTTGTTAAAGCAAACATGGATTTGACAGATGACGATTATCTCAAATACTATGAAGAGAACAAAAAGAGTTTTGCTCTTCCTGACCAGGTATCAGTCAAATATATTGCCATCCCCGTAACAAACTATCTGGCTTTTATCTCTGTTTCAGAAGATGACATGATAGATTATTATGACGGCAACATTGAAGACTACCAGCAGACTACCACCAACAACACAACCGAAACAGCCCCTTTTGCAAAGGTTAAAGATCAGATTGAAAAAGTGATGATGCTGGATGAAGCACGTTACTGCGCCAACACAGCTATCACCTTTAGAGTTTACGGCAAACTTGCAATGACAAATAATGCCCTTGAAGTTACTGCTGAAACCGAAGGTGTCAAGGCTAAGACATCTCCCATGTTCAGTGCTACCGAGCAGCTTTACTGGGCACAGAACGCAGAAGAGTTTTTATCAAAAGCTTTTGAACTTGATCCTGAGAGAAATGACTCCCGCTACGGCATTGTAGTCGGTGACGATTTCATCTATGTAATGGAACAGGTCAAAATGGTAGAGGCTCACACACCGGAGTTTGAGAAGGTGTTGAATCAGATTCGTCCCCAAGCTCTGGCAAAGGCCCGCACAGAGGCCTTCACAGATCACTCCGACAAGATCACCGATGAGCTGAACGATCTGATGAAAAAAGGCACATCTTTTGCTGATGCCGCCAAGGCCAAATCAATGAATGTTTCCACATCCATTACTTATAGTGTCAACAGCATCAGAGAGCAGCAGTTCAAAAACAGCTTTGCGATTGCCTATGGATCCATGAGCCTTAAGAAAGGCGAGATCTCCAAGGCAATTCCAGCCAGCGCCCAGGAATCACTGCTGGTTTACGTTCAGGACCGGAAACAGGGTGATGCTCTCTCAGCTGAAATGATGCGGCCTCAGGTCCGTTCAGGAATTGCCCGTCGTCGCAACAACGACCTGTTCAGCGAATGGTTGACATGGAATCTGAAACAGCAGGAGTTTCATCCTAAACGCCCATTGACAGAGGAAGAAGAAGAGACATCAATGAGCAGTGACGAAAAAGACGATGATGACGCGTAGGATTATCCACAAAGTTTGATACAAAAAACCGCGACCGTTAAACGGATCGCGGTTTTTTTTTGGCGAAATGGGCCTTATGAGCCAAATTGGCCCTATGTGCTGCATAACGCTTTAAAAGAACGGGGTAATCTAACTGACCAGATGTGCGCCTTGCGAAGGAGTAATGACACTCACCTCGCAAGGATGTCCATACTTGGAGGAAAAGGCGCTTTCCAGTGCAGCAGCCACAGTTTCTGCATCACGAGGATTGACCAACACAACAGCCGAACCGCCAAAGCCGCCACCAGAGAGACGCGCTCCCAGTGCACCCGGAATCTTCTTTGCCGTGGCAACAACAAAGTCGAGTTCCTCGCAGGAATTTCCGAAAAGCACCCGCGAGCTTTCATGCGAATCAAACATTAACCCGCCAAAGCCCTCAAGATCACCTTTCTCCAGGAGCTCCGCGCCCAGAAGAACACGTTCATCCTCGCCAATGGGATGGGCTCCACAACTGGCAACGCGTTCAGGCAGGTCCTGCTTATAGATGGCCCACTCAGCCATAGAAACATCGCGCAAACTCTTAACCGGATGGGTGAGAACCTTACCGAAGTGCTCAGCACACTGCTCACAGGCAACACGCAGCTTATTGTAAGCACCATCAACCAGAGCATGCTTGGAGAGGGTATTGCACATCAGAAAACAAACATCATCCCCTATTGCAACTGGCTCAAACTCAACGGTTCTGAAATCGGTTTTAACCAGCTTACCGCTCTCGCCAGCCAGAGAAGAGATCTGATCCAGCAGACCGCAGTTACATCCGGCATAGTCATGCTCTGCCTTCTGTCCGATCTTTGCCAGGGCAACAGGATCAACCGTGATACCATAAAGTTTGGCCAGAGCCAAACCGGTACTCATTTCAAGGGCAGCAGAGCTGGATAGCCCGCTGCCCAGCGGGATATTACCCAGGAACATACCGTCAAACCCGCAATCAACCGTTCCGTTTTCAGCAAGCCCCGCCAGAGTACCCTTGACATAGTTCTGCCAGCCATCGCTATCGGAAGCCTCAATTGAACCGGCATCGAACGAAACCTCTTTCATGAGATCGCCAGCCACCAGACGACATGTACCACCCTCCGCCTTACGAGCAGCAAAGAAGGTGCCGAAGTTAATAGCAGCCGAAAAAACATAGCCTTCGTTGTAATCGGTATGATTACCCAGCACCTCAATACGTCCAGGGGCGTAGGAAACCACCTCAGGCTGAAAGCCAAAGTGATCTTTATATTTCTGCATCAGCTCATTGTAAATTGTTTCGTTAATCATGACTCTTTCTCCTGTTCTCTAATCAAACCAAAAAAATAAGAGGTTGTTATGTTATGACGCACGACCGAATGACGCACGACCCTCTTTTATAGAGGTTGTTAACCGCGGATAACAGCCAGGATCTCATCACGTTTTTCCTGCATCATTTCATTCGTTTTAGCCTCAAGGTTGAGACGGACCAAAGGCTCTGTATTGGAACATCGCACATTAAACCACCAGTCATCAAACTCAACGCTGACACCATCCAGTTCAAAGATGCGGCCGTCGCCATCGCTGAACATCTCTTTAAGTTTAGCCAGAATAGTTTGCGGATCACAATCAACCTCGGAGTTGATCTCACCACTCTGGAAATATTTTTTCAACGGAGCAACCAGCTCAGAGAGCGGTTTATCCGATTTGCTGACAATATTTGCCAGAGCAAGAATTGCCATAGCTGAACTTTCAGCGGTAAAGTTCTCTTTAAAGTAGTAGTGCCCACTCAGTTCACCGGCAAAGAGCGCATTATTTTCGCGCATCTGTTTTTTGATAAAAGCATGGCCCACGCGGCTCATCATAGGAGTTCCGCCAGCAGCCTCGATGGTCTCTTTAACAACCCAGCTGCTACGCAGGTCATAAAAGACAACGCCCTTCTCTACAGCCAGAACATCCTGAGCCACAAGAGCCGTTGTCAAATCCATAGGAATAATGTCGCCTTTTTCATCAACAAAACCAGCACGATCGGCATCGCCATCATAAGCAACGCCGAAGGCATAATTTCCCTCACGCATCATCTTCTGCAGATCAACAAGGGTTTCAGCATTAAGCGGGTTTGCCTCATGGTTAGGGAACAATCCATCCGGTTCATCATACAGGCCATCAAAGGTAATAATGCCATCCAGGGTTTTATTCTCCCAGAGCCCCATGCCGTTAGCAAAATCGATCGCAATATGCACTGGACGGGCCAGTTTGGCAAACGCTGCTACGTGCTTTGTATATTCAGGGAGAATATCATATTCCGAAACAGTTCCCGGCACCTCGGCCTTTTTTGCATATGAATCATTCAGGACCATTTTTTCAATATCCAGGATACCGGTGGCCCCGCTGATCGGCTCGGCTTTAGCCTTACAAAGCTTGAACCCATTCCATGGGGCTGGATTATGCGAAGCTGTGATCATAACAGACCCATCAGCTCCCAGAGAGCCATTGGCATAATAGGACATCGGGGTTGAACCATGTCCGATATCAATGACGTCAGCACCCTGTTCACAGATTCCCTTTGTAAGCGCTTCAAAAAGCGGCTCTGAATGAGGACGGATATCCCGAGCCACAACAACTTTCTTACACCCGGCAAATGTTACAAATGCGCGGCCGATTTTATAGGCGACATCCGCAGTTAACTCCTCACCGTAAATTCCTCTAATGTCATAAGCTTTAAATATTCCAGCCATAATAAATCTCCATTAAGCTATTAATTAAATAATGATTTTACCCTTTTTGCATAATCGACACAACCCGCAACGTTACGAAAACAAGAGAAACGAAAATGTTGATGTTAATCCTAAAAACGGCAGTTGAAATCGTTAAAATTGTTCAAGACGTTGAAATCGGTGCCAAAAATGAGCCGTTATCCATATAGAAGCCGGGTTATCGTTGCGTATGAGTAGTGAAAATTTTCATTAGAGCAGTGTACAAAATTTGGACAATATGCTTTAATATCAAAGTTGTGTAGGACTATATGGAATCCATGACGGTGATGCCAATGCGCAGTACGGGGCCATTGATTGCACGAAACGTCGATATGTGATCACATTGCTCGATGCATTCGGCAACAAGATCCCGATCTATACGCACCCGCAAATCTCCTGTCTCAGTCCGATGCCGCTTAAAGCCCGACTCAAGCCTCCAATTCTAACGCACAGCACACTGGTTGGACGTCCACGTCTCGCAAGCACCACTGGCCATGCAGCGAGCACCTTCCCGGCCCGTTCCCGGTCCGAATGGTTCCAAACCCTACAACTATCCGCGTCTGGTGCAGCCGGTGCTTGATGCCAAGTGTGTTTCATGCCACGGGAAAGACCGTAAAGCAGGGATGCCGGATCTGAGACGCGGTGACTATCTGAAAGACCGGCATCACTTTTATACCTCTTTCTACAGTCTCGTGCCGAAAGTGCACTATTACAGCCGTGCGTACCGTGGTGACTGGGGCGCCATCCCCGTTCAGCGCGATGCGTTTGTGGGACCCTACACCAAGCCGGGTGCGTTCGGAGCCAATGCATCCCCTCTCTATGCGATGTTGAATAAGGGCCACAACGGTGTGAAGCTGACGGAAGAGGAGATGCAAAGGCTGGTGCTTTTTATGGAATCAAATGCATCTTACTTCGGGCACGATAATGATATTGAGGCGCAGGCCGGTGGGCAGGTTGTACTACCCGTACTGCAATAACGGATATTAAAAACCACAAGGAAAAAGTGATGTCAGTTTAAAAAGAGTCGTATCGATTCAGCGGCAAAATCTAATGTTTGAGTAAAACCAGCAGCGTCCCAAAGGACGCATCAGCAAATTTCTATTCACTGTTTGTGATGAGGTTGCGTTCCAGAAGGTAGGCGATAAAGCGGTCGATCTCCGCGGTGGCGGCATCCTGACCAACATCATACTCATCCAGCATAGCCGAGAGCAACTGCGCTTTTGTCTGAGAGCTCTCCAGCTTTTCCCAGAACCAAAGGCCCATGCCATTCAGGTTGAACATCTTTGATTCACCGACATCAAGAACGATCAGGTAATGTTCGCCGGCCATAGTTCGGAGGGCGATATTTTCGGATCGAATGTAAGTTATTTCGTTCATAATGTTTTTACCTGAGTTTGAAGATTGTCGGATAGCGGGGTTTATAAACCGGCATAGATGGATCACCAAGAAAAACGACATGCTGAATATCGGCCAGATTTCCAGAGCCATACTGATCTAAAGTGGCACTCCAGGCATCACCAATACGTTTTGCCCCATAAAGATTTATTTCATCAGAGATCAGTTCTGTCAAAGCTTTGGCATCGCCATAGGTCAGATATCCAGCAGCGCTGATTGATCCTGAAAAAGCAGAGGATGGATTTTTCATCGCTACCTCCATTATACAGGTGCTCAGGTTCACCACATCCAGAGAGGTGTAGCGCCCCATGCGGCAGCCCAGACACATGGCAAACGGAGCATAACTCCAGTCAGCCGAGCTAAGTCGACTGTTATTTAAAATATATTTATGATCGGCGCTACTATGCCCCATAAGAGTATCGGAGGAGTGCCCCAGATAGTAGAAGAGATCACGCCCGTCCTGCAGATTATCTAGTGCATCAACATCATACATATAATCCCAGATCGGACCAAACCCGATATCTGAGGTGCAATGGTAAACATCTGTATTCCAGCCGCCCGAAGAGAGATCATCCGAAAAAGCAGTGGTCGCACCGGAGAAATTGGAAAAATGACCATCATAATCATTCCAGTCGGAAACCAGCACTGCACGGTTCCATGGATGGTTCAGATCATGATTCACCGTTTTGGCAACCATATGAGAGAGTTCAGTTGAGTCGGTGGCAAGAAAACGTCCCACAGCCACATCCGGTATTCCATTGCTATCTGCATCGCCCAACATCATATCATTGGGAAGCAGTAACATCGAATATTCACTTGCCTCAACCTGCAAGACCTGCAACAGAGGAAAGAGAGCAGGAAAGCCCTTCTTGCCATCTTTAAACTCGGTATCGGGAATAAAAGTTTCAAGTTTATAGTCAGTTGATGCATAACCGGCAAAGAGCAGATAGCGGAGTTTTTTCGAACCGCTATTTACACCGGCATTAACGAAAGCCTGAAAGGCATGTGGAGTTACAAGTCCATGAGAGAAGGCATTGTAAATATCCTCGGCATCCACAACCCGGACTCCAAGGCCCTGAGCCCGGCGTAGTTGCACCAAAGGTTGCAATGCATCCTCAAACCCGCTGACCCAACGACGCGGAGGAGTGACGATCACCAGAGAAGAGATTGCGCCAGCGGCATTCCAGTTAATATCCTTGAATCCAGTGACAGATGGTTCAAAACAATTCTGTGTTTCAAATACAGCATAACGTTTTGATGCATCACCGCAACTGAAAACAGAACTCCAGTTATTGCTACCAAACAAAACTGGGACATCAAGTCGGAGAGCAGCCAATGGATCAGTTATATCCCATACCATAACCGCAACATCTGAATTGGGCCCGGAGACGGCGATATTTGTCTTCGAACCACCTGTGCAGAAGAGCGGTTCTTCTGCAACTTCATAATAACACGGATAGCAGGCCTCAACATCCAGTAGCAGGATTTGCTCCGACTGATCATTTCTTGCGCTCTCAAGATTAGTCACACGTAAAACTGGAGCCTCATTTGACACAACAGAGAGCCCCGCTTGAAACTCGGATATGATCTGCTGCTCCCCACTCCACGAATTAGTCCCACATGAGGAACCCTCAACAAACAGCTCAAACCTATGCGTGTCTGATACATCGCCATGATCTCCATAGGAAATGGCATCCACTGACAAATTGATGTTTGTAGCGGCATATTTAGCATACCCCGGCATAGGGGCAGTGAACTCACAGTAGATGCCACTACAATATTGGTAACTTGAGAGAGACATGCCGAAGACAGGTGCGTCAATTATAGAAGCATTAGAAGATCTACGGTCAAAATATGTTGTAACATTCAAGAAATCCGAACGATACGAACGGTTTTGCATAAACCAGGTATTGGTACCACCTTGAGGATCTGATGGAGCAGGTTGAGATGACATCTGAAGGCCGGAGGCCTGCCTCAGAAAATAGACATTTTCCGGAGCGTAAAGGGACTCTGTTTTTTGACCAAAGAAATAGAGAAAGCTTCCATCTGTAGTCCAGGCCACAAAATTGGTGCTGCAAGTCAGATTATAGTTCCCCGCATTCAAAGCAGCAAGGGCAGTGTTTGTTGATACTCCCATAGCGACAGCAATATCGTCGGCGCTAACACGATACACTCCGTCCTTAAGCACACCCAATCGAAGGTAATCAGCTGACTGCGCACCATTCCACGTTACAACGCGATCGCAGTTTCCCAGCCAGTATTCATTATTCCATCCATAGAGGAAGAACCCGGATGTACTGATATATAATATTAGAATCAGTGTATTTATATATTGCTTCATAACTTGTTTATTCTGTCCGCAGAACATCATTATACATTAAAAAGAAAACACATTGCAAATCTTGATTTAAGGGTAGCGAGGCGCAGGGGGATGCGGGATGCGAATAATGGGAGGTATGGGAGATAGGATGTATGGGAATGATGGGAAGTATGGTTTACCTGCGGAGTCAGCAGGAGTAAGGTTCTTCTAGCTCCTACTTCCTGGCCCCTGATTCCTGGCCCCTGACTCCTGACCCCTGACCCCTGACCCCTGACTCCTGACCTGGTCTTACTCAACCTTGATGAGTTTAAAGAAGGCCTTATCGCGGTTACGCGGCACCCGGAGGGTGGTGGTTCCCTCGGGAGCACCCTGAATCCGCTGAGTGAAACCGGAGACTCCATTCGGGAAGAGAGGATGAACAATCTGAACATATTCAGTTGTCCACCCGGCATCAGCCGCGAGGGAGCTGCTGACCTTGAGCTCATACTCGGTGTAGGGTTCGGTATTGAATTTCATTGTGAAGTACTCGGGGTCAAGGCTTGTCGACAGGGCGCGAAGCTGTACAAGAGCCACCTCTATCGGTGTATCCGTATAGAATATATGTCCGGATTCATCGACAATCTTGAAGAGATAGCTAGCACCGGGGGTCAGACCGATAGCCTCGACGGTATATGAATGGGAGCCAGTGCCTTCAACCTGTTCCGATGGCACCATAGCTACCATCACCCAATCACCGTCCATTATGGCATAGATCTCGATATCATTGTTGCCATTCTCATTAACTGTAAAGAGTTCGATCATAACCCTGCCATCAGTGGTAGCGTATACCGTGAGATCAATCCGAGTGGAAAGCGGATGATCCACATAACCGAAGTTCAGAGGTTCACCGGGCAATGCCGCCAGTACCCCGTAGCCGGATAACACGCTGTACTCAATCACAGCGGTATCGACCGCATTGGATATAGCGCGATTACGCATCACATCCGTTGAGTCAGGCACTTTCACCAGATTGGCATCGGCCTGAAAGACCTGCACCGTAACAATACCAGCGGGCACATCGATAAACTCGTAGTATCCATTGGTAGAGGTATAGGTTGTATAAAGGGTCTCTCCATCTACAACCAAAGCGACAAGAGCATTCGTAATGGAGGTATCACCCGTGTTGCGTATCTGGTCGTCATTCTCATCCACAAAGAGATAGCCGAATATCTCAGCCGGAACGTAGACACCGGCATCGACATCATCACGCACAAGGTCGGAGAGCAGCGAAACCGCTACCTCACCGACTGCATCCGCATCGCTGTCTACAGCAGGGTTAGTCCCGACATTGGCTGTGGTAAACTCAAACTCAGTACCCACGGGCGGCACAACCTTAATAACATAATTAGTGGGTTGCAAGCCGTTGAACAGATAACTGCCGTCGGCAGCTGTAGTCGTGAACGCAATCGGGGTTGTTCCATCACTCTCGTAGAGATTGATAACTACGTTGCTTACGCCAGGCTCTCCGTCATCCTGAATGCCGTCACCATTGAGGTCCTCCCAAACATAGTTACCGGCAAGACCGCGCACGAACTGGTAGTCCTCCACATCGCCTCCGACGGCATCGCCGAAGAAGGTTGTGACAAAGGGCTCTTCTGTATAAAGGCGGAAGCGGGAGTTCAGATAGGTGGCAGCCACCGAGCTGAATGTATTGCTCGGAATATCGAAGCTCAGATTGTAAATCCCTCCGTTGACGGCGTGGTCAACAGCCAGAGCAAAGACCTGCTCGTTGGCATTGGTAAAGGTTCCATCCTGATTGAAGTCAATCCAGCCAACCAGCCAGCCTGCGCCGTCTCCAACGGTTACCGTAACTGATCCGCCTGCGGCACCCTCTGTCCACTGGAGACCGGATACCTGCACGCCATCCTCATATGTGTCAAGTGTAGCAGTGGGGGATGGCTGTCCGTTAGCATCAGCGCCCACTCCGCTGCCAAGGTAAAGCGGCGTGTTGGTTATAATGGTATGACTCGGTCCAACCGGCTGTTCAGCAATGGTTGTACTGTAGCTTATCGGCAGATCGCCGTAATCGCGCAGGACCGTTGAATCCGTTTCGAAGGCAAAGTCGATATTCTCCTGGTTAGCCACGATTGTAACAACCTGATAAGCCGTGACGGTATTGCCAAGAGGATTGGTATTGTTGACAACAAGCGTTGCATCTGTATCCCCGGTGGAGGTAGTCAGCTTGAGTTCAGAGGCCGGAGCGGACATTGATACGATGTACTGATCACCACCGGTGCCAGAGGGCAGGTTATCGAAGCTGTAGTCGCCGTTGGCATCAGTAGTTGTAGATGCAATCCGGTTTGTTGTTCCAGCCGAGGCAAGATAGAGATACACATCAACACCCTCAAAGGCATACTCACCGGCTCCGGGACCGGAGGGGTTGTTAGTATTCATCAAACCGTCCGGGGCAGCAGGATTATCCATGCCGATTGTTCCGCTGAGTGAGTTATCACCGTCATAACGGTAGCCGAAGTCAATACTGAGATCCGTGGCAAGCCCGACAGTGGTGACGGCTACACCTCCGATCGTGGTGATATGTCCGTCGAAGATAACGATATTGTCGGCTGTATTGTCAGGTGTTCCGTCCGCATCATAGCTGGCGGTCAGGTTAGGCGGGAACGGGTTGTTCACATCATTGGTCAGCACCGCAACCGTGTAGGTACCATCGGCAAGGTTGCCAAAGCTATAGTAACCGTCGCCATCGGTGTAATTGGTGGCAACCGGAGTGGTGGTTCCTGTGCCGCTGTAAAGCACGACGGGTACATAAGGTATGCCCGGTTCACCGGCATCAAGTACGCCGTTGGTGTTGAGGTCAACCCAGACCAGATCGCCGATAACGCCCGGCGGCTGGTAACCGAAGTCGGCACCCGTGAAGAATGTACCGGGCAGAATCTTTACACCGGTCTGGCCGTCGCAGGTCGGATCAACAGGATCAGGTGCAGGAATCGGACAGGGCACTCCATCATTCTCCGGATCGGCGGTCAGGGTGGTACCGGCCAGCGGCGTGCCTGTACCGTCGACCACGACAACCACATAGTCATCCGCAGCAAGTTCCGTGAAGAGGTAGTTGCCGTTGGAGTCGGTGACCTTGGTGCCGGCCAGAGTATCGCCGGCGCTGAATACCTTGTTGCCGTCATTATCATAATAGAGGTTAACGGTGACTCCGGGAACACCGGGCTCGGTCCAATCCTGATCGGCATTACCGTTGGAGTCCCAGTAGATGGTGTCGCCGATCGCACCCAGCGGGGCAAAGCCGAAGTCAGCGTACAGGTAGCTGCTATCCAAGACGGTCTTTATATCAAAGGAGGTTGGCGTGGTCGGGCTCCAGTCGTTGCCAAAGGCATCGTTTGGAATTCCGTCTCCAGTCGAATCCACCGTCACGCGGTAAGGGAAACACGGCAGATTCTCAAAGAGATACTTGCCGTCCGCATCGGTCACCTTTGATTCGATCAACAGCCACGTGTCATCATCATTGATATCAACATAAAGATGCACAGTTGCCCCGGCGATGCCGCTCTCGGTGGCACCCGACTGGGTTCCATCGCCATTGGCATCGTACCAGACGGTATCGCCAATCGTACTGGTACCGAAGGGCGCATAACCGAAATCCTGAAGCAGGTTGGTTGTGGTGATGGTAACACTGCTATAATTGTCAAGAATGCCATCAGGGTCGACAGATGCGACGTAGGCGTATCCCGCATGGTTGGTGGGGGTATTCACCATGAGCAGATAAGAACCGGCCGGCAGATTCTCAAAGAGATAGGAACCATTGGGTGCGGTGACTATAGTGCCGATCAGGGCATCTACGCCAACATCCACAACACCGTTAGTGTTCTCATCCTGATAGATCCGAATCGTAACTCCACCTAAACCTGAATCCGTGCCTATGTCGAATCGTCCGTTGCCGATCCAGTCAACAAAGATAAAATCGCCAACCGCCAGAGTTCCCGTCAGGTAGTAGCTGTAGTCGGCAACCGCTTCGCCGCCGGTGGCAACGGTGACAGTGACCTGATTGTTGTTCGGCACGCTATCCGTGTCGTAGGACGGCGTCCATGAACCGATTATCAGAGGACCGACGGTAGCATCGACCTTGACAACATAGGTGCCGTCGTAGGTGCCGGTAAACTCGTAGGTGCCGTCGGCAGCCGTATTGGTTGTCGCCAGCAGGGTAGTTCCGTTAGAGGCATACAGATTAACAGTAATTCCGCCCAGCAGATCCTCGCCGCTCTCAGGGGCGGGGGCGTGGTCGCGGTCCAGATCGTGCCAGACCGTACCGCGAATCACCGACGAGATGTTGTTATAACCAAAGTCGGCATCAAGCATCGTGTCGCTTCCGTCCGTGGCAGCGGGGTTGAGCGTAAAACTGGTTGTGCTGTTGCCGGGTGTCGAGTCCCGGTCCGCGGTGCAATTACCCGATCCACCCGGCAGCGTGGTGGTGACGACCGTCACCGTGTAGGTGGTGTTGTCGGTCAGACCTTCGAACAGATACTTGCCGTTGGCATCGGTCACAGCAGTTGCGACCAGGATAGCGTTGGTGTAGAGCTGCACGGTCACGCCGGCGATGCCGGTCTCATTGGTGCCGCTCTGCACACCGTTGCTGTCGAGGTCGCGCCAGACCGTGTCGCCGATTATGCCGGCGGGCTGGGCGCTATCCACAACCTCATCCTCGCCCTGATTGGCGGGAATGCCGTTCTGGAAGTAGGCCTGAGTGACGGAGGCGGTGTTGGTGAACTCCGCAGCCGTGTTGCCGGCAGGTTCAAGAACTGTGAATGTCACGCTGACATCCTTCTCGCCGCCCGGATAGATGGGGCCGAGGTTGTCCCAGTGCAGGGTGCCGACATCGCTATTGGTGGTCACGCTGTTCGGCACGGGCAACGCCGAAACAAACTGCAGTTTGGAAACATCATAGATGTCATCCAGCGGCACAGTGGCAAGTATGACTGAGCCTCTCGCATGATCGGTGGTGATCCGGAAGCCAACTGAATCCAAGGCCAGGTCCCCCGTGGGATTACCCTGCTTCTTGGCAATAAGCTGCACCGAATACGTAGTGCCGTTAAAATCTGCAAAATCCCATGCCGTCTGATCGTCCGTTATATCAACCTCCACCTTGCCGCTCGCTGGGAATGTGCCTATATCGAGTACATGCGTGCCGATCGTAGTTCCATTAGTCGCGACAACAATGTTCAAATTACCTTGCCCTGTTAAAACTGTTCCGTTAATGATTTCAACCGGAAGGACAAGAGTCACATTGACGATACTCTCGGGCTGGGTGCCAAAGGAATAACCGGAGAGATTGATTTCCTCAGGGGCATTTACGATCTCGGCCACGGCATAAGTGCCATCCGGTTCGGTTGGCGGTGCCCAGGCATTCTGCGGATTGATCCAGGCCTTGTTGGCGCCGCCGGCAGTTGCGCCGGTTGACGGCCAGACGGTGTACTGCGCGGCGGAACTGGCACCTGTGCCATCGCCAACCAGAGTGTTGGTTACAGAGAGGGTGTAGGTTATATTCTGACCTTCGTAAACATTTCCGCTGAAGTTGCGCGTTTTGGTCAAAGCCAGAGCCGGGGCAAAGCCAAAGTCCGCAGTGAGGTGGCTGACAGCTGCTGACTCTTCGTGAGTGTAGTCCAGATTAACCGCATACCAATCCTCGGTTGTACCGGTGTAACCATAGGGCAAGTCGGTATCGCGAGTGTCAACAACGACCGTAAAAATGCCATCGGGCAGATTTTCAAAGAGGTAATGACCGTTGCTGTCGGTAACCGTCGTATAGAGGATAGGCGAATCTGCATCCAGCACATTATTTTCGTTTCTATCGTAATAGAGTATAACTTTGATGCCGCTGATCCCTGGCTCGGTGCCATCCTGCTGGCCGTTGCCGGCAGCGCCGCCACCCACGCCGGTGTCGGCGTAAACGGTATCGCCCAGAGAGTTGACGCCCTGAATATAGGTTACGGCATCATCGGTGGCGAAGGGCTTGGTGTTGCCGAAGCTGGTGCCGGCCTCATTATATATGAAAGGTTCGGTTTCCCCGTCTAAGAAGGATGCGTCAACGAGAACTGTAAAGGTGATTGCACCGGCATCCTCGGGAGCCAGATCATTGTCCAGCCACCATTGAATATGCGTGACTGAAGATGCTGCCGGCTCGGTGGTTGACCAGGTTAGGCCGCCGTCAGTTGAATAGAGAATTTTATAAGCGTTATAACCGGCGGGGAGCGTGTTGCCGCTGGCAGCTGAACCGCCCACATAGGCGGTACGGGAGGGAATCTCATCCTGAATCACCAGAGGCACACCCGCGTCGCGGTTACCTGCGGAGACATTGGGTGAGGAGTTGGTGTAGGACACGGTATAGGAGATCGGATCGCCGGGCAAGACCAGCGAGACGCTGGCGGTCTTGTCCATCAGTACAAGGGCGTCACCGCTGACCATCTCATTGCCCAGTGAGATACCGTAATCCGCATTGAATTTTTCATTGTCATTTCCGGAGGCGACCTCCTGATAGGGAGAGGTCACTCCGCGGGCGCCGGGCTGCAGAGGCATGAAATCGTAGGCAACATAACCGACCGCGCCGTTGTTCTCGGGGATATTCTCGAAGTAAAGCTGATCATCACCGGTCAGCACCTGCTCGCCGCCGCCCTTGAGTTTAACCACGACCATGGCATAGGTGTGGATCAACCGGAAAGCCCCGGAGTCAAAGATCGCAGGGTTGCCGACCGGCTGCATCCAAGCATTTTTATCCGGCACCAGATCGCCATTGTTATCAAAACCGGCACCGACATTGCCGAGGTCGTACCAGATGCCTTCGGTCGTGATGCTCGTGCCGACAGATCCGTCATCATAAGCATTGGTCCAGACCGGAACATACTGATTCAGCAAATCTTTATAATAGTCAGGAACTTTGTTGGCACCATTGGGGAAAATTTTATTAGCGGAGGCGGAGATCTCATTACGCATGGTAAAGGAGCGGGTGATATCGACATTCCGATCCGTACCGTTGTCATCGGCGGTGGCCCAGATGTCATACTCCAGCCAGAGATCGTCAAAGGGTTTGACACTGCTGCCCCAGAGCGGCACCCCGTTTTCGTCCAGCTGATCATATCCGACCAGCCAGTAGATGGTAATTGAACCGCCGGCCGGAATCTCAGGTATCAAGCGGGTGGCATCGGCCAGCCCGGCACTGCCTCCCTCATGGGTGAGCGCAAATTCGCCGCCGGGCAAAGGACCGACTAAAATACCGACATCATCCGCACGGGAAGGATAAATCCCCGGGGTTGCACCGGTGCCGCCGTTGTAATTACCGATATTGGCAATCAGGTCGGTTATTGCCGTTGTCCCATCATTATGAAATGCAGCACCCACATAGGCCGAACGCGGCGCATAGGAGGAGGGAGTTCCTGCATTCGAGTCCACAACCAGATTATAGGCTGTGACAACCTCAACACGCAAATTTCCATCAACGGTTGCGGCATTCAGTATACCAACAAAAACTATCACAACTGCAACAGCCAATGTGAAAAAATGCGTAAAAAGTTTATTTCTCTTATTCATTAATCGACTTTCTTAACCCCAAAAAATGTATCCAAGGTCTGTTATTCTAGTAAGACCCGTAAAGAGATATTTGTAATTTTTTTGGAAGAACATATAATACACGGGGTGTGATACGGGGTGCAGGATGTGGGATGATGGGGGGTACGGGAGATAGGATGAATAGGATTGATGGGAAGTATGGTTTACCTGCCTCCTGACTCCTGACTCCTGACTTCCTGACTCCTGACCCCTGACTCCTGGCCCCTGACTCCTGACCTGGTCTTACTCAACCTTGATGATTTTAAAGAAGGCCTTATCGCGGTTACGCGGCACCCGGAGGGTAGTGGTTCCCTCGGGAGCACCCTGAATCCGCTGAGTGAAACTGGAGACTCCATTCGGGAAGAGAGGATGAACAATCTGAACATATTCAGTTGTCCACTCGGCATCAGCCGCAAGCGAGCTGCTGACCTTGAGAACATACTCGGCGGAGGGCTCAGTATTAAATTTCATTGTGAAGTATTCCGGGTCAAGACTTGTCGACAGGGCGCGAAGCTGCATAAGAGCCACCTCTATCGCTGTATCCGTATAGAATGTATGTCCGGACTCATCCACGATCTTAAACATATAGCTCTGACCGGGGGTCAGACCGGCAGCCTCAACCGTATATAAATGGGAGCCAGTTCCTTCAACCTGTTCCGATGGTACCATAGCTACCATCACCCAATCACCGTCCATTATGGCATAGATCTCGATATCATTATTGCCATTCTCATTAACGGTGTATATCTCTATCATAACTTTGCCATTGCCGGCTTCATATACCTTAAGGTCGATCTGCGTAGAGAGAAGATGATCCAAATAACCAAAGTTCAGAGGTTCTCCGGAGTTAGCCGCCAGCACACCGTAGCCGGATACCACGCTGAACTCAATAACAGCGGTATCGATCGCATTGGATATGGCACGGTTACGCATCACATCCGTTGAGTCAGGCACTGCAACCAGAGTTGCATCGGTCTGGACTGCCTGCACCGTAACAAAACCAGCTGGAACATCGGTGAACTCATACCATCCATTGGTATCAGTCTGAGTGGTCTGAGTGGTATCATCGATAACTCCATTGACAATCAACTGAACCACAGCGTTGGTAATAGCCGTGTCGCCCGAGTTGCGTATCTGGTCATCGTTCTTATCCATGAAGAAATATCCGAATAATTCAGCTGGCACATAGAGTCCAGCGTCCACCGTTAAATTGTTAGTGCCCGTGGACAGGCTGAATGGGGCCGTGCGGCCAGTCAACACGTCGGCATCGCTGTCCGCAAGGTTATTTGTAAGCGACGAATCACGTAGCGTAAAGACATACGGGTCGGGAGGCACGAACTCAATCAGGTACGTGGCAGGAGGCAGATTGGTGAAAATATACGAGCCGCTCACGTCAGTGACCACCGTAGCGACCTCGTTGCTGGTCACGTCCAACAGCCGCACCGTGACGTTCGTCAACCCAGGCTCGCCCGCGTCCTGCGCGCCGTTGCCGTTAAGGTCGTCCCACACCCGGTCGCCAACGGCGGCGGGCGCTTCTTGGATGCTGATCTGGTAATCCTCGACCTCGCCATACGTAGCCAATCCCGAAGTGCCCGGATTATGACTACCAAACCTGAAGCGTGCAAACGTCGGTTCGGTTGTAATGGCATCGGCCGGGATAGTTACAGTCAGGTTAATAGTAGCGGAACCAGCAACGAACCTGTTGTCGACGATCATTTCACCCGCATCTTCAAAATCGCCATTTCCATTCCAATCAATCCATGCATTAAGAAAACCAATCGCCCCTGAATCAGCAGCTGTTACGACAACCGGTATAGTAACCGTGGAATCCGTCGTCAGCGTAGGGAAGCTGACACCATCCTCGTCGTCCGTCCCAGTGATATCGTCCCCGCTGGCTGTCACCGAGGGCTGGTTGGTCGATTCAGGATCTACGGAACTGCCCAAAAACACATAGTTTATATAATTGTCGGAAGTGTTCTTAGACAAATCAATTTCAGCGCTGGCCGACCCGTAGCTCGCGGGCGCGTCACCGTAATCGAACGCCTCAACGAAGGTGTAGGAACTCGCTGCATCGTCACTCGTGACATTAAAACCAATCGTATAGGCTGGAGGCTGGACGTTCGCATTAAAACCGTTCACAGTAGAAGGGTAAAACGAATTCTCCGTCACTCGGTAGTCAATCGTGATGTCGCCTAATGCAGGATTATTTGTTTCACTACCGGGAATGTCCTGATTCTGAATAGCCCGATAGGTGTTGTTGGAGGTTTCATACGTCCAATCAAACATACTTTTCCACGATCCTCCCAGTGCCGCCAGCGGATCCACATTATCAGGAACACCAAAAGACAGGGTGATCGCCATCGTCATCTCCTGACTCGCGGTCAGCGGCATGATATCACTGCCCGTATTGCCCACATTGAACGAAAGCGTCCCGGTGCCTCCAAATTCGGCTGGCACCATTGGGTCGGGAGAGGTAATCGCCGCATTGACATACGGATTCCAACTCTCAGCACCAGCCGTCCAAGCGGTCATTACCAAACAGCACACTGTTATTATTTTTTTTATAACATTCATAATATTCGCTCATTTTGCAAGGAATTTTTTATAAGACCTATTGAATGAAGTAATCAATCTTTTCTGCATCGACGTTATTGTCAATACGATTCTCCCCACCACTATCGGAGTCAATCTGTGATGTGATCGTATAGAAACCCTGGGTTAATCCCGCATCCCACGCGGCATTGAAGCCAAAGTAGGAGGATGCACCCGCCGAAATAGCCACACTGCTCGTGAAGATATGATGCGTAGCATCTTTTGAATACGCCCAGTCGTCATTATTCAAAGCCGTAGTGCCCAGCATCGTCAATTCCTGAACGTAGGGCCCATTAAGTACCCATCGGGGATCGATGGGTATCCGCACCGTGATCAGTCCTTCCGTATCTATACTAAGCAGTTCTGCAATCTGGACTGTGATGTAGAAATTCTGAACCGCATGCATCACATTCGGCACTGCTGTGATAATCGGAGTAATGTCCGGCACTTGGACAATACCGAAGTTGACTTCTGTGACACCGATATCCGTGGTAGTGAGCGACAGCCTGCCGTCAATCGTGCCGTCACTGCCGGAGTCGGCACCCACATGTTCGCCGGTGCTCACCCATGTCGTCGGCAAGGTTGCCTCGCCCAACGTCACTCCGACGTCCTGCGCGGTCCGCGTCAGGATAACATCATGCGCGGTGTTCTGCTCAACCCCGTTTGTCGTAACGAAACGGTAGGAGCCGTCCACGTTCACCGGAACACACGCGATGACCGCCTGTGTCGACGGATTGACGAGGTTGGCATACAAGCCACCAGCGTCTGTTCCCGTTCCGTTCACGGTATTGTCAGTCAAGCGATTCGTGTCTTCAAAGACCGTACCCGTAATTTCAATGAACTTCAGCGGGAAATTGTTGTTGATGACGTACGGATCGTCAGGCTGGAGATCAAACACGTAGTAGTAGGTGTTCGACTCTGCGCTGTAATCAATCAGATAACGCGGTGAGTTCGTGGTTGCGTAGCTTCCAAACACGATCACATTGGTACCTCCAACCACGATTGTATTGGTAACTCCTGTGGGGTCAAAACTACCGGGCAGAGCAGGACGGGTCGGGTCGATAACATAACCAGGCGGTGGCGTCACAGTGACCGTATACGAGGCCGGCACATCATTGGTGGAAATGAACATGTACAGACCGCTGCTCCCATCCATGAGGATAGAAACACTGGGGCCGCTCACCGAAATCGATCCACCCGACACGATACGCCCGTCGGCCGTGTCATACAGATAACCGGACGGGTCGATCGCGTCGAGAAAATCATTGTCGACGCTGTCCGCATTGAGAATCACGACGGAAACACTGTTGTCGTTGGCACCGGCACTGTCAGTCATGCTGACCGAAACCCCCGGATCGCTTTCAACCACCACATACGCAGAGGCGATCACATTCGAAAAGACGTAAGTCCCACCCTTCGCCGTAAACACGCTTCGCAGCGCCACACCGTCCGCCGGGTTGCCGTCGCCGTTCGGGTCGGTGTAAAGCGTGACGAGCACCCCGCCCACTGGCAGGTCGTGTTCACTGAACACGCCGTTAAGGTCGTAATCATCGCGTACCTGGCCGCTGATGGCATAAACAGCCAGTGAACGGTAGCCGAAGTCCTGGTCCTGCCGGACCGGCTGAGCCAGAGTCAGCGACACCGAGCTCGTGCTGTTGCCGCCGCCGTCAGGGTCGGCAGTGTTGAGCGTGAGGCCTGCGGGCAGATCGGCCGTATTCACAGTCACCGTGTAAGGAACCCCACTGGCAGAAACGTATAGATTCGCGAAGAGATAATATCCGTCTGCACCCGTTGTGACACTGAAACTATCGCTGTTCCCATCACCATCACGGTCACCGTTCACAGTAACATCCACACCGGCAATGCCTTCGCCTACATCCCAGATCCCGTTGTTATTGTAGTCAGCGAAAACGCGGTCGCCGATTGAGCCGACACCGCAATAGCCGAAATCGACATCAGTTCGATTCTCTCCTGAAATCAGCGCAAGGGTGGTTGCAAAGTCGAGCACGCCATCAAAGTCGTACGTTTGCAGCAAACCGGCAGGCAACGAGGTTGCCTCCACTCGCACCGTTTGCGTGCCAGGCACCAACCCCTCAATCAGATACGCACCATTGGCATCCGTGACCGAATTGGGCTCTCCCAAGTCGTAGCTTCCGTTCCCGTTAAGATCCACATACACACGTACAGCACCAATTCCCGGTTCTCCTTCGTCTTGAACTCCATCGCCATCACTGTCGAACCAGACAAAATCTCCGAGGCTTGCCAACACGTAAAGCCCCGCATCCCACGCCGTGTCACTCGCACCAGGATACAGCGTCGTCGCGGCCATGCCAGTGGAAAGGTCGGCATCGCTGTCTAGTGCGTCATCCGCGCCCTGGTCTTGCAGACTGAAGCTGTAACCAGCAGGTTTTACCACCTTGATGGTGTAACCGCTTGGTATAAGGCCGCCAAAGGTGTAAGCTCCGCCGCCAACTGTATTCGTCACCCCCACCGCGTCGGCATCGTCTCCGTTACCGACGATACCGTCGGGACCGCAGCCTGGACGGTACAGATTAACGGTCACGCCGTCCATCCCGGCCTCGCCAGCGTCCTGTATGCCGTTACCATTCGTGTCCAGCCACACCCGGTCGCCGATAGACGCAGTGAAGATATAGTCCTCTACCTCACCGGTCACCGCCAGACCGGCGGCGTTATTGCCGCCCTCGCCCGGGGCGTTGGTATAACGGAAGCGCGCCGGCATAGCCCCCGTCGCACTGACAGGCACTTGGATCGTCAAATCGTACACCCCGTTGGTTGCCAGCATCGTGTCGCCGAGTATACCCGTGACAACGCTCGTCGGTCCGGAGGCAGAAAGCAACGTGACGGAGTCGAGAGTCCCGTTACCGTCCCAGTCGATGAAAGCACTCAGATAACCCGCTGTTCCGGCTGTGACACGGATGACGGCCGTGCCACCCGGCACTAACGGCGTCAGCAACACGACGCCGTCTTCGTCGTCAGACACACTGATGTCATCGCCGAAAGCCAGACGATTTGTCAGGCCATCCGGCTCCGGATCGGCCAAGTTGCCGAGACGGGCTCCACTGGGCACAATGTAATGGCAGGCGCCGTTGTCGGCCAACAGCGTAGGATAGGGAGCGGGCAGATCACCGTAATCACTCAGATATCCATTGCCGGGAGGCTCTGGAAAAGCGTCGTTCTCATCGCCTGTCTTGGGAGGTGAATGATGTGACATGGCCGATATAACGAAGATCGGTGCTGTGCCGAAGCTAGTAAGGTCAATCGACCACTCATACACCATCGGCCATTCCCACTGGTAGTAGGAACTGAAACCAGCCGTTTCGAGGGTTGTGTAGCAGTCGAGGCCGAGGGCTTTCGCGGGATTTGAAGATTCAAAAGGAGACATCCAACTATCCCGATCCGTACCATACAGGTTCATATTCCACTTCGGCGCGGGGTTGTTGGCATAGTTGTTAAGGTTCCAGACGAAGGAACTGGATGAGACGTAACCGGGCGGCGGCGTACCCGTACCCGCGCCGGCTGTCTCACTCGAATACCAGGTCGGCTCTGTATTGTTATAGCCTCCCGGCTGGTCCGCATAGCCCTGCGACCACGTACAAACATAATCGCCAACGGTTAGCGAGAATTGAGCAAATTCGCTGTCCGTCAGCCGTTTGGCGCTGCGGTGGCTGGGATAATCGGCATCTTTCGTGTAGGCCTTGTTACTTTTATCCGAGAACGCGTTGTCGTTAACCAAAGCGGGGTTAACCACCAGTGCCACGTAGAGTCTGTTGCCTGCGACGGTGTACCAGAGTTTACTGCCTCCGACAGAGGTGTTGTATAATATATACTAACTTTCATCCCCGTCACCGTAAAACAAGCCATTCACCGTAGGTACAGAGTAAACACTGGCTGGTAAGATCACGGCCAAGCAAAGCAGATAAAGCAAATGCCATAGTGATGTTTTTAAACGAATATACAACTTATTAATATTTGTCATGATTAACCTCAATTATCACCTTTGAGAGGTCGAACCATATGCCCGATGTACAATTTTCGCTATTGAAAATATTATAAAAATCGGGCTTTGATTCCTCGCGGATCCGGAAGAATGATCCATAAATCCAGATCGAATTCTCAGAGCTGATACCCGAATTATACTAAAGTATAGTGGTCGAGTAAACAACCCTCTCGGGGTATTTTTTGGTGATGCCTAGGTATTTAGATAAGACTTCCAAGCTCTGATCCAACCACAAAGGTGAGCCTTGCGCATTACCTCTTCAACGAATTTTATAAGTTTTTGAGAGAAAGCAACTAAAGTATGATTCAGAACAGCCGTAAACTAGCGACCTTTTGGGACAAATATAAACGATTTTAACTATGAAAAACAAGAAATTTGCGTTAGTTCAAGTGGTTGAAATTGTTAAAAAGGTTGAAATGGTTTCCGCCTTTACGCGCCTTCAACTACTTCGACCCCTTTAACCGCTTTAACTTTTTTAACCTTCAACCCTTTTAACCATCTCTCCTATGCAACGC
>JAQIBS010000042.1 GCA_027858965.1 Kiritimatiellia bacterium
TTTAGTAAACCATCATCAAAGATAAGACATCTCTTGGTGTTATGCTTTTGATGCACCGCAAATTGAAACGACAGACTGGGACTAGGCGCGGTTTTACCCACAGATTTAGCGGAAGAGGCAGGATTTTAAATGAAAATGAAAATATATTGTGCTGGATTTATCGCTGTAACTGTTCTGGCCCTCGCTGGTTGTCAGGCTGTGGGACCTGATTACAAAAGGCCTGAATGGAAAGAACCGGTTCTGGATGATCTGAAAACGCATGAAGGTGCCGACATAACAGTGGCTGAGGTGGCTCAGTGGTGGCAGATCTTTGATGATCCGGTTCTAACCAATCTGGTAGAGCAGGCGCTTTGCAATAATCTGACTTTAGCGGACTCTGTCTCGAGAATTCGTGAAGCAAGGGCGCGGCTTGGTATTAGTAAGGCTGGGTTGCTGCCTGAGGTGGATGCATCGGGTGCTTATCAACGTTATCGATACAGTGATAATGGCAGTATACCTGGTGATGGTGATTACTATCAGGCTGGCTTTGATGCCCGTTGGGAATTGGATGTTTTTGGACGAAGACGCCGTTCGGTTGAGTCGGCGCGGGCCGCTTTTGAGTCTTCTTGTGCCACCTTTGAACACCTTTGGGTGGTAGTGGCGGCTGAAACAGCTGTTAGCTATGCGAAGTACCAGGAGCTTCAAAAACGACTTGAGGTTGCTCATCGTAATCTTAAGATTCAGCAGGATACTTTTGAAATTGTGGAGTCTCGGGCCAAATCAGGTATTGGTGATCAGTTGGCAGTTGAACAGGCTCGCTATAATCTGGAGCGTACCCGTGCAAGCATACCTGGACTGCATAGCAGCTCGGATGAGGCAATGAATGCTTTGGCGATTTTGACCGGTGTGATGCCTGGTGAACTGAAATTCAAGATAGTTTCTCCGGATAAAATGCTCTCTGCCCCGGCTCGAACTTTGGTTGGCATCCCTGCGATGACCCTACGGAACCGCCCTGATATCCGGGCCGCCGAACGGCTGCTGGCGGCACGCTGTGCTGAGATTGGTATTGCGGAGGCTGATCTTTATCCAACTCTTGCGCTTGGTGGGTCAATTGGTCTGGAGTCGCTGGGACTGGATGATTTCACAGAGGGAGGCAGTCATTTCTTTAACTTTGGCCCCTCTTTCTCCTGGCCGGTCTTTCGTGGTGGGTCTATCCGTGCAAATATTGAGGTTAAGAAAGCTTTACATGAACAGGCCTTTATCAACTATGAGGCAACTGTTCTGGATGCGGTTGCTGAGCTACGCAATGTTATGAGTGCTTATGTGCGTGAGTATGAACGGCTTGATGCATTAAAAAGCGCGGTAGATGCAGCCAGCAATGCCGTTGCTGTCTCACAGGATCTTTACAAGCAGGGATTGACTGATTTTAACAGCGTGCTGGATGCGCAACGCTCACTCCTGACCTTTGATGAGTTGGTTGTTATCAGTGAGGGGCTGACAGCCAGGGACCTGATTGGTATATATAAGGCACTTGGTGGTGGTTGGGAGCCGATGGATTGAAATTATGAAGGATGAATTATGAGGGATGATGGACGCTTCGGCTCAGCACCGGGACTCCCAATATCCAAATTAAGAGCTGCTATCGCTCCATCATCGCACTGCATAGCCTCGAAACAAAACGAAAGCGCACCCCTTTTTTACTTGTTCGGTTGGATATTCCTTCTTGGTTATTGGTTATTGGATATTGCCTCTACGCCCGCCTTTCAGATCTGCGTCAAACTAGGGGGAGTGCCCCTTATCAACCAGAAATCGCATGTTTGCAATAATTATTGTAAATATTTGCCTTGGTGAGTCCGTTTTTAATCGACTTTAGGGCCAAAATACTCAATCATATAGGACTTTTGGCGAGGTTCTTTTATTTGTAAGCTATTATGAATAAGAGCTTCTGTTGTATTGTCGATATAATAATGCAGATTTATTCACATATAGAGGGCGGTATAACCGTTGCTGCGGGATTTAAAGCATGCGGTGTTGAAGCTGGAATCAAATATGCCGATCGTAAAGATCTGGCGCTTTTGGTTGCGGATGAACCCTGTGCTGTTGCTGCGCTTTATACCACTAATAAGGTGGCAGCTGCACCTGTGCATGTATCTAAGGAACGTACTGCCTCCGGGATTGCTCAGGCCATTGTCGTTAACAGCGGCAATGCTAATGCGTGTACCGGCGAAGAGGGACTCTTCAATGCCTATGCAATGACCCGCCTGATGGCAGCTGCACTTGATATTGAAGAGCAACTGACTCTGGTTTGCTCGACGGGTGTTATCGGTGTGCAGCTTCCCATGGAAAAGGTGGCAGCCGGAGTTGAAAAGGCTGCCGGATCGCTCAGCTCTGATGGCGGTCATGATGCAGCTCTTGCCATTATGACAACCGATACTGTCGAGAAAGAGTTTGCCGTTG
This sequence comes from Kiritimatiellia bacterium, assembly GCA_027858965.1. Classification (GTDB taxonomy): domain Bacteria; phylum Verrucomicrobiota; class Kiritimatiellia; order RFP12; family UBA1067; genus M55B167. Next base: position 2,437 of record JAQIBS010000042.1, read on the forward strand.
AATTAAAGATTGATGGCGCCCGGATCGTAATTGGTGGAATGACCAAGGGTTCCGGAATGATTGAACCCAATATGGCAACAATGCTGGCTTTTATCACTACTGATGCAAATGTTGATGCCGCTTCGCTGGATGCAGCTTTGCGTGCGGCAGCCGATGTCAGTTTTAACCGATTGGTGGTGGATGGCGATCAGAGTACCAATGATACCGTGATTGCCATGGCCTCAGCTAAAGCGGTTAACAGAATTTTGAATCCTCAGCATCCGGAGTGGTCCAGGTTTATTGAGGCTTTGAAAACAGTTTGCATAGAACTCGGTAAAAAGATGGTTATGGATGGCGAAGGGGCCACTAAGTTTGTGACCGTGAAAGTGACCGGTGCTGCCTGTGATGCGGATGCGCAGAAGGCCGCCCGGGCCATTGCAAAGTCGCCTTTGGTGAAAACATCCTGGTTTGGTGTTGATCCTAACTGGGGACGTATCATTGCTGCTGTCGGCTATTCAGGAGCAATGGTAGAAGAGCAGCGAGTACAGATTTTTATAGGTGGCAGTGTTGCTTATGATAGAGGCCGTGTGGCTGATCAGAGTGATTTGGATGCCATGACTGAAGTTATGAAAGCACGCGCTTTTGATGTTGATGTAAATTTGAATCTCGGTGAGGGATGCGACACTGTTTATACCTGTGATCTCACACATGATTATATTTCTATCAATGCGGAGTACACCACCTGACAGTGCGTTAGTTAATTAGTGCGTTAAACTTGGATATTGGATATTGATGATGGAACTGGCAATTAAAAAAGCAGATGTGCTGATTGAAGCTCTGCCGTATATACAGGCGTTTAAAGGCTCAATTGTGCTTTTAAAGGTTGGAGGCAGTGTGATGGAGGTTCCTGAAAACCTTGAGAACCTCCTTGTTGATATTGCTTTTATGAATGCGGTCGGTATTAAAGTTGTGCTTGTGCATGGCGGTGGTAAAGCTATTTCGCGTGGCATGTTAAATGCCGGCATTGAATCCGAATTTGTAAATGGCCTGCGTGTGACTTGTGACAAAAGCATCAAGGTGGTTGAGAGTGTTATCAAGGATGAGGTCAATGCTAATGTTGTCAGCATTCTAAAAAAACATAAGGCAATGGCTTGTTCTTTGCATGGCGATGAGATTTTTGTTGTTGAGAAAAAGACAGATGTGCATCATGAGTCGGGGCGTGTTCTGGATTGGGGATATGTTGGACTGCCGGTGAATGTGCTCACAGAAAAGGTTTTTAAAATGATAGATGCGGGAATTATTCCCGTTGTGACTCCATTGGGCAGGTGCGCTAATGGAGAGTTATATAACATAAATGCTGACACAGCCGCCGCAGCTCTAGCAAAGGCAATGAAGGTCTCTAAACTGGTCTTTGTTTCTGATGTCCCCGGACTGTTGATGGATGTTCACGACCATGAAACGCTCTTACATTCATTGCGTATCAGCTCTCTGCAAAAACTTAAAGAGAGTGGTGTTGTGGGTGGCGGAATGCTGCCGAAGCTGGATAGCTGTGTTGAGGCGATTGAAGCCGGTGTCGGGAAAGTACACCTTGTTGACGGCCGGATGTCGCACTCCCTTTTATTGGAAATTTTCACTAAACAAGGTGTAGGAACGGAGATCATATCAGATGAGTAAAAGTAAAGATATCGCAGAGTTGTTCGAACAGTATGTCATGAAAACATATGCCCCTTCAGCCACATTGACCAGTGGTAGTGGTTGTAAGGTGCGTGATCCTGATGGAATGACCTATCTTGATTTCACAGCAGGTATTGCGGTTCAGAATGTGGGGCATTGTCATCCCAAAGTGGTTGAGGCTATACAGACTCAGGCTGCTACACTGATGCATTGTTCTAACCTTTTTTATAATGCCAATCAGGCTCTTCTGGCTCAGCGCCTTTCCAAACTATCTTTGAATGGTAAATGTTTTTTTGCCAACTCAGGTGCAGAGGCAAATGAGGCTATGATCAAGTTGGCTCGTTTGTGGGGTAAAGACGCCGGTAAGTTTGAAGTCGTAACAATGCAGAACTCTTTTCACGGTCGCACCTTGGCAACATGTGCTGCAACTGGGCAATCCAAAATCCAAGATGGTTATGATCCTCTGCCAATTGGCTTTTCTTATGCGGAATTCAATAACCTGGACTCAGTTAAAGCTGCTATTAATGATCGTACGGTTGCCGTTATGGTTGAGGCTGTACAAGGAGAGGGCGGTATTATTCCAGCTGAAGAGAGCTTTATGGTTGGTATCCGTAAGCTTTGTGATGAGAAGGGCCTTTTGATGCTTTGCGATGAGATTCAGTGCGGTATGGGACGTACAGGAAAGTGGTTCGGCTGGCAGAACTTCCCCATTAAGCCGGATGCATTTACTCTTGCAAAAGCCCTTGGCGGTGGATTTCCTGTTGGCGCTCTTGTTGCTACTTCTGAACTGGCAGCTAATTTTACTCCTGGTAAACACGCTTCCACATTTGGCGGCAATCCTCTGGCTTGTGCCGCAGCTCTGGCTGTGATTGAAGCTATTGAAGAGGAAGCCATGGTCAAGAGTGCCGAAGAGAATGGCAAGCTGTTGATGGCTGGTTTGAATTGCTATGTTGATCAATATGAACAGGTGCAGGCTGTACGTGGTCTGGGCTTGATGGTTGGCCTTGTTGTTGAAGGGCAGGCTAAAGAGGTTGTTGATACCTGCCGTGATATGGGATTACTTCTCTGTTGTGCCGGTGAACATGTCGTTCGCTTTGTGCCGCCTCTGAATGTGAAAGAGGGCGATCTCGAAGAGGCTATGGAAATGGTCAGCGATGCCCTGGAACAGCTTTTCGGTAGCGAAGAAGAAGAGTAAGAAGTGCGTTAGTGCGTTAGTTCATTAGTTTGTTGGTGTATTAATGCGTTAGTTGCTTATAGCTCAGAAGCTGCAACAAACAGCCGTCGCCTCCGGCTATGGCCGTCAAGAAAACAAGAAGTTGAAGCAGCAACTTGAGCTGGTAGCTGGTAGTCTGTAGCTGGTAGCAAATACAGCAGAGCAAACTACAAGCTACTGGCTACTGGCTACAAGCTGGGTTGCGGGCAGAGCCCGCTTTAGTAGGGGCAGACCTTGTTTGTCACGCCGTAGACTTGGCGAAGGCGGGTGTCTGCCCTTTTATCGGCCCGGCGGGCCGTGAATGGAGAAAATATATATGAAATTATCAGATCTAAGAGGGTTGACTGTAGGTGTCTGTGTTTCAGGCGGACTTGACAGCCGTACTATTTCAAAGGTAATGGTTGAAGCGGGCGTTAATGTTGTTGCATTCTCAGCTGATTTGGGGCAGCCGGATGAGATTGATATCAATGATATTAAGACACGTATGGATCCCTGCGGTGTAGATACCTTTATTGTTGATTTGAAAGAGCCTATGGCAGAGGCATGTTTCGATGTAATCAAAACACAGGCAGTGTATGACGGTGGTTACTGGAATTCAACCGGTATCGCCCGCGCGGTTACTGTGCTTGGCTTGATTGAAGAGATGAAAAAACATAACTGCTCGGTTCTTGTTCATGGTGCTACCGGTCGCGGTAATGATCAGATGCGTTTTGAGCGTTATACCAATGTGCTGGCTCCTGAAATGGATGTCTATGCCCCATGGCGTGATGCCGGTCTGCTGGAAAAATTCCCGGGACGTACCGAGATGGTTACCTATCTGGCGAAGTACGGTATGGAGTCATTTGTCGGCACTAAGAAAAAATATTCTACCGATTCCAATCTGGCTGGTCTATCACATGAGGCTGAGGACCTGGAAAGCATGGATACATCAATGCTGATTGTTGAGCCTACAATGGGTGTGTGGCCTGCAGATGCCCCGGATGTCATAGAAAAATTTATGGTTCGTTTTGAAAAGGGATGTGCTGTTCAGATTAATGGTTCTGATGTGACTCCGCTGGAAGCGATGGTTGAGGCTAATCGGATCGGTGGTCGTAATGGCATCGGTATGAAACACGCATTGGAAAACCGTATCATCGGGACCAAGAGCCGTGGAGTCTATGAGGCTCCCGGCATGGAGCTGCTGGCTACTTCTCTACGCTATGTTTATCAGGCAACATTGGACCGTCGTGCCGGACTTCTTTTTGGACAGCTCTCAAAACTGATTGCTGATCAGATTTATGATGGTCGCTGGTTTGATCCTGCAACTCAGGCGGCTCGTGCGGCAATCGATGTTTTTGCAGCGCATGCCAATGCAACCGTAGAGGTGGGCATGTATAAGGGTAATATTTTCTTTAACTCTTTGACCGGTTGCGATGCTTCAATTTATAATGAGGCAGACTCTTCCATGGAGGCTAGTGATGGCTTGAATCCTGTCAGTTCACAGGGATTTGCTGAAATCCAGAGCGTAGAGGCCCGTATGCTGGCGCAGGCCGGACAGATCAAAGACAGTTAACAGTTAACAGTTAACAGTGTACAGTGTACAGTCTACAGTGTACAGTTGACAATAATAGTTAATAAAGTGACGATCATAGTTGACTGAGAACAGATGTTATATATGATTTCACTGAACACTGAACACTGAACACTGAACACTGAACACTGAACACTGAACACTGAACACTGAACACTGAACACTGAAC
>JAQIBS010000021.1 GCA_027858965.1 Kiritimatiellia bacterium
AATTCGCACCGGGTGTCTCTCTCTAAAGTGTCGTTTTGGTTTACAACATAATAGAGGTTTATGCCCGGTGTTTTAAGCATTATTTAGCATTATTTACCCACAGATTCAGCGGAAGACCCGTAAGTAATTGTAGCCCAGAGAGCCCTTAACTGTAAGCAAAAAATCTCTAACATTTTTTGCGTAAAGGATTGAGGTAGAAAAATAGAGGGGCAGAAAAATCTGTTACAGCGTGATAGTCTTTTTGAGGTAAAAAATTTTAGAGGTGAAAAATGGATGCACTTCGCAGGTTTAGATTAAACATCGTACGGTCCCAGAAACCTGCTGCCATTAAAATGAATGAGATGTGAGGGAGCATCTGCAACCCAGACCTCGGTTTCCCATGCAATCTCCCCCAGATAACGACTCATAATAGAGCGGTTGGGAAATGCGGTGACGTAAACAAGCCCGGCTTTTGAGCCTGAGAACAGGGCTACCAGCTCAGACAACCTATCTTTATCAATCACCCCATGCATGGCCGCTAAATCGACAAGAAAAAAACCAGTTACGCTCAGGGCAATACAGTACGTCATCCGGCATTCTATCAAAGGCATCAATTTCAAGTCCTTGTTGTTGGGTGTCATGTATTATGAGTCAACCAGTGATGTTTTCAGTAGTTACTGAACTTGCTTCGGTGTCATGTATTATGAGTCAAATCGATATACTATACGGAAGCGACAACCCGGTTGACATGACCATGTTCATGATCTATTATAGAGTCATAAAGGAGATTATATTATGACAACAGCCAATGTAGCGGAGATTAAAACTCATTTCAGTAATTATCTGAAGATGGTCATGAACGGGGAGCCTGTAGAGGTTTGCAAGCGCAATGTCGCTGTTGCACGAATGGTACCGGTAGCCTCTAAACCCATTAATAAAACCCGTTTGGGCTGCGGAAAAGGCAGTGTTAAAATCAATGGAGACATAACAGAGTCTGCGATAGAGGACTCTGCGTGGGATATGCTTAGTGGAGCCGATTCATGAGAGTAATTCTCGACACCTGTGCGATTATATGGGCAATATCCGCACCGGAGAAACTGACAAAAGAAGCGATCAAGACACTGGAAGACAAAAGCACAGAGGTCTTTGTATCTCCAATCTCCTGCGCAGAGATCGCCTGCCTTCAGGAACGGGGCCGGATTGAGCTGGATCGTCACTGGAAAAGCTGGTTCGACTACTATATTCAATTGAACGGATGGTCAGTAATAGACATTACGCTTCCGATAATACAGGATGCATTTGCGCTGCCACCCCCCTTCCACGCAGATCCAGCAGACCGGATAATCACAGCAACGGCACGAAATAAGTCACTGAAACTCATCACCGGTGATAACAAAATCATCGCTTACCCATTTGTCGAAACACTGTAAATCTAATGCAGCAGAGCCGGAACCAAACGTGATTTGAGTGATATGCTGTACTTCATTGGATTCATTGGTTAGTTTTGTGATAACCATTGCTGCATTAGACAACAACGCTTCGCGTTGCATAGAGGAATGGTTGAAACAGTTAAAGTGGTTAAAACGGTTTGAAAAGGTTTGAAGGTTTGACGGGTTTAAATTGCCGAAGGCTTGTAGGACGAGCCTCTCCCGCCAGTCCTGAGCTTGTCTGCAGTGAGCTTGTCAAACTGCGGGAGGGACCGTGGTCCACGGTCCGTTTGCGGTTCGCCACCATCCGGGCGCTGAGGCCAGCGCCCCTTCTGTTAACCGATATTCAGCAGTTAAGAATGTCTACCCCGCATCATATTTATAAAAGGGTTGCCTGAGTCGCAAAGCCGCAAAGAGTCATTGAACAAACACTTTTCGTGGTTTTTGTACTACTATCATTCATTTTCGTGTTTTTTGTGCACATTTTTTATTTAACCAAAGAACGCATAGAACGCAAAGATCATTAATGCTGCCTTCTTTCAGAATATATTAGTTTCTTGATTTGAAACTTATATGACACAAAAGTTAATCAGCAATCCATCTTTCACTCACTCTTTCTTTGCGTTCTATGCGTTCTTTGTGGACAATTACATGTATCGTAATTGTTTTCGCATCATTCGCGTTTTTCCTGGTTAAAAAAATTGATTGCGGCTATGCTGCGCTACGTTTTTCGTGGTTAAAAAAACGCACCAAAAAGTTGAGCTGTTAGCCACTAATGCTGCCTCACGGCTGCTGCAGATGCTTCAGATAGAGCTGAGCACAGGCGAGGGCATCAGACAGTGCCTGATGGTGGTTCAGTTCAATCCCGAACTGTTCACACAATACATTCAGTCCACATGGCTTGAATCCTTTGGACCTGTAGATTCGGACAGTACACACCCAGCGCTCCGGTAATCCGAGAGTTTTATAATCCATTCCGTAATGCGCCATGCTGCTTTTAAGAACATTACGATCAAAAGCTTCATTGTGTGCAACAAGAGTTCTGCCGATCAGCCGACGCTGTATTTCCGGGAATATGTGTGGCAACAACGGAGCTCGATATGTATCCCGGCTGGTCAATCCATGCACCAGAGTGTTCCGCCAGTTGTACCGGTTGTCCGGCGGCTGAATCAGCTGATAAAACTGTTCAACGATCTCCCCGTCTTCAACAGTCACCATCCCGATGGCGCAGGCCGTGTCCCGCCCCACCGCTGTTTCAAAATCAATTGCTGTAAATTTCATTCGGCATATCTCCATTCTGATATTTTCTAACGCACATTGAATGCCAACCTCAGAAATTGACCGGAATCCGGCAAAAACGTTCAATCCGTTACTCCTCTATTCAACTGAATCCGCTCCATTGGCTGATACCCTAGTCATCAAAATTTAAACAACTGTTGATAATTTGACTCAACCACCGACATCCTAAACACCTAAAAGCAGCTTTTGCATGTTCCTGTGCGGCTTATTGTGACAAGTAATTACCTTGGCACCTTTTTTGCATTAGCATTCAGCGTTGCTACACCGGGATGAATTGCAACGGAGCTATCAGGGAGACTATTAACCTATTTACAGCATTTGAAATTCAGAAACTGAGTTAAGTTATTGTTAATAAGGAATTTGTTCATTTTATGAGCTTCACCCAACCAGCCGTCGCCTTTCAGTCTATGGCGATCACGATGGGTGAAGAAGTTTCTGAATTTCAAACCGCAAGGGGTTGCCA
>JAQIBS010000062.1 GCA_027858965.1 Kiritimatiellia bacterium
GGTGAACCGATCCCATACGCGCAGATGGTTAAAGGCGTTCGGGGCCGCAAGAAGAAGGGTTGACCACCATATGTGGCACCAACTTGAGTCAAGGGCATACCCCATTGCGCACAACATAATGGCAGATGCGCCCTTTATTTTAAATAGTAATATTTTTTGCTGGTTAAAGTATTTATTATTAGAGTATTATAGCTCTATAAAAGGTGCGGATGATATGCGGTTTTCAATATTTACAGCAGGTACAATAAATCGTTTAACGCTTCTTTTCAGTATGGTTTTCTTGGTCGCTCTTTGCTTTGCTAATGAAAAACAGGTCCCTGCTAAGAAGAACGTACTTGTTGTACACTCCTATCATGAAGGTCTGTCCTGGACCGATGGAGAAAACCGGGGTATTAAGGATACGCTTGGTTCTCATAAGAATATTGAACTTTTCATAGAATATCTGGATTCCAAACGTATTCCTCTGGCGGACATTTCAGAAACCTTTACCGACTTTTTTGTCGGCAAATATAACAATGTTTCCTTTGATGCAATTGTTGTGAGTGATGATAATGCACTTACTTTTCTTGCGGAATGCCATAAATCCCTGTTTCCGGATACTCCGGTAATTTTCTGCGGTGTAAATAATTACAAACTAGATTTATTGAATCAATTCGGAGGATTGTTGACGGGGGTTGTTCAGACACTCAGTCCGGCAGGAACAATAAATCTGATTCGGAAACTTCAGCCTGACCTGGAAAGGCTGGTTGTTGTTTCCGGCACAACTCCTACGGCCCGGGTAATTCGGGATCAGGTGAAGAATACCCTGTCGGACATGGATACAGGTCTGAGTGTTATGTGGCTGGATGGGTTTGATACTGAGACTCTACGTGAGCATCTTTCCGGGCTTTCAAAGACTGATGCTGTGTTGCTGTGTAATTTTAACCGGGATGCAAAGGAGGTTTATTATTCGCATGAGGAAAGCGCCGTAATGATCAGTGAGGTGGCGAATGCGCCGGTGTATGCTATGGAGGATGATTATCTTGGTACAGGGGTCGCTGGTGGATATATGAACAACTCGGTCGATCAGGGATGCGTAGCTGCTGAGCTTTGTCTTGAAATCCTGAATACGGGAGATGTTCCGCATGTTAATATGAACACACCCAATCGTATTATGTTTGACCATGATGTGATGTTGCGTTTTGATCTGGATGGTGACCTGCTTCCTTCTTCTACTACTTTTATCAATAAGCCCCTTTCTTTCTATCAGTTTCATAAAAATCTGATTTATAATGTTATTCTGGGTTTTGTTCTTCTTCTGTTGGCTTTTCTGGGAGTGAGTTACGGTCTGGTGCATTCACGACGCGCAGCGCGAAAATTGCGCATCAGTGAGGAGAATCTTCGTACGACGCTTTATTCAATTGGAGATGCTGTTATTACTACAGATACAAAGGGAAAAATTTTTCGTATGAATCCAGTTGCTCAACAATTAACAGGTTGGAGAGTGGAGGATGCCTGTGGCCTTGCGTTGGAGGAGGTTTTCAGTATTGTCAATTCGCATACTCATAAACCGTCGAGAAATCCTGTGGAGAAGGTGCTTGAGTCCGGTGAGGTTGCGGGGCTGGCTAACCATACGGAGTTGATCAGCAAGGATGGACAGCGATTTCAGATTTCGGATTCCGCTGCACCTATCAAGGAGGCTGATGGCAATATTACCGGTGTTGTATTGGTGTTCAGAGATGTGACAGATGATTATCAGATCAGGCAGGCCTTGCAGGAGAGCGAGAGGCAGTATCGTCTGTTTGCAGAAAATGCGGGTGACTTGATATGGACATGTCAGGGGCGTGCAAATAACTTTGTTGTATCCTATATAAATCCGGCGGTGGAAAAAATTCTCGGATATACTCAGGAAGAGTATCTGGCTCTGCCTCGGGAGAAGCGGATTGATGCCGAATCTCTCAAAGTGATTGATGAACTTGAAAGTGGAATGCAACCAGCTGATTCAAGGACTGCCGATATCAGACATATCCATAAGGATGGGCATCTGATTGATTGTGAATTATGGGCTAAACCGCTTTTTGATGAAAACGGAGAAATGTCCGGATTTCAGGGGCGTACGATTGATATCTCCGAGCGTAAACGTGCAGAGATGCGGCTGGCCGAGATTAACACCTGTCTTGTCGGGCTCGGTACAGACTATGATGCGAATGTAAACGCATTGACCGCTCTCTGTGGTAACTTGCTCGGCGCAACCTGCGCTCTCTACAATCGGCTTCAGGGAGGTCTCCTCTGTTCATTGGGTCAATGGCATACTTCGCCGATGTACGAGGCTGAGGATAATCCTGAGGGCCATATCTGTTACGACCTGATTAAAAGGGGGACGGTGGAGCCGTTTGTTGTCCGTAACTTGCAATCAACCGATTATGCCCAGACCGATCCTAATGTCTCTAAATATGGGTTGGAGACCTATATTGGATACCCGGCACTTTGTTCCGGAGAGATTGTCGGTGCGTTCTGTGTACTCTATGATAAAGATGTTAAACCTTCAGGGGCGGATCTTCGTATCCTCGGCATTATTGCATCCGCCTTGGCAGCGGAGGAGGATCGTAAAAGGGCGGCAAACGAGTTACGGCGTATGCAGAAGCTGGAGGAACTCGGCACAGTTGCCGGAGGGATTGCGCATGATTTCAATAATTTGCTGAGTGGTATTTTCGGAAATCTGGAGCTTGCTAAGATGGATCTGCCTGAAAATTCTCCGGCCGGTTCTTATATTCAGACTGCCTACAGTGCCATTGAAGCCGCTAGGGGGCTGACAGGTCAGCTTCTGACTTTTGCTACGGGTGGGGTTCCAAAACTCGGCATGGTGCATACTGCTGAACTTGTGCGTGATAGCGTGGATTTCAACCTGCATGGCAGCAATATAAAGGTGGAGTATGACCTTCAAGAAGGGTTGTGGCCGTTAGAGGCCGATAAGGGGCAGATCGGCCAGGTTGTTGCCAACCTGGTGGTTAATGCCCGGCAGGCTATGCCGGATGGAGGAACACTGTATGTTGAAGCCGCCAACCTTCCCGCTTTGCAACAGGGCGGTACTGACGAACTGATCGGAGATATGGTGCGCATTACGATTCGTGATCAAGGAAAAGGGATTCCTGCGAAATTAATTGGAAGGATATTTGATCCCTATTTTTCAACCAAAGAGGAGGGCCATGGATTAGGGCTCTCGGTGGTGAACAGCATTGTCAAGCAGCACAATGGAACCATTGATGTTAAAGCTGTTCAGGGGGTTGGTACTACCTTTGAACTCTGCCTGCCGATATACTTTGATGTCAGGGATGCTGAGTCCGTAGAAACTCTATTGCCGGATGATGCGTCGGAGGATAAATCAGCGTTGCATATTCTGATGATGGATGATGATCCTGTTATTAGACAACTGAGCGAAGCAACAATCTCCTGTATTGGCCATAGTGCCGATTTAGTTGGTGATGGAAAAACCTTGCTTGAAAAATATTCTGAAGCCATGATTGGCGGAAAACCGTATGACATTGTGATAATGGATCTCACTATCCGTGGGGGCATGGGAGGCAAAGAAGCCGTCGTGAAACTGCTTGAGATTGATCCTTCAGCTCGTGTTATTGTTGCCAGTGGATATGCCTCCGATGCGGTTATGGCTAACTATACCGAGTATGGTTTTAAGGGGAAACTGGCTAAGCCCTATGCAATGAAGGAATTGAAGAAGGAAATCTTGCGAGTGGCGGGAATTGCATGATCGTAATCATAACGCAGCAGAGCCACAACCAAATAGGCAGTAAGTAACAGGAGAATATTTTCTGACCCTTCTTCGCCGCTGGCTACGCCGTGGCACGGCAGGATTGGCGCTCTCCCGCAAAGCGGGATCACTGCCACCACAAGGGTGGCCTTACTACACTACGTTTCGTTTTCCAGAATTAACTGGATTTGGTTGCTATCCTGTAAATCTTGTAATCCCGTCTAAAATTCTTTTTTCTCTTAGCAAAGAGGGTTAGTTTTGTTGCGACTCGGCTGCATTAGCGCAGGATTATCAGCGTTCCTGGGTAGATCACCTTTCCTGGACCGTATACTCCGCCGATATTCTGTCCGTATTCGCAGAAATCCAGCGTGGAACCTTCACCTACATAAACTGTGGCGTTTGGCAAAGAGTTGTCAGCGCATAGCTTCAGGGTGCTTCCATCGGTTACATTGATCTGGCCGTTGCAGGTGCTGTCAGATGTGCTGATCTCCATCGTGCCTCCACCGGTCAAGTTGAAACCGCCAGTGCCGTTAAACTGGCCTGAAAAGTAAATTGTGTTGCCATTGCTGTTGAAGGTAATGGCATTGTCGTTGGTTCCCACCAGGGTTGCATCAACCGTGATGTATATGTTGGTGACAGCCCGGATTTCACCACCGTCCTCGCAACCACCCAGTTCCACTAAAGATCCTGCCTGGTAGTCAGTGGTGATGGCATTTGTGATTGCGCCGATTGATGGATCGGTTGTGCCGATGTTGACAACTCCTCCGCAGACGGTCAGCCTGCCATAACCACCAGTGTTAACGCGCTCATTAACTGTGATACGAGTGGTATTGACCTCGCCTCCCATGACCTTAAGCCAGCCATTTCCATCGGTGCCCATGCACATATCCTGGTTGTCCCCGCAGGTTATGGTGCCTCCGCTCAGGGTGTATGTTGTGCGAGCGGCGGGGTAATGTCCCAGACGGAAGCCGTTATTCTCGGCGGTCGATCCTGTGGATTCGATCGTTCCTCCAATATGATTGATGATGCTTGTCATGCTGCCCCCGCTTCCGTTGCCGCAGATAAATGCATTGCATTTCAGCAGGCATCCTTCAGTGACAGTGAGCTCAGCTTTTACTCTGCCTGGATCAACCGGATAGGGGACGATACTTGTGGCGGTTGTATAACGGGCGGCGCCGGCGTGGTCAGACATGGTAAAGTTTTTGTTTGGCAGAATAAGAGAGGTGTTGTTTGTCAGCGTCAGAGAGCCATCACAGAGATACCATACTGGGCTGGCGCTACTGGTACTGTCGCTCAGGGTCATATCGCCACCGTTGCGAACGATGATAATTCCCGCGCCTGAGAGCTGGTTGGAGATGGTATAGGCGCCAGTGTTGTCATAGTAGAGGTATCCGTCTGCGATGACCGGTCCGGTTCCGAGACGTCCTGCTTCTATTGATCCGTCTGGCTGTCCGACCCATAATTCCCGTCCATAGCTGACCTTGGTGGTTCCGGAATAGCTGTTTGTGCTTCCTGTAATATAGCACCAGCCGCTGTAGCTCTTTGTAAACCCGCCTGTGCCGTCGACATAACCGGTGATTGCAAGTCCGTTGGTTCCGCCGTAGTTGTTGGTTCCGAGATATACGTTGTTGCTGGCGGTCAGGTGCCCGTTAAAAGTTGCTGTGTTTTTCCATGATCCTTCGCCCAATGTGCATGTGCCGGTAAAGACAATTCTTTCCGGGATCTTATATTCGCCCCATACTAAAAGTTTGGAGTTGTTGATAAAGGTGTCATAAGTATTGTCACCTAGAGCTAACTCGTTCTGGACTGTCCATCCCCCTTCATTAACAATAATCGTGCAGTCGTTCATGGCGCGTGAGATAGCGATTTCGCTGCCACCAATTTTGGTGAGGGTATAGCCGTTGCCAGTGAAAGTGCCGGAGCTGCTCAGGTCCCATCGTTTAGCTACGCTGATGGTTGTGTCCCCGACAAGAGTCAGATCTCTGAACCCTTTATTGTAAGTGTTGTTAATGGCAGAGCTGAAGATGGCGCCGCTTCCGTTAAAACCGGTTCCGGATGCTGTGATGTCATCATTTCGGTTTCCTGTATAATTTTCATTCAGATCAAGGGCGGCACCCTCCTCAATAATAACTTCGTTGCCGGTTCCGGTTGCTCCCATGCTGGTCTGGGCATGGAAGGCAAGTTTGAGGATGCCTTCTTTGATATGGGTTACGCCCGCATAGGTGTTGCTAGTCGTATATTCCAGGGTTCCCGTACCCTCTTTGGTGAGCCCGCCGCTGCCGTCAACTGAATCGGAGATTTTGGCTGTATAGTTACTGGCAACTGTTATGACCGTAGGGCTTCCCGCAATAGAGAAAGATCCATCCGCATTGGTGTCGGCTATCTCATATCCGTTGGTGATAAAGGTTACATTGGCAATGGCGATGGCGTCGCCCAGTTCAACGGTTTCGCTGTTACCTCCGAAGATTGCATTATTTCCGTTGGTCCAGATGGAATCGGAGTCCCAGTTGGTGCCTGTCAGATCCCATATGTTGTTGGCGTTGGCATCATCCCAGTTCTGGTCTGCAGCGAGAACAGAAGATGTTATCAGCAGGTTGAATAAACACAGAGACAGATGGAAATATTTTAATTGGAAATTCATAACAATACTCCTTATTTATAATCAAACAGTTCTTTTATTATTACATAGAAATTTCAAAATTAACAAATATAAAATTATTATTTTTGACTTCCAAAATCCGCATATAAAAGTTAAGGTTATTATTTACAATAAATAAAAATTCGGGTTGATAAATTAAGTAAACGCTCAATAAGGAGTTGAAATGAGTATAATTACAGGAAGTCGGGAGTATTTCCCGTCCGTTTCCAAGATTGCCTATGAGGGGTTGGGAAGTGATAATCCCCTGGCATTTAAGTGGTACGATGAAAACGCGGTTGTGGCCGGCAAGAGCATGAAAGAGCATATGCGCTTTGCCGTAGCCTACTGGCACACATTCTGCGGAACCGGCGGTGATCCTTTCGGGGGAGGTACACACAGCTTTCCCTGGTTTGAGGGAACTGATGCCGATACCCGCGCGAAAAACAAGATGGATGCCGCCTTTGAGTTTATTACTAAGCTTGGTGTTTCCTACTACTGTTTTCATGATTATGATCTGGTTGAAGAGGGGGCCAGCTTTGCTGATTCCACCGCACGTCTGCAGAAGATCGTTTCTTATGCGAAAGAAAAACAGAGTGCATCCGGAGTGAAATTACTCTGGGGCACCTCCAATTTGTTCAGCAATCCCCGCTATATGAATGGAGCCGGGACCAATCCCGATTTCTCAACGTTGGCTTTTGCCGGAGCTCAACTCAAGAATGCGATTGATGCTACCATTGAGCTTGGCGGCGAAAACTATGTTTTCTGGGGTGGCCGCGAGGGTTATATGAGCCTGCTTAATACCGATATGAAGAAAGAGCTGAATAACTTCGGCAAGTTTCTGGCAATGGCTCGCGATTATGCCCGCTCTCAGGGATTTAAAGGAAACTTCTTAATTGAGCCCAAACCAATGGAGCCAAGCAAGCATCAGTATGATTTTGATTGTGCGACTGTAATTGGCTTTCTTAAAGAGCATGGTCTTGAAAATGACTTTAAATTGAATATAGAGGTCAATCATGCCACGCTGGCTCAGCATACATTCCAACACGAACTGCAGGTTGCAGCCGATGCCGGTATGCTGGGTAGTATGGATGCCAACCGCGGTGATTATCAGAATGGCTGGGATACAGATCAGTTCCCGGTTAACCTGACCGAAACGGTTGAGGCTATGCTGGTGATTCTGGAAGCCGGCGGCCTGCAGGGCGGCGGCACCAACTTTGATGCCAAGATTCGTAGGAACTCCACCGATCTGGAGGATATCTTTATTGCTCATATAGCAGGGATGGATGTTTTTGCCCGTGCTTTGATTGTGGCTGATAAGATTCTGACCGGTTCATCCTATAAATCCATGCGCTCTCAGCGCTATGCCTCTTTTGACAGCGGAAAAGGCGCCGAGTTTGTTGCCGGAAAGCTTTCGCTTCAGGATTTGGCGGCTATTGGCGCAGAGGGTGGTGAGCCGAGTGTGATCAGTGGGAAACAGGAACTCTATGAGTCTCTGATCAACCAGTACATCTAATGCAGTGGAACCGCAACCCAATTGAACCCTTGTGGTATGCGAATCTTTTCTCATTCATTGAGTAGTTGTGTAATAAGCATCACTGCATTAGTCAACAACGCTTCGCGTTGCATAGAAAAATTAATAAGAACGTAATTGTAATACAATGAACCAAAATAATCCTGTAAATTCTGTTAATCCTGCCGTGCCACGGCGTAGCCTCTGGCGTAGACGGGTCAAAAAATC
>JAQIBS010000068.1 GCA_027858965.1 Kiritimatiellia bacterium
ATGCTTACCACCGGGACCGGAAAAGCTGACCTTAATGCGCTTTCGCAGAGCTTTGCCGTTCATCATCTCTTTATCGGGGGTCAGAGATTCAAATTTCAGGTCAGCAGGTTTACCGACAGCATTCCTACCATACACATGCGTCCTGAAAAGTTCAAGAACCTCATCCCTGCGTTGACTCTCCCATTGAACCTTTGATTCAACCTGCGACCCATCAATGCACTTCAGCAACTCTGGAACGGGACTCTCGGCAACTGAAATCCCGACAACTAGAATTATATTAAGAACAATCCATTTAAACATAATTTTACTTTTTCTCTCCTGGCAGTTTAGAGCGGCTATTAAAAATATCATACTTGTAATGTGTGATATTAATACAGCTCAAACCGAAAAGGAAGATGAAAATCCCGCACAAGAAATAAATCATCTGCCGCTGCCGACGTTTCTTTTTGCCCTTGGCCACCAATTGAACGGCAAGCGTCTGTAGTTTCACCTTGCTTTTACAATCCGGGTTTGATGCCAGATACTCCCTAATGGTCGTTGCGGCCACAACCGGAGTTTCAGAATCCTTCAATTTCAGTAATGAGCGAACTTCATCATTTTCAATATCGTCCTGTTCGTTTTCAATATCGTCCTGTTCTTTCTTTATCTTCACATCAGCAGCCAGCAGATTTTCCAGCTCAACCACCTCATCACGATCACTGTAGGTTCTGATCAGCTTCTTATATTCGGCAATCCGCCTTTCTATATCATCCAGCTGTTTCACCGTATTAAACTTTTCCTGAAAAACCTCTTCATTATTAATCCACTCAACAATTTCTCTAACGATCAAATCGAAATCATTATAAACCTGATCGGGAGTTTTAAATGTAGATGGCTTACCCTTGCAAACCTTGCATTCGACATTGATCCTTCCACCGCCCCCACACCTTCTACATTTTATTTCGCCTGTGCCCTTACAACGATTACATGGGAAATTTTTGATGGACTTTGTCCCCTTCATAGGTATAGGAACCATGCGAACTCCCTTACCCTTACAAGAACGGCAGGTTTTCATCCCTTTGCCCTGGCAATCCGGACATTTTATAATAACAAATCCTTTACCCCTGCAGTTTCTACAGGTATCCTGACATTTTTCAAGATTTACGCTCAATAAATGCATATCTTCAGGATAGTGGCGTGCATGCCAATTTCGGGCCCGGATATACAAATTGGTATTACCGCTAAAAAGTGCTGCTAGCCCACCCCCAACCGTGCTCAGACTTCTCAGGTGATCAATACCATTTGTGTTTTGTGCATAGGTCATCAAAGCCTTTAGAGAATCCCCATCTCTTGAATCATCGATCAGCCTTTCACAAGAGTTTCTAAGCTCAACACTACTCGCATCAAGTGCCTGAGCATACAGATTCCGGGCAGAAAATACAGAACAACAGAGAATACTCATAAAAAGGAAGGTTAAACAATTCATAATCGTAAAATACCCCCTTATACCTTATAAAACAAGCGAAATAGTACTTAATTCTAAAATTACTTCTCAACGAGCCTAAGAATGTCTACCCATTCGTTGATGCGTTGCATATTCTCGTTTGAACAATACGCCCGATTCCACGGACGATCATAAATTAAAATTCTGCAATTATCCAATGCAGCAAGGAGATCAAGCGCGTCTGGAGAATCATCAATAGCCAGATCAAAAGAGAGCTTGTAAAACTGTTCCAGCGTTAACATTGGCGGCGCATCGGGCGGAAGAATTTTCGGAGCACGACCATACTTATCGACATAAATGACCTCTATCCACTCCAAACCATATTTTTTCAACCAGGCCCGTGAACCGGCATGACAGTAAGAGGGACGTCCAGTCACAATCACGACCTCATGGCCCTTATCCCGCAGCTTTCTGACAGCTTCAACTGCGCCCGAAGCAGGCTCCAGTTCAGCCAGAAAATCAACCTCATGTGCCAGATCCATCAGCTGATCTATCTCATCCCCTGAGAGGGAAAAAGCATGCTGCAGATTAAATACAGTAATTTTTTCATAGGGCACATCGCGATTAAAAACCTTTTTGGCGGCTGCGGATAAGGCACGGGCCGTCTCACATAAAACATCATCAAAATCTATGTATATTCGCATAGTTCAAATTTAGCACAGTGCCATCAGGCACACAAGAGGCAATAACCCAAGGTATAGATCGTTACTGTTTCAGCCATACCAATGGAGGTAAAACTTAAAAGTGAGATCACACAATATTAGTCATTAAGGTTTTTATCGTACAATATTTTTATAAAAAGGCTAATTTCAGGATTGAGTGTCAAAGCGTGTCTTTTCCATATATTTCAAGTGATCTTCAAACTTCCGGGCTATATGTTTTGCATAAAAAAGATATCAATATTAAATTTTTGCTCTGGATTTGAACGTTTCCAGTGCTTATAATGGATAACATTATTAATTTAATTTGGGGAATGCAATGCAACGTAATACTTTCATCATTTTATTAATTGGATTAGGATTAGTCGTTAATGCGGCAGATCTTCAACAAAAACTTATACCGCTTGAAGCAAAAGCGCCAAAGGAGCCGAAAACTGTGCAAATTATTATTGAAACAAATCTTGGAAATATCAAAGCTGAACTCTTTGAAGATAAAGCGCCTATGACAGTCAGCAATGTGCTCAGCTATGTTGACAAAAAGTTCTATGACGAAACTATTTTTCACCGTGTTATCGATGGATTCATGCTCCAGGGTGGCGGGTTCACCAAAGAGATGGTTCAAAAAAAGACCGATGCCCCCGTTAAAAACGAGGCGGACAACGGTCTGAGTAACACACGCGGAACGCTCGCAATGGCCCGTACAATGATTGTCGACAGCGCCACATCTCAGTTCTTTATCAATCTGGTTGATCGCAATACATTCCTCAACCACCAGAGTAAAACCGACAGAGGCTGGGGATATTGCGTCTTCGGCAAGGTTATTGAGGGGATGGATACAGTCGATAAAATTGCTAAAACCCCTACAGGAAATGCAGGAGCTCACCAGAATGTTCCTACTGAAGCGGTTGTTATTAAAAGCATTCGCAGATTTGATGAGAGTGCCGCAGCGGCAGAGTAGAAAAGCTCTTTACCAGTTGAATAATCTAAAATTTATGTGGCTTAAAAAACATCCACCCATGGTGTGCTATGTTTTTATACTAACAAACTTACCCCTGATCCAGAACCGCTATGCCCAACACCTACGACGACAAAAATATTCAGACCCTCTCAGCCATTGAGCACATCCGCAAACGCACAGGCATGTATATAGGAAGAACCAGTGATGGTTCCCAGTATGAAGACGGCATCTATATTCTGCTTAAAGAGGTTCTCGACAATGCGGTCGATGAATTCATTATGGGCTTTGGAAAACGGGTCAATATCAAGCTTAACTACAACAGCGGCGAGGTTATCATACGTGATTACGGACGCGGCATCCCGCTAGGCAAGGTTGTTGACTGCGTTTCGCAGATAAATACTGGCGGCAAGTTCAATGATGATGCATTTCAGTTCTCGGTAGGAATGAACGGAGTTGGAACCAAAGCCGTTAATGCCCTCTCAACGGACTTTGAAGTCCGTGCATTTCGCGAAAACGATTATTCAGAGGCATTTTTCAGCAAAGGTAAATTAATTTCGCGAAAACGTGGTCGTTCAAAGACTAATAAGCGTAACGGGACTTATGTCCGGTTTATTCCAGATGAGACAATCTTCAGCAAATACTGTTTTCGTGAAGAGCACGTACTGCGCAGATTGCGCATGTATGCCTATTTAAATGCCGGTCTGACATTTGATCTTAATGGTGAACAGATAATCTCAAAAAACGGTCTGCTTGATCTTATCCATGACGAGGCTAAATTTGAAAAGCTCTACACCCCCTTTCATTTCAGGACTAAAACTCTCGAACTCGTGTTCACGCACACGAACCGGTTCAACGAAGAATACTATTCATTTGTAAACGGCCAATACACCAACAACGGCGGCACGCATCTCTCCGCTTTCAAAGAGGGTATCCTCAAAGCGGTTAATGGCTTTGGAAAGAAGAAATTCACAGGAGATGAGGTGCGCGAAGGCATTATCGGAGCCATTGCAATCCGATTAAAAGAGCCGATCTTCGAATCACAAACAAAGAATAAACTCGGCAATCAGGAGATCCGATCAGAGTTGGTGGCAAAAATCAAACGGGTGACAGAGGAGATGTTCCACCGTGATCCGGTCCAGGCAGCCAAACTGATTGAAAAGATCGAAGAAACCAGTAAGCTCAGAGCCGAACTGAACTCTGTCAAAAAACTGGCACGGGAGCGAGCCAAAAAAACCACTGTTCGGGTACCACAGCTCAAAGACTGCAAACACCACTTAAATAAAAAGAAGGGCAAAGGACTGGACTCAATGGTGTTTATTACCGAGGGGCAATCAGCAGGCGGATCCATTACCCAATGCCGGGACGTCGTCACTCAGGCAATAATCACAGTGAAAGGAAAGCCCCTGAATGTCTGCGATTTAAAGCGGGATGCTCTCTATAAAAATGTTGAAATTTACAATCTGATGCGCAGTCTGGACATAGAAGAGTCTGTTGACAACCTCCGCTACCAGAAAGTCATACTGGCAACTGATGCTGATGTCGACGGCCTGCACATTCGTAATCTGATGATCACCGTCTTTATTCGTTTCTTCAAGCGAGTCATTCAGGAAGGTCACCTATACATTCTGGAAACACCGCTCTTCCGTGTCAGAAATAAAAAAGAAACACACTACTGTTACAGTGAAACAGAGCGGGTTATCGCTATGAAAAAATGTGGCAAAAATCCGGAAATCACACGATTCAAGGGACTTGGCGAGATATCACCCTCGGAATTCAAAGATTTTGTAGGCAAGGAAATGCGGCTGGCTCCGGTTGATTCAACAAGAGATAACGCAGTGGATGAGACTATCAACTTCTATATGGGCCGCAACACCCCGGATCGCCGGGCGTATATCATGAACCATCTGGTTATTACCGAGGAATCTTTATCGTGAGCAAAAAAAATGGGAAAGAGAGCAATCCCGTAAACAACACCAGCCAACCCCCAAGCCTTTTTGAGGATATGGACTTATTTAAAAACAGCCTTCCTGCGCAGGAAAGCAAAAAAACACCGAACTCTGATCACAACATTCTACATAATGAACAGGGCGGTAGCGGTCCATTGCATACTTTAATGGACGAAAACTTCCTACTTTTCGCCTCATACACAATTTGTAATCGAGCCATTCCTGCGGTAGAGGATGGATTGAAACCGGTACAGCGCCGTATCATGCACTCACTCAAGGAGAAAGATGACGGACGCTTCATAAAAGTTGCAAATATTGTCGGTCATACCATGCAATATCATCCGCATGGCGATGCATCCATTGCCGATGCCCTTGTCAACCTGACAAACAAACGTTATCTGATTGAGGGGCAGGGAAACTTCGGCAACGTTTTCACAGGAGATCGAGCCGCTGCTTCACGATATATCGAGTGCCGTTTGACAGAGCTTGCACGTAACGAACTCTTCAACAAAAAGATCACATCTTACATAGCCAGTTATGACGGACGCAATAAAGAGCCTATAATGCTCCCCTGCAAGTTGCCCATGCTGCTTATGCTGGGTGCAGAAGGTATTGCCGTCGGATTATCCACCGTAATACTACCCCATAACTTCATTGAGTTACTTGAAGCACAGATTGAAATCATCCGTAAAAATCCCGTAAAAGTACTACCTGATTTTCAAACCGGCGGACAGATGGATGTCTCTGAATACAATGATGGAATCGGTAAGATCAAAGTCCGGGCCACCATTAAACCACGGGACAAAAACAAACTGATAATCACACAGCTGCCCGCGGGGCAGACAACTGAATCCTTGATCAACAATATTGAAGAGGCAATCAAAAGAAAAAAAATTGCAGTCAAACAGATCAACGACTACACTGCAGCAAAGGTGGAAATTGAGCTGGTATTGACAACAGGCACATCACAGAACCGGGCCATCCAGATGCTTTACGCTTTCACAGCATGTGAGCATTCCATCACGAGCAGACCTGTAATGCTCTATAACAACCGCCCCTCTGAGATGACAACCACAGAAGTATTAAAAATCTGTACTGAACAGCTCATGCAGTTTCTGCAGCGTGAGCTTGAAATTCGACTTAGTGAATTGGATGATCTTTTCCATGACAAAACACTCGAACAGATCTTCATTGAAGAGCGCATCTATAAACGTATTGAGGAAAAAGTTACATATGATGAGGTTCAAAAAGCCGTACTGAGCGGATTCAAAGCCTTCCTTAAACGGTTACGCCGCGAGATAACGCTGGAAGATGTTGAAAAATTACTGCAAATCAAAATCAGACGTATATCACGTTATGATATCAATAAAAGCCGTCAGGAAATTGAAAAAATTCTGGAAGAAGAAGCCACAGTCAAAAACAACCTCAAACAGCTCAAGCGCTACACCATCCGCTATATCAAGAACCTTATCAAGAAATACAGCAAGCAATACCCCCGTCTCACGTCCATTTCTGAAAGCGGATTCAAGCAGGTTGAGGTTCGTAAACTTACAGCCAGCGAACTCTCCCTCCAGATTGATAAAGAGAACGGCTATATAGGAACCGATATAAAAGGGGGCGAAGAGCTCTTAAAATGTTCATCACTCGATAAGATTATTGTTGTCTGGGCAGATGGCAGCTACAAAATGATGCCCCCCCCTGATAAATTTTTTGTAGATAAAAACTGGATATATTGTCAGATTTTCAACAAAGAGAAGGAATTTACTGCAGTTTACCGTGAACCAGACTATGGTTTTGCCTACATAAAACGATTTGCTTTTGGTGGAGCTATACAAAACAAGGACTACCGTCTGGCCCCTCTTAATAGCAAAATCCTCTTATTCCAGGAGGATGCCCCTGAATATATTTTCCTTAAATACAAAGCTGCCAAACGCCAACAGATTCATCAGCAGGTCTTTGCTCCGATTGAAGAGGTGCGTCTGAAAGGCGTATCTGCGAAGGGAATACAGATGACAACAAAAACCATTGCAAAAATCGTTACTAAAAAACCACAATGGTGGGATGACGACGCACGGGGATCAAAAGGAATACTTACCTAGAGCCGTTTTCCACCGCCGGTCTGCGTGCTACACGCAGGCAGGCAACCAACTTGTCCCGCCATAGTCCCGCGTGCGGGACGATGGAGAAACTACGCCTCTGTGATATGCGAAATCTTTACTCACACATTGACTAGTTATGCGATAAGCATCGTTGCTTTAGTCAACAACACTTCGTGTTGCATAGAAAAAATTTATAATAAAATAGGTATTAATTAGTTACGACTTTAGGGTAATAAGAATCATAGATTTAACGTCGTAACAATTTTTAGTTAATTTTCATATCTTAAGGCTTGAAATATTCAAAAGATTGGCTCATAATAATAACCGTATTTGGACCTAGACTTGTGATAAGTAAACCCCTACTGTTGCAAAGAAAAATAAATAAAAGGAATAATAATATGTCAGATATAAAAAAACCTTGGACAAAAGCAGTCGTTTATGTAATTGACGATGACGAGTCACTGAGAAAAGCCATTGGCAGACTTCTGGAAGCAGCAGGTCTTGTATATGACCTTTTCGATAGTGCTGAGACCTTTATGAGTTCCTGCCTGAGACAGGCGGATGTTTCCTGCGCTGTTGTCGACATAAGAATGGGTAAAGGCCTTACCGGAATAGAACTGCAGAAAGTTATGCAGGAAAGCAACATGAATATTCCTATTATATTCATTACTGGACACGGCGATGTACAAACAAGTGTCAAAGCTCTGAAATCCGGCGCTTTGCATTTCATCACCAAGCCATTTGAAAATGATGAACTTATGGACGCTATTGATGATGCCTTGATGTTTAACTACACAAACAAAAAAGCTGTTGCATTGCGTGAAAAGGCTGTCACCGGCTATGAAAACCTGACAAAAAGAGAACGCCAGGTATTCACCAGAGTTGCCAGAGGATTCATCAACAAAAAGATTGCGGATGATCTTCAGATCTCTGAAAAGACAGTTAAAATTCACCGCGCCCATATGATTGACAAGATGCGCGCAAACTCTACTGCTGAACTTGTTCGCATGGCATCATCTTTGACAGATGCAAAGATTCTTTCTGTTGAAGATATTGAACTTGATACAAAAGATTAACACGGTTAATTATAATGCACTCTTCTAATACACAGAGTGAGTTTGATAATAAAAAGATAACTATTCTGTTAATTGATGATAATCAGGTTAACAATAAACTTGTGGCATCAATATTGATGCCACAAGGTTATAATATTTATATTGCAGATAATGGTGACTCAGGAATAAAGCTGGCATCTCAAATGATGCCGGACATGATTCTGCTTGATATAATGATGCCTGAAATCAGTGGTTTCCAGGTCTGTAAGCATCTAAAAAACGATCCGGCCACCAAAGACATTCCCATTATTTTTATCACGGCGGATTCATCTGTTACCTCCCAGACAAAATGCTTTCAGCTGGGCGGCAGCGACTTTATTACCAAACCCATTGTTGATGTAGTCCTGATTGAACGGATCAAACACCAAATAAAGCTTAACCAGAACCAACGGAGGCTGGAAACCCTTAACCATTACTACGAACTTGCGGAACATCTCTCTGATACCGGTTTCTGGGCATGCCATGATATTCAAACTAAGCACAACTTCACCTTTTCCAATCAACTGGGCGAAATCCTGGATCTAAAAGAAAAGAATGACGCATACAGCAATTTCAATCTGGACTCCATTACTGCTATTATGGGGAACAGTAAAGACCCCATTACAAGAAATGAACACAAGAAAAAATGGATTAAAACCATTAAAAAGGGTGGGGATTTCGATGAAGTCTGTCATTGCAACCTATCCAGCCACACGAAATACATTCGAATGTGCGCCCATTTCGACAGACCTGGCCCTGATATATTCAATGCTTTTGGTGCTATTCAAGACATTTCGCAGGTAATCAATACAGAAAATGAACTTTCCATGCTCAAATCTCAGTTTGAAGAGATGACAACCAAGCAACACATGGTTGAAGCCAACACCCAGCTGGCACACGAATTAAACCAACCACTGGCGGCAATCAACCTTAACATCAATTATATACGTCAATTAATTGACGACGCCCCCTCCAACAATAACAAACTCAATGATGCCATTAATGATATTGCATCAGATGTTAACAGAGCCACCAATGTTGTTAAAAACATCCGGCGTATTCTGCACAAAGAACCAGTTGCAATCAGCAAGTTTGACCTTAACGAACTAATTGATGAAACGATTTATGTATTCAACAGAGAACTTCTGAAGAAAGAGATTAATCTTATATACGATCATGAGGATGAACCTTGCATAATCCGTTTTAACAAAACAGGGCTGCAACAGGTAATCGTTAATCTTCTTAAGAATGCAATTGAAGCCATTGATCACGGCAATATTGACTCACCCATGATTAAAGTAACTAAGGAAATAACCCCTGGTCAAACCAATATTTTCATATGTGATAATGGACCCGGAATAAAAGAAGAAAACAAAGAAAATATTTTCAAACAGTACTACACCAGCAAAAAGGGCAATACAGGCATGGGTCTTGCAATCTGTAAAGCACTGATGAAAGAGATTGAAGGAGACATTGAGTTGATTGGAGCTTCTAATGTTAAAAAAACCTGCTTTAAAATCATCATCAAAACTTAATGGGATACCAACAAACGGAATGTTGCTGTAAGACTCTTAATATTATACAATTAGCATTATGAAAACTTTAACAGCAGTTTTGTCGCTTTTTATCTCATTCGGATTTGCGCAGGGGCGGGGAAATAAAATATGTTTTGAAGCCGAGAGTGCACAACGCCTCGAAGATCCAGTATGCATTCTTTCCAATAACATTCAGAACACATCCGGCAATGTCATATCAATCAAGGAAGGTGCTGGAAATCCCCCAAAACGTTGTGAAGGTCTGGCATCCTACACCTTTGACCTTCCCACCAAAGGATCATACACACTCTGGTGCCGGGTCTGGTGGGGAGGAGAGTGCAGTAATTCATTTACCGTCAAACTCAATAATGCCCCCTCCATCCTTTTTGGCGAAGATGCCACCTACAAAGCTTGGCACTGGGTTAAATATCCGATTTCACGTACGAGTCCTAAAATCAATTTAAAAGCAGGCAGGCAGGCATTAACTATTGAGAATCGTGAAGATGGAATCATGGTGGATCAGATTATTCTAAGTTCCGACAAACGATTTGTACCCGTTGATATTGAGAGCACCGGCACATTCAAATGACAAACGAAATCAAGCAAACTATTTTTGGCCGAATCTTTTTTTATCTGGCATGCATAACCATTCTGATTGCCCCCGCCCAATGGTCGGTGGAGCTTAGAAAAGGGCTGTATCTATCACCGGCAGACATAACTCTGACGCTTGCAGCTGGCATATGGCTAGTGGACATTGCCCTCAGAAGAGAGTGGAAGGAGTTTCTGCGATTGCCACCATGGAGCCATCTGATTTTTATTGCCTGTGCCGGCGCTTCTATGCTCTTTACCTCTGATAAGCTCTCTGCCATCAAAGAGCTGGTTCAATACATTGAATATTTCATCGTTGGTTATATCGTTTTTGATACATTTATTCATAAATATCCCAATGCAGTGAAAATACTTCTGTTTCTACTTGTCACCGTATTAACCGGAATAACAGCGCTTGCAGCTGTCCAATACTTCAATTTAGATCTGGACGATCTTGACGTACGAGGGACATTTGGCAACCGCAATGTGCTCGCGGGATTCTTTGCCCTGGCCCTGCCGCTACTCTTTGCCTGCCTGATTGAAACCCGCTCATGGATTACAAAAATACTGCTGAGTCTGCTACTGCTGACAGCTCTGTCAGTGAACCTCTCAGGAGCATCCTATATTGCCATTGCGATTACCATTATTATAATTGCTGCTCGTAATGGACTTAAATGGTTTATTCCCGCCGCCACAGTTTTAATTCTATGGCAGAGTCAGGTGCTACCTCGCCTACCACGGGAAAATGATCTCGTACATTTCCATTCCATGGCACTCTACTGTGATGACGGCACTGTTGCACGACGTTACCCTGACTGGCAGGCGGCAGGTAGCATGATCCTGACAAATCCCTTTCTAGGTATTGGCCCAGGCAACTACCAAAAGCATGTCGGACAGTACTATGATAACATCCCCCGCAAGACCGGCCCCTCGGAGCCTGATATCCAGAACATGCACCTAGTCATTGCCGCATCCATGGGAATCCCCGCGCTGCTGGCATTTTTAGCCATGTTCATTGCTCCCTTCAGCGAGGAAAACATTTTCCCAATGAAGCACTGCACCCTAATTCATGGGGCTATAGGCTCATTAGCAGCCTTTGCTTTCACTGCAGCGTGGCACCCTCTTTTAGTCAGAGGCATCGGCCTGCCTTTTGTACTGCTGCTTGTATTCACACAATATCTAGTTAAAACAGAGGCAATCAATGGAAGTTGCATCGAATAAAGATTATAAAATTTTCAAAATCACCCCGGATAATATTAAGAATCCAATTCTCAGGTTTTTAACTAGAATCTTTGGCCCAATGCTGGAAAAGGCTATCGGTCTGGGAGAGCTGAATGAGATCTACAAAAATGCATGCCAGTTGCCTGATGATGAGTGCTTTTGCGAGCGTCTTTTAAAGGTCATGAATATTGAGCTGGATATCAAAGAGGGTGCCCTTGAAAGCATCCCAACAGAGGGGCCGGTTCTGGTTACATCTAACCATCCCTTTGGCGGAATCGACGGTATCATCCTGCTGGCCTGCCTACGACGCAACCGCAAAGATGTAAAAGCTATGGTTAACTATATGCTAAGTGTCATCCCGGAGATGCGGGAAATGTTTATCTATGTCGACCCCTTCATCAGCAAAAGCGCTGTTAAGACAAATCTTCGCCCTATGCGTGAGTGCATGACATGGCTTAAAGAGGGACATCTTCTTTTTGTCTTTCCATCCGGAGAGGTTTCAAGCTATGACAAAGCACAAAAAATAATCAGGGATCCAGATTGGAATACAGGCATAGCAACGCTGGCCCGTAAAACCAATGCAACAGTGATGCCTATGTTTGTCAAAGGCTCTAACACAAAACTCTTTAATCTGGCAGGGATGATACACCCCAGATTACGTACCATTCTCCTTCCGCGCCAACTTATCAAAATGTATAACGAAAAAATCACGATTGAAATAGGGTCTCCGGTAATTCCCAAAGAGATGAAAGAGAGCTTCAAAACCAGCAAGGACCTGTTGCAATACATCCGCCTGCGCACATATATTCTATCCGCCCGAGACAAGCAAAAAAATAAGATCAAATATCCTAAGTTACAACCGAAATCAAAACCGATGGAGCCAATTGTAGAGCCCATCCCCGTAGAACAGCTCAAAGCCGAGCTGGAGTCCCTGCCGGATGATTGTTTTCTTTGCTCATCCAACGCACTTAACACCTACATTGCAGATCGCAGACAGATACCGAATATCATCCATGAAATCGGCCGTCTACGCGAGGTTACCTTCAGGGAGGTTGGCGAAGGAACCGGCAATTCGATCGACCTCGACCCTTTTGATGAATACTACCTGCACCTGTTTATATGGGACACCAATGAGGAGAGACTGGTCGGATCCTACCGCATAGGTTGTACCGACAAAATAATAGCAGACCTCGGAGTGAAAGGCCTCTATACCCATACTCTTTTCAAATTCAACAGCAGGCTCACTGATGCCATCACCCCCGCACTTGAAATGGGGCGTTCTTTCATCCGCAAGGAATACCAAAAAACATACGCATCCCTATTCATGCTATGGAAAGGCATATCCATCTACATAAGCCGCAATCCGCAATACCGCATCCTATTCGGTCCTGTCAGCATAACCAACGACTACAACCAGGTCTCCAAAGATATGATCCTGACAACACTGCGCCTGAAATATATGAACCACAAGCTCACACATCTGGTTAAAGCGGCAACCCCCCCCAAGACACCCTCTAAAGCAGAGTGGAATCTCCCTTCATACGCCTCGATCTTCCAAGACATTGAACATATGTCAAATTGTGTTTCAGAGATTGAAGAGGACGGCAAGGAAATCCCCATTCTGCTACGCCAGTACATAAAAATGGGTGGCGAAATTCTTGCTTTCAATGTAGACCCCGCATTCAGTTCAGTTATAGATGCCCTTATTATGGTTGATGTATCTAAAACACCAATGAAAATTCTCAAACGCTATATGGGAAGTGAAGCAGCTTCACAATACATGGAATATCAGGAAACCCATAAACAATAAGATCCTGACGAATAGTAGTACAATATGCTCCAACACCTTTCAGTAAAAAATTTAGCTATTGTCGAAGAAGCAAGTATCTTCTTCGGCAAGGGGCTTAACATAATCACAGGAGAAACCGGTGCCGGTAAATCTGTGTTGATGGGAGCTCTGAATCTGGTGTTGGGCCAGCGGGCTGATAAAACGACAATACGTACAGGAGCAGATGAGGCCAGAGTTGAGGCTCTTTTCACCCTCGCCAGCACAAACACCATTGACACCCTCTTAATAGAACGCGACATTCCTGCCTGCGAAGAGGGGCAGCTGCTTATCAAACGCACCATATCTTTGCAAGGGCCTGGGCGAACCTACATCAACGACTCACCAGTCACACAGCAGTCGCTGCGAGCCATAGCCCCGCTACTGGTAGATATACACGGTCCCTACGACCAGCAATCGCTTCTTAAACCTGAGTTCCAGCGTTCACTTCTGGATGCCTACGGCGCCTGCGTGACCCCGCTAAAAGCATACCGTAAAAGTTGGTATGCACTGAAGGAACTCAAATCTGAACTTAATGAAATAACCTCCGACACAATAGATATAGCTGAAGAAATAGACCGGCTCAACTACATCATTGGTGAGATCAAGGATGCATCACTCACTGAAGCGGATGGGGATGAGTTAATAGAACAGCACACACAGGCAGCCAATGCGGAGACCATCATCTCGATTGGATCAGAGATCTCCGAGAGTATTATTGAAAGCGATATATCCGCCTTCAACCAGATGCTGGAAGCACAAGCTAAAAGTAACGAGCTCAGCCGAATCTTTCCCGAAGCAGAAAAATGGTTAACGGATATCAAAAGTTCAATCCTACAAATGCAGGAAATCGGGAGCACCATTGCCGATCATCTCAGCCGAATTGAAACCGCCCCGGGTCACCTGCAGCAACTTGAAGATCGCATGGCTCTGGTGCAAAATCTGAAACGCAAATATGGAGGCTCTATTCAAGCCATCCATGAATCTCTTGCAATCCATGAAGAACGACACAACAACCTTTTCAACCGGACAGAGAAGATCGAAGATCTTCAAAATCGTATTAATGCAGAACGGGCCGACCTCCTTAAGCGGGCATCAACCCTTACAAAGAGCCGCAAAAAAGCTACGTCAAAACTGGGTAAAGCTATTACAGATGCTCTCCAGGATCTGGGATTCCTTAATGCAGAGTTTACCATTGCAATAAAAGCTGCAAGCCCCGCATCACACGGCGCTGATGAAATAATTTTCGAATTTGCACCCAACCCCGGCGAACCGCCACGGCCTCTCAAAGCAATTGCCTCCAGCGGCGAGATCGCAAGAGTGATGCTGGCTGTTAAAGCCGTTCTGGCCACCCATGACAGCATCCCTGTTTTAGTCTTTGATGAAATTGATGCAAACATCGGAGGTGAAGTCGGCCGTGCGGTTGGACAAAAGCTAAAGCATGTCGCCAAATCCCATCAGGTTATCTCTATTACCCATCTACCTCAATCGGCAGTATATGGAGAACAGCATGTCAAGGTCTCAAAAGAGGTGGTTAATAAACGCACCAAAATGACCGCTGAAATACTCAATCCTGAACAACGAGTTGATGAAATTGCTCGTATGCTAGGAGGCAAAGGGCTGACATCCGTGATTGAAAATCATGCACGAGAGATGCTGGAATCTGCCACCGCGGGCCATTGAGGCAATCGTCGAACTACACTCGACGATTACATGTGGAACATTGAATGTGAAATGTAGAATATATTGCTTCGCAATGCCCTACTAATTAGAACAAATATCAGTATGTCAATCAATCAACAGAGCTTTTTCCTTAGATCCGGCGGCGAATATCTCGCATGCACCGCGCTTATTCCAGAGTACGCTAAAGGGGCTGTAATAATGCTATCCCCCTTTGCAGAGGAGCGCAAAGGAACCCTGCCCCTCTTTCTGCAGATTGGCCGTAAGCTACATGCAGAGAATATCGCCACATTAATCTTTGATTGGCATGGATCAGGCGATTCATCTGGCGATTTTGAATCTGCAACCCCAGAGCAATTCCGGAACGACTTCAAGGCCGCTCTAACCTGGTTACGCACAACCTTACCAGATATGCCGGTAACAGCCATTGGCGTACGGCTCTCTGCCACCCTGCTGACGCAAATTGCAGCTGACATACCGTATTTAGAAAACATAGTTTTAATTTCACCGACAACAGGATTTGAGTTCATACGCCAGCTTCTGCAACGTCGCATGGTTAACGACATGGTTGCCTATGGCAAAGCAATTGAAAGTAGAGCCTCGCTACTTGAACGGCTGAAAAAAGGTGAGTCCATTGATCTTGATGGATATATCTTCTCAGCCAGTTTTCACAGCTGGATAGAAGGGATATCAATATCCAATATTCAACATCCTCCTACGCCAAAGCTACGGCGGACAAGTCCAACATCCTCCTACGCCAAGACTACGGCGGACAAGTCCAACGTCCCACAAACTCTCCTGATACCCGGCGGTCACAGCAAAAAAACGGTGATGGAGATTAGCGAACATCTATCAGATGCAGAAACAGCTGAAATTCGTTTTCCCCCGTTCTGGAATACGGTCGGCCATGTGGATCTTAATGAACTTATAGAGTGCATTGCAAAATGGGTAAACGCAAAGCAAGCGACTCCATCCATTTACGCCAAGGGCTGCAACCTAACAATGCCAGAGTCTGTTCCCGGAATGCAGCTTATCAACATAGCTAAATCCTGTGATAGTGAGAAAAACATCATCCGTGCCGCAATTAACACTCCTATCAGCACACCACAAGCCGGAGTCCTCTTTCTGCCAGGCTGGTCAGGCGACCGCACTGGCCCGCACCGGCTCTTTATGCAGCTGGCCCGTAAACTGAATAATTCTGGTTATCTCTGCATGCGACCCGATTTTCAGGGACGCGGGTTAAGCGATGGCTGTCATGCAGATGCCTCCATTGCATCCATGGCCGAAGATGCGGCTGAG
Organism: Kiritimatiellia bacterium; assembly: GCA_027858965.1. Lineage (GTDB taxonomy): Bacteria > Verrucomicrobiota > Kiritimatiellia > RFP12 > UBA1067 > M55B167. Next base: position 16,388 of record JAQIBS010000068.1, read on the forward strand.
GCACTGGCAGATCTAAAGGAACGTCTGCCTGCTGACATGCCGATTTATGTGGCAGCCATCTGCTCAGGTTGCAAGGTTGCCATTACCCTGGCAGCAAAGCACCCGGAGATCAACAAGTTACTTCTGCTCTCAGCGGAGTCAATGGGATCTCTGCGCAGTAGCAAGACAGACTCGAATAAAACAAAGAGAGCTTTGCACACATACATCAAAAAACTGACACAGCTAGAGACATGGAAAAAGATCCTGACCGGAAAAATTCAGACAAAGATGGTTACCAAAGCGCTTGTTAAACATGAGACCCGCTCAGATGACGAATCCGAAACTGAAGATTACACACTCGCAAAGTTTAAAAGTTTTTCAAATCCAGTTCACTTTGTTTTCGGAGGATCTGATCCGGATGCCTCCGGCTCTATGGCGGCCTACAAAGCATACTGCGAAGATCATTCAATCCCCCACTCCATTCACCTTATTCCACATGCCGGCCACAGCTACTACAGCGCAAAGTGGAGCAATGAGGTATTGAAAACGAGTATTCATTTCCTGTATAATTAAAGTATATGAAACATAATAAAATCATAGTTTACACATGGATCCTTTTTCTTTCATTTTTCGTTTTCATAAAGCAATCACGAGCGGCATTCGCGGCAGCATTCGAATTATCCATCGGAACAGCGAAAGAACTGGCCGGTTTCCGTCGTGCTGGTGAATCCTGAAATAGGCGACTTTACGTTTTAACCAGCAATGCTATACAATAGTCAAATCTTGATATCCCCCTTGAAAAATATATATGAATATCGAATTCACCCTTTTATGGCTGGTCACTTTATTACCAATTGTTATTAGCCCTGGCCCTGCAAATATTTTGTATGCTGCCTCCGGTAGCTCTTTTGGTGTTAAAGGCACTATCCCGTTTTGGTTGGCAACAAACATTACGAGTATTTTTCAGACATTGGCTGTCGGGTTTGGCCTTAACTTTCTAATTTCGGCTTGTCCCCAAATTACATACGTGATTAAATATCTGGGTATTATCTTTCTTCTATATCTTGCTTTCAAATTTTTCAAAATGTCGAACACATTAAAAGAAACAATTAAAATGAAGAAACAAGAAATAACCGGATTGCCTTGGCCTAAGCGGTGTATGCCTAAAAAAGAAGCATTCGAAAAATACAGCGACCTGTATGAAAATGTCCTCTTAAGTTTCTTGTTTTATGCGACAGGAGCTGAGAGAATAGCACCCAATGAAGCTTATCCCAATGCTGCCTGAATCCAGGGCAGAGATCTCAAACAAATCGCCTCGCAAAGGTGGAGAACAACACACTATGGTTAGACTAACGCACCACGTACTATCACTGACAGCATGCCTGATATTTTTCGCGGCAATTATGCCATACTGTCAGGCCGCCGCGCTCCTGGAGGACCATGATTTCGAGAGGGTCAGTGCCACCGAGCCAGGGCCTTGGGAGTTCCGATATGGACACAAGGGCGGGGATGCATCCAACACTCTACCGTTATGGCTCTGTGTGCCCCGCACCGATGCTCCGCCATCGGATCAGGGCAGGTATCTATCCGTTGAGAAGAAAGGGAGATGCGCCGGCACTGTCGCCATAGGTCAGCGCGTTACACTGCCAGCTACTCTGCCACCCATTGATTTCGGCGTCCGCTACCAGGCATTCTGCGCGGGGGATCGCCGCAGTGGCATTGTTACCCTGATGCTCTTTTCGCCCAAAGCATGGGATGCATTACCTGCCGTGCCGGAAGACGTAAAAAAGGTGCTCTCTCATGGGGACATCTACGAAGAGGTCATTCAACCGCAGGGAGATGACACGTTGGACTGGACACTCGGGCGCGTTGGATCGCCGGGCTTCCGGGCGGCACTCACCCGCAATGCAGGTAAAGAGATAGTTGTAGCAGTGGTCTTTACCACCTGGCACAAAAAAACTGAGGAGTGGGCCAATTTTGATGACTTCTGGCTCGGAGATCCCCTACCGCACATCACGGCAAACTTCTGGCCGAAATACATCTATCAGGGAGAGCCGCTGACATTGACGGTGTCCGCTGCGACCGACGGGGAACTACCTTTGGTTGATCTTCAGGTCAGAAAAGCGGGTTGCACGAACAACTGGATCTCATTCCCGATGGCTGGAGATGATACGGGTGTATTTCGGGCCCAAGTCACGGCGGAGCTGACGCAGACACCCCTGGAAGCATTCGCAATCTTGCGCAACAGCCCGGCATGTGAGCTGAAAACCGAGCCGATAACCATGTTACTTACCAAGCGCCCCTCTCATCCAAGCTTGTTTTACAACCAGAAGGAACTGGACCGTATGCGGGAGAAGATATCCGAGTTCCCCTGGGCTAAACGGATCTTTGACGGCACAAAGAAACGGGCGGAGAGTTGGCTCAAGAAGCCGTTCGAACCGCAGGTCATCTGCGGCTGGTGGTGGCATCACTATAACTGCAAAGAGTGCGGTGGAAGACTGGACATGCGCGGACCCCACGAACATGTCTGCAGGAGCTGCGGTAAGACTTGGGATACGGAAATTCTGTTTCATGTATACTGGTCAAAAGTCCATGGAAACCATGCAAAAGCCGCCCATGATCTAGCTCTGACCTACCAGATAACGGGCGAAGAAAAGTACGCGCAACGGGCCATCGAAATCTTGCTCTGGTATGCCGATCACTATACTGATTTTCCTCAATCGGACAAAGGAGGCAAAGTGGTCTCCCAAAGCCTGGATGAATGTTGCTGGCTCCTGTCTATCATGAACGCGGCAGACCTGGCCTATCCCGCGATGACACGCGAACAATCCCGCCACATTGAGCAGGATTTGATTTATGCCGGTGCCCTCTACACCCGCAAGTACCGCGGCGGCATTCACAACATCCGCTGCTGGCATAACTCGTGTTGGGCCGGAGCGGGATACTTTGTCGGTGATCCCGAGATGATCGACTTCGCCAGGAATCACAAATTCGGTTTTGTTGCCCAGATGGAACAGGGCGTCTTGCAGGACGGCATGTGGTATGAACGCTCCATGGGGTATCACAGCTACACGGTCTCAGCCATCTCCTATCAGCTGAAGGCTGCCATGCACGCCGGCGATGACCTATACAAGTTGCCGCAGGTGCAGAAACTCATCACCTTCCCAGTTATGATCGCATTCCCCAATCTCATGGTCCCATCACTTAACGACGGTGGTTTTCAGAGAAGCCCGATAAACCCAAATAAGCTGGAGCTGGCCGCTGCCTGGTACAACGACCCCATCGCACTGAGCGCCATGAGGAAACGGTACGAGGCGGGAGCATCCCGATCCAGCATGGAAGCCTGGCAGTTCGGAGAGGAACTCCCTGAGGGAGAGAGCTATACACCTCCTCCAAGCGTGGACCTCAGTGGAGCGGGGCTGGCAGTTCTTCGGGCCGGTTCAGGCAAAAATGCTGTCTGCGCCATGCTGGAATATGGAGAACACGGCGGCGGGCACGGACACCCTGACAAGCTTCAGCTGATCCTGTACGGACTCGCGAAGCAGCTATGTCCCGATTTGGGAACCACCGGCTATGCCAACCCGCTACACCCCAACTACTACAAGACAACCCCAGCGCACAACACAATCACCATCAACGGAAAGAATATGGCTGCTAAGAGCGGCAGACTTCTGGGGTTTGAGGAAAACAGCGCCTACAGCGCCGCTGTTGCCGGATCAGACACAGTCTACAAGGGATATAATCTTATCCGTCGCATCCTGCTCTGTGATAATATTCTTGTCGACGAATTCATTGTTCAGGGTAAATCCAAAGGGACACTCGACTGGTTTCTTCGGGCAGATGGGCAGTTGGCTGTTTCGCCCGACGTAAAACCGACCACAGAGAATCCGCTCAGTCCCCCCTATCAATATTTGAAAGATCTGAAAACCGTGCTGACAACCAACCAGTGGTCAGCCACATGGACATTCAAAGAGAAGGCAGAGACCACCCCGCCGAAACGCCTTATCCTGACAATGAAAGCCGAAGCGGGAACACAGGTGGGTACGTGTCTGGCACCGGGTGGAGCAGGGCTGGCACAGCACTGGGGAACATTACGCATCCGCCGCAACACGAACGCCACCCGCTTTCTGACCGTCTATCAACTGCTGAATTCAGACACTGAGGAAAAACCAGTAAGCTTTGAAGCGGGACTGGTCAGGGTGGGAAAGCGGATCATTGAATTACCAAAAACCCCTGCCGCCCTTCCGCACCTCAGGTGAAGCGTGACCAGAGGAGATACATTTGGGGCATTAGCATCCCACAGGACACTTCCGTCTTCGCCACACATGGGGGCTACGCCCAGACAAGTAGGTGTTCAGCATTTTAGGCTTTAGGCTTTGGGCTTCTGTCTCAACTCCTGTGGGAAAAAACAGAAATTAAGAAATCAGCTAAGTGCTTGTAGCAGGTAGTCTGTAGCTGGCAGCAAAAATGCAGAGCAACCTACAAGCTACAAGCTTTAAGCTGGGTTGCGGGCAGAGCCCGTTTTAGATGACATTCACATACGATTTGTAATTTAATAGCTAATTGTTGACTGGTTGATTTACATCCGGTTACTGAAATGAGGATATGAAAATGACCCGAATTAATTTTCTTTTTGCCATTGCGATATTGGCATTTGTGTATTCATCCCCAGCTGAAGACTCACTCGGAAAAATCGCGATTATCAAGGCTGATGATATCAGGGGTATATCAGCCAACTGGAACCGTTTCTTTGCTGTGTCGAAAGAGAGAGGTGTAAAGGTATCAGCCGGGATTATCTGCAACTCGCTGCAGGGTGATAAAAGTGATTATTTAAAGTGGCTGAGAACACATCACACATCCGGCTTTGTGGAATTCTGGAACCATGGCTGGGATCATAAGCAATGGAAAACGGGTGAAGGAAAGTCGCTGCGGGAATTCAGCGGTTGTGGCTATGATCATCAAAAAAAACATTTCGAAGATTCGCAAGAGCTTATGAAGCGGGTATTGGGTGTTGCTCCTGCTGCTTTCGGATCTCCCTACAACGCCATTGATGCTGATACCATAAAGGTGATGCAGGAAAACACGGATATGCGGCTGCTCTTCTGTTATGGAGCTAATGAGTTGGATGATAAGCTGCTTGCTCCGATGCGTCTGCGTGGCGAAAGCGACGGGACAGGACGTCCGAATTTCGAAAAGTTTAAGATGGCGTATGCAAAGAGCAAGGAGTTATCGTTTACTTCAATCCAGTTTCACCCGAACTCCTTCAAAGATCAGCATTTTGCGGAATATGGCAAGATCCTCGATTTTCTGATCACAGAGGGCTGGTCTTTTGTTCTGCCCTCTGAATATATAGCCATGCAGGAGAACCCGCAGGCTGAATGGCTTAAAGAGGCGCGCATAGGTGCCTTCATGCACTTCCTTCCAAATCAGGCAGATGGGCCTGAGCTGGTTGATGCTTTTGATGTTAATGCGGTTGCGGAACAGCTGGAGTCGATGGGTGCCAGATATTTTGTATTTACACTCGGGCAGAACTCCGGCTGGTTTAACTCCCCTAACTCTATATATGACAGAGCACTCGCAGTGAAACCCGGCGACCGCTGTGCCAAACGGGACCTGCCCCTTGAGTTGTATAAGGCCCTGAATCCCAGGGGAATACGATTGATGCTCTATCTGCCATGCCAGACACCGAATCGGGACATACTTGCTCAGAAGGCCTTTGGATTGCCTGAGGGCCCGAAGGATCAACCTCTTGATATTGCATTTGCAAAACAGTGGGCAAAAGTGATACATGAGTGGTCTGCACGTTATGGTGATAAAGTCTCAGGCTGGTGGTTTGATGGCGGTTATAAGCATATTCATTTTAATGAAGAGATTGCCCGTATTTATGCGGATGCTGTTAAGCGGGGAAATCCTCAATCTATTGTCACCTTTAATCCGGGGGTCCGCCTGATCCGCTATATGCACGCTGAAGATTATACAGCCGGGGAACTGAATGAACCGTTCGAAGTTGTTCCAACATCGCGTTGGGTTGATGGTTCACAATGGCATGCCCTTACGTATTTCGGATCTAAGTGGGGTAAGCGGGATCTCAGATTTAAAACGAAACAGTGGGAGACATGGGTTAAGAGTGCCGTTGACCATGGTGGAGCCGTGACCTTGGATATGGGCCCTAACATGAATCCCCAGCTTGGTCCCATTGGCGTATTTTCGAACGAGCAGGTCGATCGATTCCGTATTATTGCAAATGAAAGCACCATCAGATAAATCAGAAGAGAGGTTTAACACATGAATAAAACGTTTACAGAATTTTTCAGAAAAGAAGCTAACCACAGAACAGGTTTAATCAAAATATTCCTGTGTATTTTCTGCGCGGCAATGTGCGCTAGCGGCAAAGACTTTAATATCTCAGATTACGGAGCCATTGGAAACGGCACCAATCTCAATACTGAGGCAATTCAGAAATGTATTGATGCATGCGGAGGAGCAGGCGGCGGACGGGTTGTTGTCGAGGGAGGACGCTACGTTACGGGAACTATCTTCCTGCGCAGCAACGTGGAGTTGCACCTAGAGGCTAACGGAGCACTGCTGGCAAGTCCAGAAGGCAAGGCCTACCCTGAATTCACCTGCAAAGAGTGGGACAAGAAAATGGCGCCTCGCTATACATCACGTTGCTGGATCTATGCAGGCTTCATTGAGAATGTTTCCATTACCGGCATGGGCTCCCTTGACTGCAATGGAAGTGTGTTCTGTGATCCGGTGATTAAAGATGGAAAAGAGACCGGTATATACACACGCAACACATCAACTCTTCCAGCACGTATGATATTCATCATGGGGTGTACAAATGTGCGACTGGAAGATTTTACGATGAAACATATGGCCGGCGGATGGGGATGCTGGATTAACGACTCACAGTATGTTACCGCAACTAAGCTTAAAATGTACTGCAATCCGGGTTATCCTAATTCTGATGGAATTCACGTGAACTGCTCTTGTGACATCATGATCAGCGACTGCATTATTCATTGCGGTGATGACAGCATTATTGTCAGAGCAAATACAAATCTTCTCAAAGAGAAACGTCCCTGTGAACGGGTTATTGTTAAAGGGTGTGTATTGAGCACAAAGTGCCGGGCGGTCCGTATCGGATATCGCAATGATGGCATTATTCGCAACTGCACCTTCTCTGACCTGGTGATAACCGATTCCGCCCGAGGCTTATGGATTGAGTTGCCCGGCAGAGCAAATGCATCAGATATGAGTGACAATCATACCCAGATAAGCAATCTGAGATTCAACAATATTGTAATAAACAGAACATCACTGGCCCCTATATTAATCCAGGTCTGTCCTGACAATAAATTTGGATTTATTCGTGATATTCATTTTTCTAACATTACGGCAAAGAGCGGAAAAGCACCACAGATTCTCGGAAGAAACGATGCCGTAATTGAAGACATATATTTTAATGACTGTGTTTTTGTCGTAGATCCTGTTTCAACCACAAACCCATATCCGATTATGAACTTTGCCAAAAGGATACATTTCGATAATACGGTCTTCACATTAGGATACGAAGATAAGTTTTTAAAGAAGTAGCCGATCCTTCCGGTTTTTTTTCAAGATTGAGACAAACACCTGGCAAATTACGTGGCGGGGTCAAGGCCCCCGCCCTACAGTTTTGACAACCAAAAAATTAAAACGAAACGCTTTATAAAATGAAAACACTCACCACTGTATTACGATTAAATGAAGCTGAAGCCTTAAGCATGGCGCTAGAGCGTGAGGGCATCAAGTCTTTTCTTCCAGACCTATTCACAGCCCAAGCCAATCCATTTCTCAGCACCGTCTTAGGTGGAATCAGGGTACAAGTAAACGCTAACGACTATGATAAAGCTATCCAAATAGCCACAGAATTTTTGAAAGTTCGTCAAGAAACGAACACAAATGATGCAGAGAACCTACCCGAATGGAAATGCCCAAATTGTGGAGAGATCGTTGATGGTACGTTTGGATGCTGCTGGAATTGCGAAACAGAAAATAGATGTTAACTTGAATATTGAGTGTTGAGTGTTGAGTATTGAACATTGGATATTTAATTGATAAGCAACCACTTATGGATATGGCTAAAAAAATGAGAAAATGAATAGGATAAAAACATTATGAAACTGATACCCATACTATGCCTCGCCATATCCATCTCCGCCATTGCTGCGAATATTCCAACCGAGCCGCTTGCCCATAAAGGAGATCTGCTTCTGGCCGATGACTTTGAACGCACAGGCCTCGGTGACTGGAAAACGATTATTCCCACGTTCACAGTCACAAACGGGGTACTCAAAGGAGTACAGATCCGTAGCAACCACGGTGCAGTCTGTCGTGTCTACCGCCCGATGAAGAATGTAGTGGTTGAGTTCAAATTCAAACTTGAGGGTTCCAAGACATTTAATGTGGTCTTTGATGATCAGAGTTACAAAGGTTCGCATGCTGGACACATCTGCCGCGTGGCCTTCAACCCCAAAAAGATCCGACTCGGTGATGACAAAGAGGGCATAATGCGTAAAGATATCTTTGCAATACGCAAAGATCCAAACCGTAAGGGGAAGGCCGCCAAACTGCTAGCTGGACGGAACTCTTCTGCCCCTGTCAACATAGATTTAAAGAAATGGCATCTGGTTACCATCGAAATTTTGGGAGAGCAGATGCGCGTGACCCTTGACGGCCAACCAACCGGCTACCTCAAGTCAACAGGCATTGCACACGAGACAAAAAGCAGTTTCCATTTTACAGTGAATGGTCCGGGGGTATTTTTTGACGATGTCAAGATCTGGAAGGCCCGCTGATCTGAGGCTGCCCCCCCCCACGACCGGGATTATTACTCATACCGCCATTTAATGGCCCAGGGGTCATCCAGCTCTTTCTGGAGCACTTTCATTTTCTCCTGATACTTCTTAAGCACCTCGGCATATTCAGGATTTGCGGCAAGGTTTGTTTTCTCCCACGGATCCTTATCAATTCGGTAAAGCTCAAATCGGGGACGGTGGATATACTCACCCACGGTTTTTTGTCCGTAGGGCGCATCCATCCCTTTATCCCATTGTGCCTGCCAGGAAGAGGCCGCCCACAGATCGGAGGCAAAGGGATAGGGTTGTCCATTGGCGATATTCCAGATCAGCTTGAACTCCCGGTCACGGACAACACGCATCGGGTAATACATCTGGATTTCATGGAATGTATGCGAGGCAAAAATCTGATTATGTCCGGAGGCATCAGCATCTCCAAGAAGGGGCAGCCAGGATTTGCCATGATAGCTCTTGAACTGATGGCCTCCTGAGCGGTTTTCAGTCATAGCATATTTCTTATCCTTCCAGTACTCCCTGGGATTTATCCACTTCTTCGGACCATTGGTTTCAGGGTTGAGTCCCCCGGCAAAGTCCAGCAGCGAAGGGGTGATATCCACATGGCTGATCATTGCCTTTGAACGTATACCGTGTTTTTTCTCATAGGGATTGCGCACGACAAAAGGCACTCTCAGACCGCCCTCAAAAACGGTGGTTTTACCGCCGGCAAAGGCCATGCCGTGATCAGCGGTAAAAACAATCAACGTTTTCTCATAGAGGCCGGCCTCCTTCAGGATCTCAATCAGCCGCGCCAAACCCTGGTCGATACGGGAGCAGGACTGGTAGTACTGAACCAGCTCATCGCGGGTCTCTTTTGTGTCCGGCAGGAAGGGAGGGATCGGCACCTCCTCTGGCTTATAGAAAACTTCGTTAATTTCAGGGTAGGCCCCTTTGTCGGGCTTGTTACCAAAAAGATTTGGCTTATACTTACCCTCAACCGATTTATCGACCCCACCCCCACGATGCGGGTCTGTTGTCGCAAAATAGAGGAAGAAGGGGTTATCGCTCTTTTCGGAGATAACATTCCTTACCTTCTCCGCCATCTCCACAGGGCTGCGGCCTTTGGCCTTAATGTAGGTATCAAAGTGAAAGACCTCCTCGGGAGCAACATGATACTTACCAATCTGAATGGTCCGGTAGCCCTCATTGGCCAGGACCCGAGGCAGGGCAAGGGATACGACATCAGGAAACGATGAGAAATTGTGGTAGTGATGGGTGTGTCCATACTGCCCATTTTTATGATTGTGAAGGCCCGACATCACCACCGAGCGGCTCGCGCTGCAGCTGGCCGTGGTGGCAAAGGCATCGAGAAATAGCGTGCCGTCGGCCGCCAGCTTGTCGATAGCCGGAGTCTTCGCTACTGTGTCTCCATAACATCCCAGCGTCGGACTTTCATCATCGGTAATAAAAAAAATTATATTACGCTCAGCCGCGACCGCAGCCATTGCACTTAAAATCACTATTTTCGTCATTAACTGCCACATTTTCATGATATTTCCTTATTTATTCCACCTTTGCATTAATAAGGGAATTGTAGCATGATGAATCGGTTTATCAAACAGCATTTAATAGAGGGTTCACAGGGTCATATATGATATAGTTTAGTAACACTTGGGGTTCTTAAAAGAACGATAACAGGAGGCTGAAGTATGAAGATTTCACGGCGTACATTTTTACACACCTCGGCGACAGCGGCCGCAACCGTTGTCGGAGGATGCATGACTGCGAGCCCGGTAGCACCGGCCTCAATTATTGACACGCATGTGCATTTTTACGATCCATCCCGACCAAAAGGGGTGCCGTGGCCACCGGCGAAAGATGCCCTGCTCTATCGTACCGTCCTACCCAAGGACTACAGGGCGCTGCCGGTGGCTCAGGCGGTTGAGGGCGTGATTGTTGTCGAAGCCAGCCCATGGGTGGAGGATAACCAGTGGGTACTGGATCTGGCCGCCCGGGAGCCCTTGATTGTCGGTATGGTTGGCAACCTGCCACTTGGCACACCGGAATTTGCCGGACATCTGGCGCGTTTCGCAGCGAATCCCCTTTTCAAAGGTGTACGCATTCGGAGAGGTTCTCTTGAAGCACAGCTCACCGATCCTGCTTTTCTACGTGACCTGCGTGAGGTGGCTCGTCGCGGTCTCTGTTTTGATGTGCATTCCTCTCCTGAATGGCTGGCAAATGCCGAACGCCTTGCACTCGCTATACCCGAATTGCGACTCGTCATCAACCATGTAGCTGGAGCGCAGGTTACGGGTAATCCCCCTGACAAAAAGTGGCTGCGAATGATAGATTCTCTAGCACGCCATCCGCAGGTTTTCATGAAAGTTTCAGGTCTGGTAGAAGGCACGCGCTGCAGATTGGGCGATGCGCCGACCGACCCTGCATACTACGCACCGGTACTGGATGCCCTCTGGGAGCGGTTCGGTGCAGACCGACTTATCTACGGCAGCAACTGGCCGGTCAGTGGCCGCAATGCACAACTGGCAACCGTCCAAGGCCTGATCATGGCCAATTTCTCCTGCAAAGGGCGGGATGTTTTAGACAAGATTTTCTGGAAGAACGCGCGAACAGCCTACGGGTGACGGCAAATATATGATCTCTATTCAAACAACACGGTATACAAAATGATAAGCAAATATTTACTGATAATCATAGCAGCGACACTCACGCTGGCGGCTACGGCGCAAACACACACAGGCCTACAGCGTCAGCTTGCCCTGATCCAACCGGAAGCTGTTCAACTTGCACTGAATGACATGAAAACCCGGTGGCCAGAGAAATGTTCTGAGGTCGACCAGGCCTGGTGCAGGACACTCTTGAAAAGGCGGGATGGGCTCCTGAAGCGGCTGGAAGAAAATGACCCTGCGGCTATAGGGGAGTCACAAGCACTGCTCAAACAAATTCGCACGGCCCTGCTCTCCAATCCATTGCTGAAAGATGAGCGGCTGTTACTCATACGACGAGGTGCAAACAATCTGGCACTACCACAAAACTGGCAGCAGCAGCGCGAGGTCAAACGCAAGGGACTTACCAACGAGATTGCCATTATGACCGGCTTACTCGGCACCCCGAAAGTTGAAACTCTATGTAAAGCCAAGCCCGGCAATTTTATTGGCGATCTGAATCTACATTGGAATGGCCGACGCCTGATGTTCACAGGACAGAATGAAAAAGGGATGCACCGTGTTTACGAACTGGATATTAAGACACCTGAGAAGATCAGGGAGCTGCCACTCATCCCCGATGCCGACATTGACAATTATGCAGGTTGCTGGCTCTCAGATGACTCCATTTTATTTCTTTCAAACTCCACCTTTGTCGGAGTTCCCTGCGTTGTAGGCGCATCCTACGTTGCGGCGATCCACCGCTGGTACCCGGATAGCGGACAAATACGTCGGCTTACATTTGATCAGGATCATAACTGGTATCCCACCCAGATGCAGGATGGGCGTGTTATGTACCTGCGTTGGGAATACAGCGGGATTGTCCATTATGTTTCACGGATTCTCTTTACTATGAACCCTGATGGAACCGGTCAGAGGGAACTCTATGGCAGCAACAGCTACTGGCCGAACGCCATGTTTTACGCACGTCCAATTCCTGATGACCCCCATCGCTTTACAGCGATTGTCTCGGGCCACCATGGTGTACCCCGCATGGGAGAACTGGTCATATTTGATCCCACGTTGGGACGTCAGGAAGCTCAAGGTGCAATCCAGCGAATTCCCGGACGCGGCAAAAAAGTTGAAGCGATCGTCAAGGATAATCTTGCCGATGATTCCTGGCCTAAGTTTCTTCACCCCTGTCCACTCGGTGCGGGGTATGTCCTGACGGCCTGTAAACCTGATCCAAAAGCACTTTGGGGCATATATCTGGCAGATACTTTTGACAACCTGACACTGATACATGAGGAACCCGGGCAAGCGCTTTTAGAACCAGTACCCATAAAGCCGAGATCACGACCGGTCATACTGCCGGACCACATCAAAAAAGGCGAGAAGACAGGACAAGTTAAGGTCACAGATATCTACCAGGGCCCCGGACTTGCAGGTGTTCCACGCGGCACTGTCAAAAGTTTAAGGGTCTTGACCTACTCCTTCGCTTACAGAGGAATGGGATCAGAAACAGACAGGGTAGGATTTGACGGCCCCTGGGATGTTGTACGTATCATGGGCACGGTTCCTGTCGAAAAAGACGGCTCCGCATTTTTCGAGGTTCCTGCAAACACACCCATATCACTCCAGCCGCTGGATTCCCAGGGACGCGCCCTTCAGCTGATGCGTAGCTGGCTTACTGTGATGCCCGGCGAACTGCAGTCCTGTTCCGGATGTCATGAAAAACAGAATAGCAGTTCCGGGCCTTCGAAGCGGCTACTTTCGATGGGACGAAACCCATCACAGATCACCCCATGGTATGGACCTGAGCGCGGATTCTCCTTCAACCGTGAAGTGCAGCCTGTTCTGGATCGCTACTGCATTCAATGCCATGACGGCAGCAAAGGCAAACCGGACTTCCGACATCTACCCGGCATTTCATTCAGAACCAAGTTGGTATACTACATCAATCCCAACAACATGTTTCCTCCTGCCTATCTGGAGTTATGCCGCTATATCCGTAGCCAGACACAGGAGGGCGATAATTATCTCCAGCCCCCCTGTAACTTTCATGTATCCACAACTGAGCTTTTCCAGATATTGGAAGCCGGTCATCACGGTGTACGCCTGGATATTGAAGCATGGGATCGTCTGACCACCTGGATTGACCTTAACCGTCCCAACCACGGCACCTGGACAGAAAATGTGGGAACCAAGCGCATGGGCAATCTTGCTGAACGACGCGCAGATCTGCAGAGAAGATACGCAAACCTTGATGAATCGCATGAAACCACCTATGGCACAGCCACACTCAGCTTGCCAGCACTGCCGCCGATTGAAACTCCCGCAAAAAAGTCTCCCCCTTCAATAGAGGGCTGGCCCTTTGATGCAACGGATGCAGAGAAGAAACAAAAAGCACTGGGCGATGCCAAGCTAACTCTTGATCTCAGTGGCATTCCCTTGAAACTCGTCCATATCCCGGCAGGGTCTTTCATTACAGCCAATGGACGGGCAGTTACTATAAAGAAAAATTTCTGGATAGGTGTTGAAGAGATCAGTAATGCACAGTACTCCCGCTTTGATCCCACCCACGACAGCTTTATGGAACGAGGAGAGTACATGCAGTTCACCCCAGCCGAACGGGGATATCCACTCAACTCCCCTGAGCAACCGGTCTGCCGCATATCCCAAGCTGAGGCCGTGTCTTTTTGTCGGTTTGCATCGCAGCAATGCAACAGACACGTGCGACTTCCAGAGGGAGATGAATGGGAGTGGGCAGCCCGGGCAGGGTCTGCGCAGCCGCTTGCCTATGGAGATATACACACCGATTTTTCACAGGCCGCCAACCTGGCAGATGCCGTCTTTTACAAAATGGAGCGTTTGCGTGCTAACATGCCTGGAGCTGCCATTCCGGCATGGCGTCCAGCCATAACCAACTGCTCTGACGGCTTCCGTGTTTCGTCACCTGTGGGCAGCTTCAAACCAAACCCCTGGGGTTTATATGATGTGCACGGAAATGTCTGGGAATGGACCACAGATAGCCTTCAGGATGGACGCATTCTAGCGCGTGGCGGCTCATGGTGGAAGCGCCCCCGGCATGCAAGCTTTGAGAGCCGTGTCCCCTACAAAACCTGGCAGAAAGTATATGACGTAGGCTTCCGTGTAGTGATAGAGGAATAGAAATGCACCCAAGAAATATGAATTCTGAAAATAAAAATTTTAAAACTCGCAATGTCATTTCCATTGCATCAGCGCATCTGCTGCACGACACCTTTTCAGCCTTCTACGCTCCGCTCATTCCTCTGCTGATCACCGCTGCGATATCCTGGTGGGGACTGGAAGGCACCTGGCGACTGATTCCGATCGGCTTTGCAGCTTCACTTATTCTGTTTATCAACCTGCGCAAGATTGACAAAGCCCACCTGCAGCCACGCAAGCCAAAAGATACGGCATCTGTCAAAGAGACCCTTTGCCATATCGGGCCGGTTTTCTCTCTCATTGCCCCTATTGTTCTTTTCCGGGGATTTTCCAAAACAGCACTGACCACATTTTTACCGGCATACATGGTCCACCAGGGCTGTTCCATTAAAATGGCGGCAGGAGCGATGGGATTGATTTTCTTTGCCAGCACCCCCGTTTTCATGGCGATGGTTCATGACCTGAACACCGACCGACCCACCTTCACCAATGCCATGTTCATGACAATCAGTTTTGCTGCCAGCTCGATAGTGGCCCTGCTGGTTGGATTTTTTGCCGACTGGTACGGATTCGTACGAACCTATCAGATTACGGCCCTGCTAAGTGCCTGCGCCATTCCTTTCACCCTTGCCCTGAAAAACCCGGGGCCAGCCGGACCATCCCCTCATAAATAAAGTTTCTCGCACGAAGATTACTACCTGCACGACTCGTTCTTTTATTCTTAGCAAAAAACTAGAATAACATAATCATCAAACCGTTATGAACCTGCACATCGCGCAAATTCAACAGCTGATCGGCAAAGCCATAACCAAGACTCTGCTGGCCTGTTGCATCAAAATGAAGGTTATCTGTTTTCAGTATCACTCTCTCCCTGCATCCAGGTCATACTCTCTCAAGCACAGTCAGGGCTAAAAGCGCAGTGTAATTATGATAGTAAGGTTACCTCTTAATTATAAGCTCCCTATTTTGACTAATGCGACAATGACATGCTGAGAAACTCGTGATTGACTTATATATACCCTCCACTATAAAATATACTCATAAATTACTTCAGCATTACATAAATATTGGTTAAACGAAAGGCTTGTTATGAAAACTACGGAATACATTTTAAGCACACTAACGTTGCTCTCTTTCTGCTTGATATCTGCGAAGGCGGATCTCATCTATTATGATGGAAATGACAGCGACAGCAGCTTTATCAACAGCACCAATAAAGCAACAGGCATGACACTTTTCTATACCAACAACGAAGATTTGATGCAAGTCAGCGGAGGGAGACGGACAGTCGATGGATCGGGAGAAGATAGTGGAAACACAGGAAATGAATATTTCAACCTGAATCCAACCACAGGCGACAACTGGGATCTGGCCGGACTTTACGACAGTATTTCCGGTGATATCGGCGGTGGTGCCGTCGAGGGTATCATGTATCTGAGCTTTCTTGTCAGAGCGCACTATCCCGCGAGCAGTGTATCAGAACGCAAAGACGGAGATCTGCCTTACGGACGCTACTTCGGGATGGATCTATATAGAAATGACAACGGTCTTGTTGGAATCGGCAATGCATGGGGCGCGCATGCATACAGCACCTATGGTTCTGTAACCGGGAATCAGGATCTCAAAGACAGCACTGGCGGAACAACCTATATTTCGGTAGATACCGGCACTCACCTGATGGTTGCTCGTATAGCGTTCCATGCCAACGAAGCAGATGATATATCCGTATGGCTTGATCCTAACCCTCAGGATGGCAATACGCAGTCCAATGAGGTCCGGCGTTATATCGCAACGGCAAAGGGCGATCTGAGCTTCAATAAAATCGGCTATAAAGCTGGAAATATACCAATAACAAATGCCGTTGATTTTGACGAGGTTCGTTTTGGCACAAGCTGGGAGGATATTACACCGATACGCAACAGCAATGAGCTAATATGGTATGATGGTCAAGGTGCGAACTCCCTGTTCACAAACACGACATACAACAGCGGAGGACTCCACTATCAAATGGCAAACGGTGAGTACCTCGACGTCAGTGGCGGCAAACGTATTACCCCCGGAACCGGTGATGCGGGAACCGACACATTCACACTGGATACCGGAGCCGATACAACATGGCAGAATCTCAGTCTTATTGATGCCGAATCAGGGTTGATTGGTGGTGGTGACGTAAACGGAGTGGTTTACTTCGGAGCACTTGTTCGAGCACAGAACGGCGTCACCGGCACAACAGAGGATAAAAGCGGAACTCCGCCAGAAGGCACCGAAGCGTATGTTCAGCTAACACGTCCTGGATTGAACAATCTGGGAGTTTTAGGAATGGGCAATGGATGGAACCCCTGGGCATACAGTATTGCCGGTGTATTTGGTCCTCACTGTGATTTACCCCGAGCGGATGAGAATCCTAAATATCTGAGTTACAATACAAGTGTACGCATGATGGTGGCAAAAATCACTTTCAAAGCTAATGCCAATGATACCGTCACGGTATGGCTGGATCCAAACCCTGATAATGGTGACTCACAGGATACAAACACCATACACCATGCTACATACAGTGGAGATCTGAGTTTCAGCCAGATCTCCTACCGATCAGGAAATCTTGGAGCGCCCAGTGCCTGGGAGTTTGATGAGGTACGCCTTGCAACCAGCTGGGCGGGAGTTGCACCGATTCATTACGGCACACTCATAATTCTACGTTAAATTTGATACGTTGAAGACGTTGAAAATAGTAGCAGAGAGCCTGAAACCCATCTATTTAACTGACGTTTAATCGGCGCTACAGCAGTCCTCGTATTCAGGAAAGCAACAAATGCAACAAAAGCCCAAGGGCAACGGGCGCATCTGCGGGTTAGTGCACACCACAACATAATTATTTCTTGTAACAATATGCAGAGTAACGTAGGCCGAGAGCTATGAGCTCGGCCAGTAGAGTAGCACTCGGGGGTTTATGCCCGAGGCCCTCGTCGAACCGTAGATAGAGATTTCCACTATACGGCTCTCCCGTTATCCTCGTTGTAAGGCATGCACAGGGAAACCCGACTT
>JAQIBS010000080.1 GCA_027858965.1 Kiritimatiellia bacterium
GTGAAAATTCATTCAACGGCAAAGTGCATATGGCTGCCATGGAAAAGCAAGGTGGCTGTGAAATAGTTTGCGGTGCCTTCGGAAGCACGCGACATAGTTCGTTTGAATCAGGCAAAAAAATTGATCTGCCATTAAAGCGTATCTATGGTACATACCGCGAGATGTTTAAAAGAGAACGGACTGTTCCCATAAAAGAGAGAATGCAAATGGTTGTAATTCTCACACCCAACACCATGCATTACCCAATTGCTATGTCAGCTATTGATGCCAGGTTCCCAATTCTAAGTGAGAAACCCTTTTCAAGTAATCTTGATGAAGCCCTCAATCTCAGCCGCAGAGTACGCGATGAAAAACTGATTTACGGGATTGCAATCCCCTATGAAGGCTACCCCATTCTTCAAAAAGCCCACTCACTCATACATGACGAGTGCGCCATCGGCAATATCCGTAAAGTTGTTGTCGAATATCAACTGGGTTGGTTGGCCAAAAGACTTGAAACTGATGGACATAAACAGGCAAGCTGGCGTACAGACCCCCGTCGTTGCGGACCTGCCGGATGCCTGGTAGATCATGCATCCCACTGTTTTTATCTGGCTGAATGGCTAACAGGACTGACTGTCAGCGAGGTTAACGGAGATTTACGATCTTCCATTGCCGGAAGAATGCTTGATGACGATGCCACCGTTATGGTCCGCTTTGAGAATGGAGCACGTGGCGTTTTTGTAACAAGTCAAATTGCCGTTGGCGAACAGGATGGAATCAGAATTAAAATATCTGGCGACAAAGGTGCGCTCAAATGGAATCAGCACTCACCAGAAAAACTTATATTAAGCACCTTGGAAGGTAAAGAAGAGCTCTTTGAAGAGGGTCCCTCGTTCAAGGAACTTAAAGAAACCAATGAACCATCACCATTTGGGTATGACGAGGCCTACATCAATGCACTATCCAATTGCTATGGCAGTTTCTTTGAGTATCTCCAAAACCCCAAAGAGAGTAATTTAGAGAAAGCCGCCTTTGCGACAGTTCCTAATGGTCTGCGCTCTGTAACATTTATTCATACTGTGCTCAAAAATATTGCACCAGTTGATGAAAATACGCCTGCCACTAAATGGACTGAGCTTGTGATACCTCCTATCCCGACTCTCTGAATAAGGCATATCAATCACCGCAATAAACATCTCTGCTCTTGAGAACATGACCTTAAAGATGAAATACGATGACGGTTTTATGGCCTATCTGAACGGCACCCCGGTGGCATCGCGGAATGCGCCTCTCGCTCCGCAATACAACTCATCTGCAACAGAACGCAATCTGGATGCTGGAGCAGTGCTCTATGAAAATATTGATATATCCGGCTATTTAACATTCCTGCAAACCGGTAATAATGTTCTGGCCATTCATGCTCTCAACTTTGCCCCGCAGAACGAGGACTTCCTTATTATCCCGGAGATGAGTGCATTAACAGCTCCGATTCTTGACCCCGCACAGGCCGGCTATTTTCTGGAGCCGACCCCCGGTGAAGAGAATGCACTATCAGCAAGTATACTCGGTCCGATTATAACCAGGACCGGTCATTCCCCTTCTGAGCCTCTCACCACGGAGGATCTGCTCGTAACCGCAAAAGTAGCACAGACTTTTAACCCGGTCAGCTCCGTAACACTGCACTACAGAGCAATGTATAACAGCGAGTCAACCCTTGCTATGGTCGACAATGGCAGTGGAGGCGATGCTATCGCCGGCGATGGAGTATACAGCGCAACAATACAGAGGGATCATCTACAGTCGAGTTCACAGCTCTCTCTATCAACCGATGAAAGTGGTTCGTTTAAGTGTAACCAAGTAAGAGTGGCGTTTAAGTGTCTATCCACTTAAACGGCTACACTTACTCCATACCCTTAAACGGATACTCGTAAACGACCAGCTTACACGCTCCGTGACCGTCCTGGGGTCCTACAAGCCTTCGGCTGAAAGCAGCTTTAGTACGTAAAGTTGGCATTCGGATCGGTGGAACCGGGAGCGGTTCCTCCAGAGTCACCGGAAATGGCAGTACACACCGTCCGAAGTACCACCAGACAGGCATTGTTTGCCGCCACTTCCCAGTTACTACTGTTTCCGGAAGCGGTATTGCGCGAAATAAAGTTTCCACTATAATCCACATCGATCCCGCGGTCATTATCTGTCACATTATTTTCGTCGATCCGGTTGCCGGAACCGGTCGCATGGATGCCGGCTCCATCCCCGTCGGCGCCGTTTTGGTCACATTTATTTTCCGTCACCAGACAATAGGAAGAAACTTTGATTCCATCCCCCTGGTTGTAGGATGCGGTGCACTCCCGAACAATTGATCCAGAGTTCATATAAATGCCGATTCCCCCATTGCTACGGGCAGTGCAGCCGCGCAGAACCGAATCTTTGCCGACAATAATACCATACGAACCCTCGTTCGAATCGGCAACACAGCCCGTCAGAACCGATCCTTCTCCAACTTGAATGCCTATCTCATTGGCGATCACCCGGCAATCGGTGAGCCGCGCCGCACCGCTGGAATAAATCCCGGCAACCGAACAACCCGACACCGACAGTTTTTCAAAAAGAGCACCTGCCATATTACAATTAATACCCTTCCCCGATGTGAATCCTGTGATAGAGCCGTTGCGGATAGTGAAATCATCCTCTCCAGAACCAACATAAACCCCCTCCCCGCCAACGCCACCGGATCCCTTTAAAATTTTAAACCCATTGAGATCGAGCGTCACCCCCGAGGCGTTAATCATGATCCCATATGACTTGATGACTTCAAGGTTCCCGCTCAGGTAATAAGAACCCGGCTCGGTGATCGTGTGGTGAACACTAGGGTTTCCCGCCACCGTTGTAATATCAATCCGCGTAACCACGGCGTCAACCGCATTACTCACACCTGCAATCGCCGAGTCAATCTCGTCGAGGGTTTTCATCGTCGCGCCCGGTGCGCCCGGCGGAGTCAAACTTCCCTGTCCAAAGGCCATCCCTGCCATACACATCACGGCAACTGCTACTTTATATATTCTCATTTTATGTTCTCCTTTAAGATTGGCTTAGGGATCAGCCCTTGATTTAGAATTTAACCTCACGTGTATAAATAACATTGAGCAAAAAACAGAATTTTTACTTAGTATTAACAAGAACCTTTAACTCTAACAACGATAAAACATTAACTAAGATGTATTACAATGTCAAGCCGTGTGGGGTGTAAAAGTTTCAAAATTAAATGGGCCATCTAAGATCAACGGACGAGGATGATCCCGATACAATCGGGGGTGGACCTGAACAAAAAAGTCTGCGCGAGAGTGAAAGAGGTAATTGTTGGAGGGACCTCCATTCCATGCAATGTCTTTCTCGGAAAGCTTATATAAGATGGATAATTTTCTTTGCATTAATTCGCTTAACAGTAAGAATTCAACTAAATTGAATCACACCCACCCTTGTTCAAGTTGACAATTAAGCATGAATTATGTATATTTACTTGTAGTCAAAGATGTGGATCAAAATAATAACAAAGAGGTAGAATAAATTATGATTAATATGTATATTTCCAACAGAGTCTGGATTGTGTTTTTAATGGCCTTTTGTTTATTAGTCGGTGTGTCTGTGTGCGAGGGAAAGGACCCGGTTCCCGTGCCGGATGCGACTTATGTGGATGCGGCCCAACCTAACGATTCGGGGGATGGCGCTAGCTGGGCAACCGCAAAGAAGACGATTCAGGCGGCCGTCGATGTCGCTGCTACAGACGGAACCGTTTGGGTGACCAACGGGATGTATGCTATCGGTGGTGCTGCGGCTCTGGATGATATTCAAATGAACCGGGTTTATTTTGCGCGTCCGATGACGATTCGGTCGGTCAATGGCCCTGACGTGACGACGATTGTCGGGGCTGCCGGTTCGAATGGATCAAATGATGTCGATTCCATTCGCGGGGTGCTGATGACAGCCGATAGCTCACTTCTCGGATTTACGGTGTCGGGTGGCTATACCATCAAGACGGACGAGTATCCGAATTATAATCGTGACGGTGCAGGCATCTGGATGACAGATGGCTGTGTGGTCTCCAACTGTGTGATTTCTGGGAATACAACAACCGCCAACGGTGGCGGGGTTTATCTTTCAAACGGCGGGCTTTTAACCCATTCCGAAATTAGGGACAACCAGTCGGAGAACGGCGGCGGCGGCATTTATTTGAATTATGGAGGAACCGTTAACAATTGTACCATTCTGAATAATGTGGACGTCAGCTGGAACGGTGGAGGCGGTGCCTGCATTGATGGTAGCGGAATGATTAATAATTCCACATTTTATGGAAATCAGTCGGAAACGGGAGGCGGGATTAAAGCCAGTGGGATGATGCCGGGTGAGGTGGTGGTTAACAATTGTCTTGTTTATGACAATCTGGCTACGGGAGTTGGCGGGGGTATTTGTGGAGACCAGGCTTTAGTCGTTAACTGCACCCTGATTGAAAATGAAGCACAGGATACCATGAATGGCGGCGGTGGTTTCGGTGAGTCAATGATGGGCGGCAGCAGTTTGTACAACTGTATTATTTGGAATAATACGGCTCCAATCAATTCAGCTTTTCATCTCCTTTCGTATGGCGAAGAATGGAGTATGAGTGTTGTTTCCAATGTTTGCGCTTCGTCCGGTGTAACCAGTGGTGTGGCTGGGTGTATTACGAACAACCCTTTCTTTGTGGATGTCGCTGCAACGAATTATCAATTGCAAGTGACTTCCCCCTGTGCGAATGCTGGCGTCAATGAGATTCAGCTCAATCCGAAAGTGACCGTGATTGAGCTTTCCTCAACCGATCTGGCGGAGAACGACCGCATCGTGAATGGCACTGTGGACATAGGAGCCTATGAGGAACCCACGGTTCTTCCAACGTATGAGATCTCTACTACGGCGGGCGCTAACGGAACGTTAACCCCAGCAAACCCAGAGGTTTATCAGGGTTATAATCAGACGTTTTTGATTCAACCTGCCATTGGGTATCGTGTAAATTCTCTAACGATAGACGACTCTCCCATTACACCGGCAGAAAGCTATACATTCATGAATGTGGATTCGATACACACGATTGAGGCAACCTTTGTGGCTGATCCGCAGAATCTGACCGTGACCAGCGGTTCAGGTGATGGGTCTTACACTTACGATGCGGTGATTCCCGTTTCGACCGATTCGCCAGCAGACGGAACGCATTTTTCCCATTGGACCGTTGTTCCGGCAGAATATACTGCCAATCTGGGCGACTCATCTTCCGCCAGCACAACCTTCACCATGCCGTATGCGCCGGTTACGCTTTCCGCGAACTACGAAGCGGTTGTTGAGGTGAAAAATGTTTCTGCGGCGCAACGTCCAGGAACCAAACTGGTGGATATTTCTTATGAGGTATTTTGCGGATCAACCAATGTGGTTTCGGTTGCGCTCTACGTTGAAGACGACACAAATTTGGTGAGCGCCGTCAGTGTGTCTGGCGATGTCGGATCTGGAATTCTGACGGGAACCGGAAAAATGATGTGCTGGGACATGGGCGCGGACTGGAATGGTCAGGTTTCAGATCTGACCTTCCGAGTGATTGCGTTCGAGAGTGCCGCAATGGCAGGAATGGTTGAAATTCCGGCTGGAGCCAATGTGGGAACCAACATCCTCGTGACTGGAGAGAGCTACGATTACTACTCTAACGTGAACTTCCCGGCAACCTATTCACTGCAGCTTGACATCCCTATTTGCATGGATGAAACATCTATTACGAAAGCGCAGTGGGACACAGTGTTTGCCTGGGCGGAATCCCATGGGTACAGCTTTGGTTTTGCTGGCGTGGCGAAGGGTGCCGATCACCCAATAACAGAGGTTAGTTGGTATGATGCCCTCAAATGGTGTAATGCCCGCAGTGAAATGGAGGGTAAATCCCCCTGTTATACCGATGGTGGGAGTCCGTATAAAACGGGAAGCTTGGTTCCGATCTGTAACGCAGCAGTTGACGGTTACCGCCTGCCATTCTCTGAAGAATGGGAATACGCTGCGCGTGGTGGGTTGGTCAGTACGCGTTTCCCTAATGGGAACACGTTGTCGCAAACCGATGCCAATGTGATGGACGACAATTACCAGTATCACCCTATTTATTCGGTTGGAGATTATCCCTACACGAGTCCGGTCAAAGCATTTCCCGCTAATGGCTATGGTTTGTATGATATGGCGGGGAATATCGCAAACTGGTGTTTTGATCAGAGGGGCTCCTATCGCGTGGCACGCAACGGTTACTGGGGGGATAATGCATACGGTTCTCTCATTGGTTTAGAAAAGTCATCATATCCGCCTAATTACTCTGACAGTATTGGGCTACGAACCGTCTGGAGCAAGGCGGACCGGATTGAGAGTATCCCCGGTGTCGTTAACGCAGTCGTCGATTCGCGGAACTACACACTAACCGTTGCTTCAAGGGCGAACGGAACGCTCAATAGCGTTTCCAGACGTGGTTATTATGATCTTGGGAAAAGTAGCGGTGCAGTGAAACCGTACCCGGATCAGGATACGGTGGCCTATAAGCACTCCGATGACAAAGAGAACACGTTTTCATCGTACGCCTCAGCCTCTGTCGGAGACGATTATAAGATTCCAAACCCGTCAGGCGACCCAGCCAACATTGTGGAAAGCATGATTGCCGCCTTCAGCATGGTGCCGGGTGCCAGCGCAGGCTATAGCTCTATTCAAGTCGACCCGCAAACCGGAACAATGAGGGCCAGTGCGGCTGCAAAGAATCTAGGTGGACCTGCCCATTGGATTGATTCATATGGAGATACGCGTGATTACTCCATCTATCAGACGTGGGGTTTGGGCGAAGGTGAAGGGGGCACACACCGTTTATATGAAGTGACCGGATCGGAGCCGTTCAACATGACGTTGGATTTGAACTACAGCGGAGAAATCGAGTCCGGGATGGGAAGCGCTTCGGGATATTCGTCGATGACGCTGGTAACACTCATAAAAGATAAGGAAACGTACTTCGCGGCCTTCGAAAATACGCAGTGGATGAACTGGGCAATGGCTGGCGATATGTCCGGGATTTCGAATGACTATGATTTGGTCTTTGGGGAGGGTCAGGAAGTCGCGGAGCTTCTGCTGAAGGAGTCTTACTCCGATGGATACGGAGTCGATGAGGAGTTTGAGGGTGCGATTCTGGGAGACCGGCACTATACTATTTCGGTTCAGCCCGGTGATTTAATTATGGTGGATGACCTGATTGCTGTGTCGGCAGTCACCATGAATCCGGTGGAGATTCTGAGTATCTCGCGGCGGGCGCGATCCGATGGGTTTACCGTAACGTCTGACGTAGGTGTTGAGGCGGGCTCCGGCGGCGGATTGAATGACTATCCGTTTGGAGAGGCTGAGACGATCGGGACTTCAATGCCAACCGTCGGGGTTTCCTCCAACTATTGCTGGGGGTCGGTCGTTACCTGTTCGGTGGATTCCGTTGATGGACACATCAATTCCGGCTGGACCGGAACGGGTAGTGTTCCCGCTATTGGGACGGCGATGAATACGGGCGCGATCACTCTGTCAGAACTCAACTCTTCCATTACCTGGAATTGGGATTTTGAGGGGTATGCGTTGACCGTGCAAGGCGGAACGGGTTCCGGGACCTACGCAAACGGTGACGTCGCAGTTGTTTCGGCAGATCCTGCCGGGTTCTTTTACTGGAGTGGGGATCATGCCAATGATCTGGCAGACCCGTTTGCTGCCGTTACTTCGCTGAGAATGCCTGCTGAAAGTACCATGTTGACGCCGGTTTATTATTCAGAAGAGGTCTATGTCAATGCCTCGATGCCGGATGACCTGCAAAGTGGACAGACCTGGGCAACCGCAAAGAAAACCATTCAGGCTGCGGTTAATCTTGTCGCAGCCGACGGAATCGTTTGGGTCACGAATGGCGTCTATGATGTTGGAAGCGCAATCGCTTCCGGCGGTACGCTCTCTAATCGGGTTTGCATCACGCGCTCGATAGCGGTTCGCTCCATGAATGGGGCCGAGGTCACCTCCATCGTCGCCGATTCGATGCGCGCGGTCTATATGACTAATGGATGCGTACTTAGTGGATTTACCATCACAGGCGGAGTTGCCGACGGGGCGGACGGTGGCGGTGTTTATCTTGCAGACGGCAAACTCAATAACTGCATCCTGCGGGGAAATGAGGCGGGCCGGTACGGTGGCGGACTTTATCTAGCCGGCGGATCGGTTGATAACTGTCTGATTATTGCGAACGATGCATCGGACGGCGGCGGCGTTTACCTCCTTCAGGACGGTGAACTCAACAACTGCACCGTAGCTACAAACGGGGCGTCCAACGGGACCGGCGGTGTTTCCCTGAACGGGGGCGGAGTCGTGAATAACTGCATCGTGTGGAACAACAGCGCAGCGGATCTATACAGCAATAACGGAACCGTGCGCAATACCTGTTCTTCAGACGGAGTGGCCAACGATGTGGGTGGCTGTCTCATCGCCGATCCGCAGTTCGTGGATGCCGCGAATAGCGACTTCCAGCTTCTGTCAAGTTCGCCCTGCATCGACCAAGGCGATAATGCGTACGCACCGGCCTCGAACGGTCTGGCAAACAAATCCCGTGTGATCAACGGAACCGTGGATATGGGTGCATATGAGTACTTCATTGTGGAAGCGGATGATGATGCAGATGGAATCCCTGATTGGTGGGAAATCCAATACTACGACGGATATACAAATGCGCCGGCTCTTCAACTGAGCTCCAACGGCGTAGACACGGTCCAGGATGCCTTTATTGCCGGTCTCGACCCGAAGAATCCGGAGAGCCGATTCGTGGCACAGGTAATGCAGGTTTCCGGTGAAAAACCGCAGATCCGCTGGTCAGGGGTTCGCGGACGTGTCTATTCCGTTTATTGGACATCTGATTTGAAAACCGACTTCCAACTGTTGGAAGAGGATATTCCATGGACTCAGGATGGTTTTGTGGATGAAGAAAATGATTCTGTAAAAACAAGATTCTATCAATTGAAAGTAAAGTTGGAAGACTGATTACTTCACTAGGATCTGTTATGGAAAAGCTTGTAGATTTATAAAAATCTGCAAGCTTTTCGTTTTGCTGTTCACGTTAAACACACATCATTTTTTTAAGTTCTTTTATTTCATCACGCAGCACCGCTGCGCGTTCAAATTCAAGTGCATCAGCCGCGTTAAGCATCTCACGCTGCATCTCCCCTATCGTTTGACATACATCATACTCCTCTTCGCTTTCAGCGGCCACCATGGAGGATTCAATACGTTTGCCTTCGCGATAAACGGTCAGGCTTTCATTCAAATCACGCTTAATACCCGTGGGAGTGATGCCATGCTTTGTGTTGTACAACTTCTGACGTTCACGACGTATGCTAGTTATATCAATCATATTCTGCATAGCAGCGGTAACCCGGTCAGCATAAAGTATTACGCGTCCATTCTCATGTCGCGCAGCGCGACCAGCTGTCTGCATTAAAGCGGTTGCAGAGCGCAAAAAGCCCTCTTTGTCCGCATCAAGCACAGCGACCAGAGAAACCTCAGGCAGGTCGAGTCCCTCTCTTAACAGGTTAATTCCAATCAGGCAGTCAAACTCACCCTTGCGAAGGCGTCCTAAGATATCTACACGTTCAAGTGCATCAATATCACTGTGCAGATATTCAACTTTGACTCCGGTTTCTTTCAAATACGTGGTTAAATCCTCAGAGGCACGTTTGGTCAGGGTTGTGACCAGCACGCGGTTACCCTCCTCTACAGTACGTTTGATCTGCTCCATTAAATCATCAATCTGATTCTCCAGCGGTCGTACCTCAACTGGCGGATCCAGCAGGCCGGTCGGACGGATAAGCTGCTGCGCCATAATATTACTCACATCCCGTTCATATACACTAGGTGTTGCACTGGCAAAAACGATTGGTCCGGTTTTCTTCATAAACTCATCAAAGTTAAGTGGACGGTTATCGCGAGCAGATGGAAGGCGGAAGCCATGTTCAATCAGAGTACCCTTGCGTGCCTGATCTCCATTATACATGGCACGCAACTGAGGCAAGGTTGCATGCGATTCATCAATAATGGTCAGAAACTCGGTACTGAAGTAATCCAGCAGACAGGCAGGTGTTTCACCAGGGGCACGCCGGGAGAGATGGCGCGAGTAGTTTTCAATTCCATTGCAGTAGCCCAGTTCACGCATCATCTCCATATCGAATTCCGTTCTCTGTCGGATTCGTTGCGCTTCAACCAATTTGCCGGCCTGTTCAAACTCAGCAATGCGCTGATCCAGCTCCTCAGATATACCCCCCAGGGCCGCCTCAACCTTCTCGCGCGGCATCACAAAATGTTTGGCTGGAGAGATAATGACCCGCAGCAGCGGCGGACCGGTTTTTCCGCTAATAGGATCGAACCGTTTAACATCCTCTATCTCATCCCCGAAGAAGGATACTCTATAACCATTTTTATCATAGGAGGGAAAGATATCCACGGTATCACCACGCACACGAAAATTTCCAGGTAAAGACTCGTAATCATTGCGCATATACTGAATATCCACTAGCTTTGCCAGCAGCATATCTCTGTCGATCTCCATGCCCGGTGATATATCAACAAGCATCTCGCGGTAGTCATCAGGAGAGCCCAATCCGTAGATACAGGAGACTGAGGCCACAATGATCACATCGCGTCGACCAAGCAATGAGTTGGTGGCAGAGAGTCGGTAGCGTTCTATCTCCTCATTGATTGATGAGTCTTTTTCGATATAGGTGTCGGTTTGAGGAATATAAGCCTCAGGCTGATAATAATCGTAATAACTGACAAAGTATTCAACCGCATTCTCAGGAAAGAAATTTTTCAGTTCTGCAAAAAGCTGGGCTGCCAAAGTTTTATTATGAGATAAGATCAGAGTAGGTTTACCCCAGCTCTCAATCACATTGGCCATTGTGAAAGTTTTTCCGGAACCAGTAACGCCCTCAAGCGTTAATCGGTCACACCCCCGCTCAAGCCCATTGATAATCCCTTTGATCGCCGAAGGCTGATCGCCAGTCGGACGATATCTGGATTCTATGTGGAAATCACTTTTCATTTTGGATTTAAAAACCTAGGAGTGCCGAGCACCAGCTCAGCATTGCAAAGCAATGACTTTTCCTGTAAGTGAGTTAATGCAAAGGAAAGTAGTGCAAGCATCCTGCTTGCCTCAATAATAAGCCAAGCAGGATGCTTGGGCTACCTTTTCAATGATTGTGCTGATTATAGCAAAATGTATTCAATCAACAAAACTGAAATGTGCCGAGCTGGTGCTCGGCGTTCCCAGGTTACCTGCTTACTTTCCAAAATTTGGAACTATAAACTCATAGTGCCCTGAACCGACCTTGAACGCCATACGGTCGCGGTTGGATTTTATCTCAGGGACATCACTGATAACACCTTTGGTTGTCGGTTTAACAGGCAGGTAGACGATTGCGCTGGTATTAACCGGTATATCAACCTCCAGCTTGAAACCATTTGCGCTCTTAACCCAATGACTGCGGATCATACCGTATGGGGAATCGTGATCGGCTTTAACCCAATCAAGACCATCGACCGGATCAGGTGCAATGATAAACTCTTTAAAAGCCACTTTGGAGGAATCAACTTTTTTAGCAACTGCACTGACATCATCACTCAGGCGAATACCACCAAGATACTGATACATCCAGGCGGAAAAATCACCAAACATAATATGGTTGCGGGACGAGCCCTGATCCCAGTCCTCCCATAGTGTTGTGGCACCATCTTTCACAATCCATTTACCAAAAGAGGGACGCTCGGTCTTATTCAACATCTTATAGGCAAGATCGCTGCGACCGGCCTCACTAAGGGATCTGAAGATATACTTTGATCCGAGAATACCGAAGTCAGGCACACAATCATCTTTGGCAACTATGTCAGCAAGAGCTTTCTGCGTGGCCGCAATATTATCTGTGAGGGCAACCCCCTGATGCAGTGCACACGAAAGAGCGGTCTGTGCCCCAATTGAATAAACCCCACTACCCTTGTAAAACTTCTTGTTAAAAGCGGTTTTAATACGTTCTGCTAAATCATTATATTTTTTTGCATCCGCATTATTGCCAAGTAATTCAGCGATTCGGGCCACAATCATAGCATCCAGATAGTAATAACCGGAGGAGGTCACTTCCGCCGGAACCTTTGACTTTGCAGGAGTCCAGTCGCTCAGTCCATGATAGACAAGATCATCCTTGGCGCGAGTGCTCATATAGTCGACATAAAGCTTGATCCGGTCGTAGGAGCGTTCAAGAATCTGAATATCACCTTTGTAGACATAAAGCATCCACGGAACGATTGCCATGGCACTGTCCCAGGCCGGGCCGTTGCCCCACTGGTATCCCCATCCGCTCGTGGGAATAATGGCAGCGACATTACCGTCGCCTCTCTGTTCATCCATTAAATCATCCACCCACTTTTCATAAGCGGCTACATTATGAAAATTGTACATCCCCAACTCGGAGGCCAGAGAGGCATCACCTGTCCAGCCGTTTTTCTCCCGGTGCGGGCAGTCAGTGGGGTAGCCATTGACAAAATTGCTCTTATACGCCCATAAGGTTGCCTGCTGCAGTTTGTTCAGCAGATCATTAGAACATTCAAAACTGCCAGCTGATTTGAAGTCCGTATGGATGACCGCAGCTGAGATTGAATCTGCAGTCGGTTTTATCTTGAGTCCTGTGATCTCGACATACTGAAATCCATGATAGACAAAGCGCGGATAATATATTTCCTCTGCCTGACCGGAGCAAATAAAGTGATCTGTCTGAAAAAAGCCATCACTGACAAGAGCTGTTGAAGCCGGATAGCGAAAATGGGCGGAGATCGATTTGTTATCAAGTCCGCCATTTTCAGCCTGACGTTCTCCATAAACCAGCTTAACCACGTCACCTGCCTTCTGTCCCTTGATTTGCAGATTAACCCAGCCTGCTGTATTCTGACCAAAATCAACCATCCAATGACCTTCACCAAGCTGAGTGACTTTCTTCGGTTTCAGGGTTTGCGTAACAACGCTGGATGGCAGGGTTGAGGCACTCAGTTTTCCTTTGGGTGCACTAACAAATATCGCCATAATTTTTTTCTTTTCCAGGTCAGGTGCATTGGGATGCGTTTTACCTATAACCACCCCTTCGCGGATGCAATCGTATCCAATGGGGCTTTTCACCTGACGCCAACTTTGATCAGAGAAAACATATGCGCGTGAGCCATCTTCATATTTAATCTCCAGCTGGGCGATCATCCGTGGAAAATCTCGCCAGGGGGCATTATCAAAATTCCATACCGAGACAGAGCGCATATCATACCAGCCATGTCCCAGCAGCACATTAAGTGTATTTTTTCCCTTCTTCAGCATATCGGTCATGTCATAGGTTGAATAGAGCACCCGCTTATCATATTTTGTTGGAATTGGATCCAGCACCTTACATCCAATTTTCCGCCCATTTAAAGAGGCCTCATAAAAGCCAAGCCCGCTGATATGAAGGGTTGCCTCAGCGACATCCTGTTGAAGATTAAAGCTTTTTTCAAATGCAGGAGAGGCTATTTCAAAATGACGTTCCAGCGCACCCCACGGCTGAGCACCGGGAGCACCAGCAACCTTAACACTCTTCCACTGCGAATCTTTAAATTCAGCTACGGGTTTAAACCACTCTTTACCCCCCTGCTTCGTGACCTTCCAGTTGCTGCCACTGCTCAACAGGCTGCTCTGTCCATCGCGGATATTAAGCAGCAGACCGGTTGGACCTTTAACTTCGTTGGTAACGCGTACAGCAATATGATTGTGTCCCGGTTTTAAGAATTTAGCTACAGGAATAAAACGCATCCAGCGCCACTCATTAACATGCCCCCAGGTCTTTGCTGCCAGTTTTCCATTAATATAGATATCATATTTGTCATCAGCTGTAAGAGCCATTACCATGGCGCGCTGAGATACATCCTCCGGTGCTTCAAAAACGGCATGGTAGATAGCAGCACCTTTATCCGCATTTTCAAGTTTGTCAGCAAAGCCATTCCAGATCCAGCGGGCATCCTTTAAATCGTAATTCGGTCGTGTTACCGGATTAGGACCAATCCATCTGGCCTTCCAGTCAACCGGTTTCATGATGCCGGTGATCCAGTGATAAGGCTGACTCCACCGGGATGGCTTACCCTCTGCATCAGCCCAGACACGTACCTTCCACCAGCAATGCTGTGAGCTCTTGAACTGAGCACCGGCGTAGACCACATTAAACTGTTCTTCTGAAACAACCCGGCCACTCTGCCATAGACTACCTTCATCTTCATTCAATTTATCCAGTGAATCGGCAACTACAACCTCATAAGAATGCTGCGTCAGATTGTGGATAGAACGGCCGTCCGCACTCAATTTCCAGCTGAATCTCGGTTTAGCACTATCAATTCCTGTAGCATCATCCAGGTTTTCGACCTGAAGATTATAGGGAGCCTTGATCTGAGCTCCGCTGTATTTTTCCATTAAGCAGCAACCGCACATGACCGCCATCAGAGTTGTAACCAAACAAACAGGTAATCGCATAATAATAATCCTTCTTCCTTTATAAATTTTTACTTTTTGTATCTTACACATTTTAATATTTATCTGCAATCAATTCTTATGGAATCGCTCCTTGATGGGCCAAATGCATCAGGTGGAAACTGACGCTGTACTGGTCAGAAGCTGCATTACCCGCTCACGGGAAATCATAGCGGGCAGCAGTGACTCAACATTAGCCGCTCCGCAGGCCAGCCCCAGCTGAACCGCCGCTTCCAATATGGCTCCTTTACACAGTGCGCAGGCAATTCCGGCAGTGGTACAGTCACCACTGCCTATAGGATTTTTGTGCTGATCAATTGCCGGTGGTGTGAATTTTGTAATCTGAGTACCCTCCAGCAACCATGCCGCATCCTTACCCTGTGTCAGCAATACGCTTTGAGCACCATTGGAGATCAACCGCCCCATTAACTCTAGCAGCTGCCCCTCGCTCTCCACACTACAATTAAAGGTGGTTTCAAGCTCTTTCAAGTTCAGTTTTGCCATCAATGGCTGATCCGGCAGGACTGCGAGCAGTGCGCTCTTATGAGAATCAATAACTACCGGAATATTGAGTTCCGCTGCCGCTCTGCTGAAATTACAATAGAAATTATTCGGCGCAAATGGAGGCAGTGTTCCGCACATAACCAACAAGTCACACTCAGGAAGCAAAGTAATGTTGTCCTTGATAAATGCATCAATTTCCTGTGGTGATGGCCGAGGAGCCTCCTCCACCAGCTCAGTGACAGCCCCGGAGCTCTCATCGATCAGGGTGCTGCAAATACGTGTTTCTGAGCTCATTGAGGTTAGCGCCGATGTGATTCCGTACTCAGCCAGAAAGCCATTAACCAGACCACCATTGTGACCGCCGTTAAAACCGGCTACCTTGCACTCAGCTCCCAGCACAGCCATAGCCCGAGCGGTATTGATCGGCTTACCGGCAGCAGAGATAACAACCTGCTTAACCCGGTTGACATCATTCAGATGCATTGATCCGAAAATCATTGTGCGCTGAAGCGCCGGAGTAAGTCCCAGGCATAAAATCATATAGCTCTCCCTTCGGTCAATTCGCATAGGGCATGGCGCATAGCGAATTCCGTTCTGAAATACACACGTTCAGATCTTCATAAATTGTTACATAAAGCCATTCTCACGCAGCATCTCTTCGGTAATACCCGAGCTCTCTTTGCCCATCAACCGCGCTACATACTTACCGATAATATCACCTTCGAGATTGACACAATCGCCGGTTTTACGGGACGCGAAAGATGTCACATCCCAGGTGTGCGGTATGATATTGAC
Organism: Kiritimatiellia bacterium; assembly: GCA_027858965.1. Lineage (GTDB taxonomy): Bacteria > Verrucomicrobiota > Kiritimatiellia > RFP12 > UBA1067 > M55B167. The sequence continues at coordinate 15,911 of JAQIBS010000080.1, forward strand.
CTCAATCCAGTCATTGCCAAGGCCGCTGATCGTGAGGCTGATGCCGTCGATTGTGATGGACCCCTTGAGCACACTGTGGCGGGCAAGATCTGTCGAACATGCAACCCGCAGGACAAAGTCACGGCCACGGTTTTTGATGGAGAGAATACTGCCGGTCTCATCTACATGACCACTGACAATGTGACCGCCCAGTCGATCGCCAAGCGCCAAGGCCCGTTCAAGGTTAACTTTAGATCCACTGCTTAAAGAACGCAGCGCCGTTATCTTCATGGTTTCATCAAGCAGGTCGGCCTTAAAAGAGGTATCTGTGAATCCGGTGACCGTCAGACAGGCCCCCTGTACCGCAATGCTCTCACCCAACTCCAGCTCATCTCTCCATTTATCATAAGAGATTTCAAGCGACCATCCCTCATTGATTTTATCAATATTTTTCAGGATGCCAAGTTTCTGTACTAATCCGGTAAACATAATCTTTCTCCAAAAGTTGCTTTCAGCCGCAACCCTGCTTAGCCTTTGTGATATGCCCTGCCATTATATTTAACTGCTTGAGGTTTAAACCCCGCAACTTTGGTTAAAACGGTTAAAAAAGTTAAAGGGGTTAAACCGTACTGCAACTGTAATATTGAGTTGTGCGTACACAGCTGACAATTCAGTTGCCATGCCACATAATTGAACTATTTCAACCCTTCAACATTCGCACGCATATATCATTGCCGATCATGCGAACATCGCGGATCTTCATACGACGCATATCATGGAGCGTCTGAACATCATCACAGACAAATCCGCGTTTTGCCCCGGTATCACCTAAAACCGCTGGGGCATAAAAGAGGCAGTATTCATCGATCAGCCCCGCATTATGCAATGCTCCAGCGAGGCCACCTCCACCTTCACAAACCACATGCATCAGATCCATTTCCCCCAGAGTCTGCATAACACTTGTTAATGGCAGCCGACCGTCTTCATCTACATCCAGACGAAGCACACTGGCACCATTCCGAGTCCAGGCTGCCACCTTATCCTCGGAAACACTCTGCGAGCTAAAGACAAACGTTCGGTCAGCGGCACTATCGGTCAGCACCTGGGCAGATGCAGGAATGATCCCCTTGGAATCTATAACAATGCGTAGGAGTCTCTCGCCCCCGCCTATGCGAGATAAGAGAGATGGATTATCGGCACAGATTGTCTGTGAACCAACAAGCATTGCATCAGCCCGGCGACGAATGCGCTGCACCTCAGCTCTGGCCGCCTCTCCTGTAATCCATTGAGAACAGCTATTTCGATCAGCAATGCAGCCATCCAGAGTCATGCCTATCTTAAGGGTAAGATAAGGTAACTTAGTGACGACATGTTTAAAAAATGGAGTTGCCAAATCACAGCACTCGTCAGCACAAACGTCAGAGAGCACCTCTATACCATTCGCTGTCAGGATTCGATTACCCTCACCGCAATGTTGTTCAAAGGAGTCTTGACAACCTATAACAACCCGTTTAATGCCGGCTTTTATAATACGCTCTGTGCAGGGTGGTGTACGGCCATAGGTACTGCAGGGTTCAAGGGTCACATATATTGTTGCGCCCTCAGCCGATTCAGTACACGCTTTAATGGCAGCTGCCTCGGCATGATCATAGCCGACGCACTCATGACGTCCTTCACCGATAACGCGGCCCTCTTTGACAATAACCGCACCCACAGGTGGATTAGGACGAGTATACCCCTCGCTCAAATGAGCCAGTTCAATAGCACGTTGCATCCATTTTTGATCATCTAAAGCAAACTTTGACATGATTGATGGGCCTTATGAGCCGGATAGGCCCTATGAACTGACATTTTTTTCGACTACTACCTACCTCATCGACACCTATCGACTCCGGCAGTCAGACACATTCCACATCCTACCTTCAACAATTTATTTCCTGCTGCCGTGCAGGTCCTTATTGAGCTTATCCAAAATGCCATTAACAAAACGACCTGCATCTGCATTGCTGAAATATTTAGCAAGATCAATAGCCTCATTCAGGACAACCGGAGCTGGCACATCTGGACAGAACAACAGCTCATAAAAAGCAAGACGCAGCACATTGCGTTCAACTGACCCAATACGATGTATCGACCAATTTTGTGTATACTCTTCAATCTTGCTATCAAGCTCCTCTAATTTGGAACCTACCCCGCGAACAAGAACCTCGCTGAAAATACGGATTTTCTGAGGAGCAACCTGATCTTCAATCTTTCCTTTTACTTCCTTGATATCCTCCCCGCGTTCATCTTTTTCTTCCATACGGCAAGTCCACTGCTGTTTCCAGAATTCAGGGATTGTGTTATCAAGATCCATACCTGGATTCAAATCCGCCTGAACCAGCATCTGGAGAGCCCATTCGCGTCCATGTCTACGTGTTGCCATAAAATACTCCTCAAAATATACTTGCGCCTCATCGGGTCGACAATACATTAGCAGATGATATAGTGGCATCTCTCCGAGAGCCACAAATAAAAAAATTAAATACCTTTTAAAACCGCAACTGTTTCAATTGCAGTCATAACGGCATCCCAGCCCTTGTTGCCCTGTTTGGTTCCAGAACGTTCAATCGCCTGTTCCAGATTCTGAGCACATACAATTCCATTAAGCACAGGAATGCCGCTTTTAAGAGCTATATGGGAAATAGCCCGTGCCACAGTTCCATTGATCAAGTCAGCATGCGGGGTGGCACCCTGTATAACAGCTCCAAGCACAACAATAGCATCATAGCCACCGGTAGAAGCCAGTTTATCGGCAACAACCGGAGCCTCATTTGCACCTGGAATACGTACCACTGTTAAATCGTCATCTTTTCCATCATGACGCAAAAAACAATCAATGGCACCTTTAAGCAACTGCTCCGTAAAGAAACTGTTAAAACGGCTAACTACAATCGCAACCTTTATTCCGGTCGCATTAATCTGTCCTGTAATTTCTCTCATCTTCTTCTCCTTTGTGGGCAGACACAAGGCTGCCCCTACAACATATTGTATAAAACTCTCGGTGTATTCCCTCACACCTCTAACCTCTTAAATCATATGCCCCATCTTGGCTTTTTTTGTGGCAAGGTAACGGCGATTATGCTCGCCAGGTTTAAAGACAATCGGGACACGTTCTATTATATCCAGACCATAGCCTCGCAAGCCAATCACTTTCTGCGGATTATTTGTTAACAAACGTAGATTTTTTAATCCGATATCAACCAGTATCTGGGCTCCTACACCATAATCACGCAGGTCAGGAGCAAAGCCAAGCTTGATATTGGCCTCAACAGTATCAAGTCCCTCTTCCTGCAGTTTGTAGGCATGGATTTTATTTGTTAATCCAATTCCACGTCCCTCCTGACGCATGTAGAGAATAACACCGCAGCCCTCGTCTTCAACCATTTGCATTGCACAGTGCAGCTGATTGCCGCAATCACAACGACTTGACCCAAAAACATCGCCTGTCAAACATTCACTGTGCACACGCACTAAAGGAGACTTACATGATTGCAAATCACCTTTAATTAGAACCAGATGCTCTATCCCGTCAGGAACAGACTTATAAAGCCGCAAACGAAAACTTCCATAATCGGTCGGGAGATCAACCTCCTGAATAAATTCGATCAGGCGTTCCTGCTTACGGCGATATTGAATCAGATCCGCAATAGATAACATGGGCAGCTTATGCAATTTTGCAAACTTCTGAAGATCGGGCAGACGGGCCATACTGCCATCTTCCAGCATTATCTCACAGATCACGCCGGCTGGCTTAAGTCCCGCCAGACGGGCAAGATCAACAGCTGCCTCAGTATGTCCTGTGCGTACGAGAACGCCGCCTTTACGAGCCTTCAAAGGAAAGACATGTCCTGGACTGACAACAGCTTCACAGGTAGAGTTATCATCGATTAACAGTTTGATGGTATGAGCACGATCAGCTGCACTGATACCGGTGGTAATTCCTGTAGCGGCATCAACCGAATGGGTGAAAGCGGTATCAAACTTATCACCTCGGTTACGGCTGGGAGCTCTCTCAATATTCAGCTTTTGCAGTCGTTCTCCCGACATTGGAACGCAAACCAAACCACGCCCATGCGTAACCATAAAGTTAATTGATTCATCGGTGGTCTTCTCGGCCGCAATAATCAAATCACCTTCGTTCTCACGATTTTCATCATCGCAAACGATGATCATACCTCCCTGAGCAATTGCCTCAATGCAATCCTCAACACTGTCAAATAAGCTTTTTTTCATAAAAATGAGTCACTTTCAAAAAAAAATACCCCGACTATAAAAATACAGCCGGGGCAAATGAAAACTATCTGTTTTGCACTCTCTTTTTACCAGACTTTACTGTCGGCTATGGAATTTCACCATATCAGTGATAAACAGTAACTGCTTACCAGTCGCGGGCTTTACCGCCGGTCAGGAATCTCTCCGCTTTGCAGCGAAAATTACCTTGCCCCGAAAATGCAAAACCTAAAATACTATATCTAAGCGGTTTTGACAAGTGTAGAAATCAGACTACAAATTCGAAAAAATATCGCCGGGCGCAGGAGCATCAACCGTACTGACACCATGCTGCCTGACAAGCTCCTGCATTGCAGTCACCTTCTCTATCTCACCATGAACTGCAAAAACATGCGATAAATTATCTTTGGTCCCATCAAACCAGCGCATCAATGCGGTACGGTCGGCATGTGCCGACAATGCATTGATGGTATGTACACGGGCATTCAGCTCATGCTCTTCACCAAAGATCTTAACAGGGCTTACCTTATCAACAATCCTGCGACCCAGGGTGCCCTCGGCCTGATACCCCACAATCAGTATAATATTGCGAGGATCACTAATGGCATGCTTGAGATGATGCACCACACGTCCACCCTCACACATGCCGGAGGCCGAAATAATAATCAAGGGACCTTCAACTTCATTCAAAGCACGTGATTCATCAGGAGTTCCCACAAACTGCAAACCCGGGAATTTCATTGGATCAATACCTTCGCGCAGGATATCTGAGGCATCATCATCATAACACTCACGATGCTTGGTATAGATTTTTGTTGCCTTCAACGAGAGCGGGCTGTCAACAAATACCGGTGTTGGCGGCATGCGGCCCTCTTCATGCAGACGGTTCAGGAAATAGAGAATCTGCTGGGTACGTCCAACGCTGAACGCAGGAATGATCAAGCGCGAACGCTGCTGATGGATATCCTCAATAAAGCCCTTCAACCGTCCTTTGACATCCTCATGCGAGGGATGATCCCTGTCGGCATAGGTGCTTTCAATCATCAGGATATCGGCCCCTTGCGGCATATCATAATCCTTAAGAATCGGTTGATCTGGCTGTCCAAGGTCACCGGTAAAGATCAAACGACGGCTCTTTGAACCAGATTCAGTGACATCCAGCTGAACAATCGCCGAGCCGAGAATATGACCGGCATTATGAAACATGAATGTAACCCCGTCACCCAGATCAACCTGCCGCTTCAGAGGTTCGGCTTGAAACTGCCCAATTATTTTTGTAACATCCTCCTCCTCATAAAGAGGGTCAAACAGAGTTTTCCCCTGCTTCGCACGTTTCTTGTTAACATATTCCAGATCACGTTTTTGTAGATATGCGGAATCTTTCAGTAGAATATTACAGACCTCATGTGTGGCCGGGGTACTGTAGACTTTGCCGGTAAACCCATTTCGTGCTAAAGTTGGTAGATTCCCGCAATGGTCAATATGTGCATGCGATAGAATCACTGCATCAATTGTTCTTGGGTCAAAAGCTATATCCCGGTTTTTGATAAAGGCTTTTTTACGACTGCCCTGAAACAGTCCGCAATCAAAGAGAATCCTCTTTCCATTGGCTTCAATAAGATGCATTGATCCGGTTGTGGTCTGTGCGGCTCCGTGAAAATTGATATTGATCATATTGACTCCATCGTTAGTTCGTTAGTTCGTTAGTTCATTAGTGCATTTGCACCTGAGTTCCTCTATGTGCTGGGACAGATAACATTTTGACTATGTTAACGAATAATTAGCCGTTAAAGAAGAAGAAAAATTTTAAAGGCCAAATTCCTCATAATATGCTATCTTTTAATCATGTTAACTTACCGTATATCAGGATATATTGCTTTAACATTAGCTGCCATTAGTGCACCTTTTTGCAAAGCCGCCGGGACAGAGAGCTATACACCGCCGCCATTTTCACACTTTGAACCAATTCTGAAACGTATGCCTTTCGGCGAACTGCCAGATAAAATTGATGAAAACGTTGATCCAAATGCAGCTAAACAGGATGCTCTGCTAAGAATAGAGCAGGAAAAACTGGCTCGTAAGATCAACATGTCGGCTGTTAACATTACTCCGGAGGGAGTAACCGCCATAGGCTTCACCGATCTCTCTGCCAAACCACCTGTAAACTACTACTTGCTAGTCGGCTCCGAATCAGGAGGCTGGAAGGTGAACAGCGCCAATTACACTGAGGAAATTGCAGAGATTGAAAAGGATGGAGTCATCATCTCGCTTCAACTGGGCAAAGGACTGTTATCCAAACCGGCCGCCCCTTCTCCCGTAAAAAAAGGTTTGGTATCCAAAAACGCTTTGGCTGCTCTCAGGAAAAAACCAACAGTCCGTTCAAGACCTGCCCCCATGTCGCCATCTGCTGCTAGAAAGGCAACTACCTCAGGAGCTTCTATCAGAGATCAACTACGCAAAGCACAGACACAACAAAAGAGCAGCGATGATGCTCGCTCCTATGTGGAGCGTCGACGTCAGCGTGGAATTGAACAATCTAAGGCGCTGGAACACGCAAAAAAAACGCAGCGTAAACAGCTGGAAAAACTGGCTCGTGAAGTTGCCAGCAAAGAGATACAAAAACAGGCAGCCATTGCTGAAGAGGTGGCTCTCGAAAAAGAACTGCAGATGGAGGAGGAAAAACTCCAGAAGCTGGCAGAGGAAGAGAAGTCCGCCCTTTGAACAAATGCATTCACAATCGCACTATCGATCTTATCGGTGCAGATGCCCTGCAGATTCTTAGAAGCAGCCGAGTCGCCATATTCGGTCTTGGAGGCGTTGGTTCATTTGCAGCTGAAGCCCTGGCACGGGTCGGAATTGGCTCTCTGATTCTTATTGATAAAGATATTGTAGAGCAAAGCAACATCAACCGACAGTTGATCGCCTTAAACAGCACCTTAAACCGCCCTAAAGTTGATGTTATGGCTGAACGGATCAACGATATCAATCCGGAGATAGTTGTAGTAAAGCGGCATGAATTTTATCTACCGAAGAGCAGCTCTCAATTCAAGCTTCAGGATTATGACTATGTTGTGGATGCGATCGATACCGTTACCGCTAAAGTGGAATTGGCCCGGCAGTGTCAAACATCAGGAACATCCCTGATCAGCTGCATGGGAACGGGTAACAAACTTGATCCCACCCAATTCATGGTTGCAGATATTTTTGATACCACAATATGTCCACTCTGCAAAGTCATGCGCAAAGAGCTCAAGAGATGCAAAGTGACAGCATTAAAAGTTGTCTATTCACAGGAAGAACCGACTAAACTCAAACGGACGCCGGGAAGCATCTCATTTGTACCCCCTGCCGCTGGTCTGATCATGGCCAGCGTGGTCGTGAAAGATTTAATCAGTAACTAAGTCCGTGCAAGCGCGTAGCTGAGCTTAAGTTCAAGATCTGAGTTTAAGTTTAAGTTTTGCAAAAGTCATTTGGACTGCTGTCGCCTGTCTTAAACTTTCCACTTAAACTTCAACTACCACTACGTGTTTTGAAAAGATTACTTCTCGTGCTTTTCAACAAATTCTTCAGCAAGCACCTTGTAGGCAATAGTTCCACGGCAATGCGGATCATAAAAAACAACCGGCTCGCCAAAACTGGGTGCTTCGCTGATACGAACATTGCGAGGGATAATTGTATCGTAAACAAGATCACCGAAGTGCTCTCTAACCTCAGAGACAACATCCGCTGAAAGCCGGGTACGTGCATCGAACATTGTCATCACAATACCTTCAATGTGAAGGTCTGGATTAACCCCGCTTTCACGCAGCTGTTCGACCAGATGGGTAATCACACTCAGCCCCTCCATGGCGTAGTACTCGCACTGCATCGTCACTATAATGCTGTCTGCCGCGGCAAGAGAGGATGTCATCAGAATTCCAATTGAGGGAGGACAATCCATAATAACATAATCAAAGACACCCGCTGTCAAGACACGGTCAATCTCACGACGTACAACCGCCAGGTGATTATCTTCACGAGCAATCTCAATTTCCGCTCCAGCCAAATCAAGTTCAGAAGGAATAATGTTGATGTTGTCATAGGGAGTGGGCTGAATTATATCAGCCACATCTGCCTTGCCGGTAATAACAGGGTAGAGGCTGACCCCCTTCTTCTGCTCCAATCCCAATCCACTGGTGGCATTAGCCTGCGGATCAAGGTCAATCACCAGCACAGTTTTATCAAGCAGAGAGAGAGCGGCAGCAAGATTGACAACAGTTGTTGTTTTTCCTACACCTCCCTTCTGGTTGGCAACAGCGATCACTCTAGTATTGCGTTCACTCATATTATTTAATGTCCTTGATTCCGGATACTTGATCCTAGCTTTTAATCATTCCAATTTCACGTGCATAGGCAAACATGCCACCGGCAGCAATCACAGGGGCCACCGCACCAATCGGTTTTAATGAAAACACCTTACCGTCAGAAATACGGGTGATGGTACTCTTCGCTATATTAAGTTCCGCTAGATCGCCTGTCTTAAAACAGTCACACAAACGTGTCTCGGACTCCAGAGGATAGATCTCTCCGGTTGCCACTGAATTACGGAAAAAGATACGCGCATAGCTCTCGGCTACAACCGCCTTGGTACCAGCGGCACCCAAAGCAATCGGTGCATGCTCACGCGATGAACCGCAACCGAAATTACGTCCGCCGATAATAATTGGATAAGGTGTTGAGCCATCGCTGTTGGATGTAAACTTGATACATCCATCCGGCAGACCTGCCAATGCATATGAACCCAGCTTGCGATACTCCTCTGGAATCGTCGGCACAAGATTCAGATAACATGCCGGTATCAGAAGGTCAGTATCAACATTATCTTCAAGCACATATACAGGGCCTTTAATAACACTCTCTTTACTCATAGAAATTCTCCTTATCAAATAAATCAAATATCCCGGGGATCAGTGATATAGCCAGTCAGCGATGTAGCTGCGGCGGTGTATGGTGATGCAAGATAAATCATAGACTTCTTAGATCCCATACGTCCAACAAAGTTACGATTGGTGGTGCTCACAACCACCTCTTCTCCGTGTGTACGACCAAAGGTATCATATGGTCCGCCAAGACAGGCAGCACATGAGGGTGGTGCAATTGGATCAACACCGGCATCTTCGAAGATGGAACGAAGCGACTGACCATCAATTTTGGTATCAAAAAGCCCTTGCTCCACATGACGTGTTGCCGGAACAATTAACGTCCTCACTGCAACTTTGCGCCCTTTCATGATTTTGGCCGCCATATAGAAGTCTTCCAGTTTACCACCAGTACAGGAACCAATATAAACATGATCGACCTTTATATCCTTGCACTCGCGTACAAGCGCTTTGTTATCAGGTAGATGTGGTTTTGCCACGACCGGCTCAAGTTTGGAAACATCATATCGATACTCAGCTTTAACAACGCAGTCATCATCACTGTAAAGAGCCTCGAAAGGTTTTTTTGTACGTCCTGAAACATACTCCATTGCCTTTTCATCAGCAGCAATAATGCCGTTCTTAGCTCCAGCTTCTACGGCCATATTACAAATAGTACAGCGTTCATCAATGCTCAGTGATTTTATCGCTGAGCCAGTGAACTCCATCGCACAATAGGTAGCGCCATCCACTCCGATATCACCAATCATATGCAATATCAGGTCTTTGGCTGAAAGAAAATCTGGCATTTCGCCATCAAGCACGAAACGGATAGTTTCCGGAACTTTTATCAGCAACTTACCTGCTCCCATAATAAAGCCGGCATCTGTATTGCCAATACCCGTGGAAAAAGCACCTAGGGCACCATGCGTACAGGTATGTGAATCAGTTCCAAAAATTGTCTCGCCTGGACGCACATGCCCCAGGTCAGGCATTGCTACATGACAGACACCGCAATAGCTGTCAGTACCTGGATTATAAAAACAGGGAAGATTCTGCTCTTTAACAAAATCGCGAAGGATATCTACATTACGATGCGCTTTCTGATCCTTTGTATATATATAGTGATCAGGAATAATCACAATCTTCTCTTTATCAAACACCTTAGCATCTGCACCGAATTCACGTTTGAAGATACCGATAGTTCCGGGACCACAGACATCATGTGTTAAAAGAATATCCGCATTAACCCAGATATTATCTCCCGGCTTCACCGAGCTGAGCCCTGCAGCTTTAGCAAGAATTTTTTCAGTAATTGTCATTAATTATCTCCTTAGATTATTTTATCAAAATCTGCACTACCGTCCCTGAACCAATCTAAAAAAACGATCCTGGTATTGATCAAAAACTGCATTATCCTGTAGAAATTTACCGAGCGGTTTTATCATTGAGGGATTACTTTGCGCTGCAAGAAATGCCTTCTCGATATCTTCACGAATACCCAAAGGAATTCCATCCTTCATCTCAAACATGTGCCGTTCCTGCAGCTCTCGGATGTTGCTTCCGGCCGAACTCTCAATCACCTTCCAGAACAATTTGACAAGACAGACGTCCCAGGGTTCATCGACACCTTTTATTACAGCAGCAAAAGGATCCTGCTTTGAACTGACATCCTCTTTCACCCGCTCCATTACTGCATCAAGTGTGTCGGTAATCACTTGTTCGCTGAAAGCCTCTTTTTTGAGAGTATATCCGTAACGGAGCACCCTGACTGAGTCTTCATGCTTTTTAAGCCATTCCATATACTTGTGAGCCTCATCACCAAATCCATCCAGCATTGTGTTTGCATAGGTGGAAGGGGTAATGATCTGCGGACGCAAAGCCTGCATACGCCCCTCACGCACCCTGACCTTACCGGTATCATCCATTAATTCACATACCAGGTGGTAGTTAATCATTGTATTACCAAAGGTTTCGATGTGTCGTTTAGGCGAAACCACAATTTCCGTATTATTAACGGCGTACCAAAAATCAAAATCTGTTGAGTTGTTTTTCATGAGAATTGCTAAATATAGCATATTAGCCTAATATTGTCACTACGTCAGAGCGACCAAAAGAGCATATATTTTATAGATAGTCTTGTTATTATGAGAGACAAATGATATAAATAAGGACGTTTTTTAACTAACCATTGGAGTCACATGGCTAAAGATGATGCAATAGAAGTGATTGGCACAGTAATAAAAGTTCTGCCTGCCACTATGTACAAGGTAAAACTGGAGAATGGCCACGAGGTACTGGCCCATATTTCAGGTAAAATGCGCAAATACTTTATTAAGATTGCCGCAGGAGACAAAGTTACTCTTGAAATTTCTCCGTACGACCTGTCTAAAGGACGTATTGTTTTCCGTCACAAAAACTAAAGCTACTTTCAACCGCAACCAAACTGAGCTCTTGTGATGTACAAAAGCTTTATTTCTAAATATCTGGTTGTGTGTTAAACGCCATAGCTTTAGATAACAACGCTACGCGTTGCATAAAATTTAATGACGCAAAAATTTGTTCTGCTATCGATTATTCTGCTATAAAAGGCAAGCAGTTGATTATATAGCAACTAGGCCCGATCCCGCACCTGCGGGATCTTGCCCTTCGGATAACGGCCTAAAAAACATGTCGACAAGCGCATTACTTGGGTTTCCGCCTCGTAGCACGCTTGGTAAGAGCTGCTTCGCGGCTGAAGCCCTTTTTGCATTGTATTGCTATCCCTGCGAAACAACCCTAATCCCCTGTGGCGCAGCAATCATGTACTATTTCTTAATTCCTGTGTGAAGCACCCCTAACCCCTAACCCCTATTCTATACTTCCAGTATAATTCCGGAGGGGTTAATCTCCAACTTTTGCAAAGGGGCATTGAGCGTGATGCCACGCACTGCCAGAACCGGGCAGATATCAACAACAATCTCTTTACCCTCTATTCGGATTGCATCATATCCCTGCAACTTTTTCTCTAATAAAGAAAGCACCTGAGCCGAGATCATTTCCTCACCCATGCCGACCATACCAACGGAGACCCCCGACAAGGTCAGCCCTGCGGCCTGCCCCTCCTCCATAATTCTTGCCTGCCACCTAGTGGTAAAGGGTATCGTCAAACCAACTGATATCTTGCCGGAGAGAACTATAATCCCGGTTTCCAGGGTTACGTTCAGCTCTTTTAATTTATCCACCTCACCTGTCATTTTGGACAGCAGGCTCTGCAAATCGGTGGGCTCAAAAACAAAACTTAAATTATTTACTATCATTCTTTTCCTTTAATTATAAACTTTTATAAATAAAGTTGCAAAAAAAATTTCTGCTACCAAAAAAAAGAAAGTTGAGAGAGAAGCACCTAACGCATAAATTCAGCTTCCAAATCATAATCCCCGCCTCCGGTAATCAGGACACGCACAAAATCGCCGGCTTTCGCCTCAGCCGGAACACCGTCAACAATCGTCTCGCCATCCACCTCAGGAGCTTGACGCGGCAACCGTCCGATCCAAAGATCACCCTCCTGACGCAAGAGAAGCAGTTCATCCTCTGTGCCAACCAGAGTCTGCAATTTTTCCTGCACAATTCCTGCCTGAATCTCCATCAACTTGCGGCAACGCTCTTCGGCGACTTCCAGCTCAGGCATATCATCCATATCAAAGGCAGGGGTATCCTCCTCTGGCGAAAATATAAAGACACCCAGATGGTCAAACCTGGAGCGTTCCACATATTTCATCAGATGTTCAAAATGTTCCTCTGTCTCGCCCGGGAACCCAACCATGCAGGTTGTCCGCAACACAATTCCCGGTACAGCCTCACGCACTCGCTCTGCTAGATCCTGGATTGCCTCAACGGCTGCAGCCCGATTCATAGCAGTTAATATCTCTGGATGGCTGTGTTGCACCGGCAAATCCAAATACTTACAAACATGGCTGCTGTTATTGAGCAACTCAAGCAACTCGGTTGACACACTTGAGGGATAGCTGTACAGCAACCTCACCCAGAAACTTCCCTCAATCACATCAATTCGTTTGAGCAACGCCTCAATAGATGGCAGCTCCGGTTTATCAGCACCATAATTTAAAGTGTCCTGCGAAATCATATTGAGTTCACGAACTCCAGCCTCCACCATACAGAAAGCCTCTTCATGAATTGCACTATCATCACGGGAGCGGAAACTGCCACGGATATCTGGTATAGAACAATATGCACAACGATGATCACACCCATCGGATATCTTGAGATAAGCGAAAGGGCCTCCGGTAAAGAGCAGAGTCGGATAAAGCGGATTAAAGATACGGGTAGCCTCACCCTCCTCCGCAAACATCAATCTTTCATCACCTTCACTTACCATAGTCACAAGATTAGCAATCTGATCCAGCTCATCAATTCCCAGAAAACCATCCACATCAGGAAAAGCCTCTGCCAGCTGCTCCCTGTAGCGTTGTACCATACAACCGGTCACAATCACCGCACGGCAATCACCATTCGCCTTATGAGCACAGGCACTCAGAATACTCTCTGCCGACTCTTCACGGGCAATATCAATAAAAGCACATGTGTTAATTAGAATAATGTCAGCACTCTCCGGCGATGCTGCCAAAGTAATTTTTCCTGCTTTAAGATAACCGGCCATAATCTGGGAATCTACAAGATTCTTGGCACATCCCAAACTGATAAATCCAACACTTACCGACATTCAAAGTTCCTCGTTTTCTAGTTCTTCCGTGTTTTTAGCAACTCAACAAAATCTCAGACAAGATCCATGGCGGGGTCACGGCCCCCTCCTACAGCTTAAAAACTTTAAGTCCTGCATCCCTACTTGTCAGGGCGTAGTTCTACTAGCAGGACGAAGACCGATTGAACGCTATTAATATTTATATTATAATACATGACAACCACAAAATGAATGCCTTATAATGAATTTAATGAAAAAGATAGCCGCAACACTGATATTTCTCGCAATCTGCGCTCTTTGCAGGGCAGAAGAAAGTACATATTACTATGAAAGCTGGAGATATGAGCCGCTTCACTACTCGATGCGCCCCTACTCCCAGGATTATGGATACAGCTCTCTTACAACACCGCCCTACTATAATTCAAGCAATGGCTTTGATCCATCCAAGCCCTATGTGGGACTAAGCTATGGTTGGACCTACGGACGCTACCGTAACTATCACTACCCATACTACAACTCCTGGTGGAATGGCTACTCTGTATATTTCAATATTTTTCCTAATAAATATATCAATCCCGTGGATGATAAAGATGCTCCGCATGTTCCTGGATCTGCCCCACTTATTTTAAAAGAAAATGAGCCCCGATCCCCCATGGATTTAATGCTTCAGGATTTTCTTGCCAGCACGAACCGCATTGAAATTAAGGCCGGCACTTTGAAAGTTGAACGATAAAGAGAATAAAGAATTCAATATCCAACACGGAACTCCCAATATCCAAATTAAGAGCTACCATCGCAGCATCATCGCACTGCATAGTCTTGAACCAAAACAGAAGCGCACTCCTTTTTTACTTGTTCAGTTGGATATTCCGTGTTGAATATTGGATATTGAGTACAGCTATGCTGCGCTACGGACTTCGTGGTTAAAAATCATTTATATTTATCACATCACTGCCATTGCAACACACGCACCTCACCGGTTTCCATCTCCAGTCCAAGCGTTGGTCCTATTCCCACACGTTTATGGTTCAGTGCATCGAAAACCGATCGATCAGATCCAGTATTTACACTAATAAATCCGTTTGTCTGAGCCTGCAATGATAACGTATCCTCTGCAGCCCAGAGAGCGGGTCCAGGTTCTGTATATAGATGAACTCCCGATATCTTCGCTATGGCATGAATCAGTTCCGGGGTTAACTGCGGAACTCCTACAAATACATCCAGCCCTGCCTTTGATTTACGCATAGCGACCGCCGCAGATCCATCGGAATAAACAGCCAGCACCTCTTCAGAAGCAGCCTCTACACTTAGGAGCGGATCTATCTTTGTTTCAGGGCCCCACTCTTTTAGCAAACCATATTTCCTGCCGATTTCAGTCGGTTTAACCACCGCCGTCGGCAGATTAACCAGCGAGGCCTTAAAACCGGTAACTTCCCGAACTCCATCAACATCTCTTCGCTCAGGGTAAATCAACCCGGGTGCCCAGCACCAAACTCGTGTAATCCTGGAATCATCTCCCCCGAACCAACCTGACATCCGATGGAACAGGGTTCGCTTGCGCTGCTCAGCCAGAACGGTTCGCTGTTCAGGAGTCAGGTGCCATGCACTTAGAAACACCTGCATCCTTGCCTGCACACTACCATCAATAACATCCTGCATCAGATACTGACCATACGGGGCACCACACCGCCCCAGAGCGCCACGTCCTTCGTAGATCAAAGGACGCGCCGCCTTTGATGAGCCACCTGTCAGATAACACATACTGGTCTCATCAATAACAGCCGCTATCTCGGGCGTAAAAGGTTCTTTGCGTTGCAGCATTGCATTATCTACCGGACGCAACCGTACACACTCCTGCCAGATAGCCGCATCATTAAACCATCCCTGCCCCGGTAGATCCATCCACCATGTTCCAAAACCTCTCAATGCAGCCTGGGCCGTATTACGAAGCATCACCTGCTGGCTCTGCTTCAAATCCACTAACCCGCCCTCCTGCACATGAACATCTTTACGCGGATCAAGATATGTCCGGGAGTCATCTTCATTAAGCCAGAGGATACCTGCGGCCTTAACACTCTCAGTGGCACTCATGGCCGGGGCTGTACCAAGCCATTTACGGTCAAAATAGGATATGGGAGAACAGAGAATATCAATATCTTTACTCCTGAGCAGAGAGCCCAGCGCATAGTGCCCGCTAGTCGGAGCTCCATTACTCAAGGGGCCAAATTCAAACCCGTACCCGTAGAAGAACAGCACCAGTTTTTTGCCATCTGTTCCGCGACGGCAGGCAGCTGCAAGAACCTTAACAAAATCGGACATCTCCTGCTGCTGAAAAAGAGCAAATTCAATCAGACGTTTTTCACGGGCAGGATCGCGCAGAAAACCTTCTGAATGGGCACGACGCTCAGCAGCTGTCGGAGGCTCAGCCGTTGCTGCCTGCGGGTCTCCCTTCACCGTTAGCCACTTACGAAATGCTGAGCGTGTAGCCGCATCATAACCACTCAGAGGGTGTCCCCATGAATTGTAATAAAACCACTCCCCTGTATTTTGTCCGCAGGGATGCAGACCCGCAAAGTTCTCAGGAAAAGTTATACCCATATGACGCGCGAGTCGCTCAAAATGAGCACAAACATCAGCGCGGTAAGTACGGTCGGAAACACAGGCCATGGGATTGGAAGTCACTGGATCATAAGTCATGCGTGCCTCAGGATGTTGCTCCAGCCACCACCCGGGGGCATTAGCGCTGAAACGGGGTACCAGCAACACATCGGGATTCACAGCAATGATCCGGCGACATAATGCATCGACTGACGTCCAATCCTGCACAGTTCCAGGTTTTTGCCAGCAGGTTGAGGCCGCAAAAGATATCAGATCCACGCCGGCATCACGTGCCAGTGCCACCTGACTTAGAAACGGGCCTGCAGCTCCTCCAATTAAAGTATGAACCCCACCTTTGCTCACACTATATACAGCGGGAGTGATCGCCTGCTCCTGACTTCCTTTAACCTGAAAGGAACAACGATATGAGGTTCCTATACCAAAGCTGAATTTCCTGCCGGTGTGCAGATGAAAATCCGGCCACTTTTTACCATTCTTGGGATTGATCAGGGTAACATGCAGCGCCTTATCTGCAAAAGAGACCTTGCCGACAGTATTAGCTTCAGCCATTGGCCAGACACGCCATACAGCATTGAAAGCCTCCGCATTGGCAAAACTGCCAACGGACAGAACTTCTGTGCCGGTATTTACCTCAGTAATACTTAAATTCTTTAGCCAGAGCTCACCGGGATTACGACCAAAACGAAAATGCAATGTTCCGTTAGCCTCAACCTCATTATCCGGTATGAATTCAAAATGTTCTTCTTTCCAGTTTTTGTCAACTGAGATTAATCCTCCTCGTTCCTGTCCCCAGAAAAAACGGGGCGGTACAGATTCTCCATTAACTTGTATCTGCGGACCACCCTGAGTTTTCCTGACCCGAACTGTCACAGGCTTGGCCTCACCGGAGAAAATATTAAAGTTACCAAGAGCTTCCGTTGCCGATATATCCTGCTCCCCCCTCTTATCAATAATAACATCCGTTCCGCGTGTCAGCACAAAGTGCTGTTGCCCCGCAGCAAACGGCATTGAAATGTGATTCACACCGGCATCCACATCAAAACTCTTCTCTGTTGTACCGCTATGAATTGTCAGCTTGGCAGGAGTTTTGAGGAAAAGGGTAACAAAAACTTCATCCGTAAGAGTGTCGGCTCTACGGGGCCGGGAAGGGACAGATTCTTTTTCGCCGGGTTTCTGCTTGATGCCATCCAGAGATTTCGAATGGAGGCGATAAAAATAGTAGAGAGCATCTTCGTTGACTGAAGGTTGCCTGCCTTTCTTGTACCATTCAATATAGTAGCGGCTGGCTTTCAGAAAGGCGGCATGAGATAACATAGCCCCCCAATGTCCATTCCATAAGCTTGTCGTGTAAGCCGATCCAAAAGAAGCCAGATAAGATGACTCCCCCCAGTCATTCCATGTCACAATCTCCACCCATGTTGCCTTGTCGCGGATAGCTCCCTCCCACTGCTTTGCCAATCCCTCAAAACCGCGTGAGCCATAGACGCGATAGTTGCCCCCCTGTCCACGATAGTAAGGTGTGATCCCCGCCATGAAAAGCTTATCGCCCCCCAGCCACTTATGGGCCAGCAGATGATTGCTCTCTGTAATCTGCTCAGGAGTTCCTGCCGCACCGAAGTGAAAGAAGCCATCTATAGAGTCGCTGTAGTCATTAAAAACCTGGTCGACCTGCTTCTGCTGTGGCATCTCCGTTGCAGGTGTCGGATAGAAGAACGGAACATAACAGATAGCCCGTTCTCCTGTGAATTCCTTCTTAACAAAATTCGCCTGTTTACGCCCCCCGCCAAAGGTGGATAGAACTGGCTTCCCTTTATAACAGAATTGATTGGGATGATTGCGAAAGCTCTCCACCATATCGCGAGTTTCTTCCAGGGAGAGCTTTGTTGCGTAATCAGCGGAGATAAACAGCTTAAAGCCGGTGCCCAATTCCTTGGCTGCCTGATAAAGTAGCTCTGTGCGTTTTTTATAGTGAGGTTCACGCACAGACCAGCCCCCGCAATTCAAAGCAAAACCATCTATCCCGGCCGACTGCGCCGCACGGATTTCGCGTTGATAATCGGTAATCGTAGAGCCACCACCATAAGTCGGAATACACACCATGTAATGCGCAAATACGCATCGTTTTTCAGCATGCATTGCAGTAACATTTGCGAGTATAATAAGCCCCGCAATAATCAACTTAGAAAATGTCTTCATTCAATCCCCCTGATTTATAATATATTGGTGCGTTAAACAATAAACCTCAGATTCTTCCAACTTTTTCATGGGTGAATCATCGCTACTCGGTATCGGGATCGCTATCGCTATCGGACGTAGCAACCATCGGTTTCAATTCGATACCGATTGCGATACCGCCAACAAAGGCCAAGATTCACGTGTAAATACAGTTTTAGTAGCCATCACAGCCTTTCAAAGCCTGAACTACATATCTGACGTATTGAGAACCTGTATGTAGTTCACAAAAGCAGGATAAGAGTTCCGGTTATCTGGGAAAACCAAATACTCGCGTCTTTGTCCTGTTGCACTTCTCCGATTCCTATGACGGAAATGTCCTCAGCGTCAAACAAACCATCGCGAGTCGCGCATTCGATCAATTTGATCCATCTATGATTGCCAACGTACGCGCTGGCATCAACCACCAGTTTCGCGCCAGTGTCGACCTTTAGCGTGTCGCAGACAAACGTTCCTGCCCCCTGCGGGCTCAGGGTGAAACTAACACATTGCTGTCCTGAATGCCGTCCGATGACGCATGCAGCTCAACGGTCTGTGCATAAATCGAAGCTGATTCGGCAACAGAGACCGTACCCGTACCATAGTCACCTACATGTAATGTCAGCAATTTCCAGTCGCGTGGTATTGGCGCCGGCATTGTCCAACGTCAGATCAGAGAAAGTGCCGATATCATCGGTATCCATACTGACTGTGTATGGCCCCACCGTATTCGTGATGAAAACATGATTATAATCAGGCACACCCGCAGTCCAGGCCGCAGGGTTGGACCATAAGCCATCCGTTGCACTATTCCACACCGTCGTCTGACTCTTAGCAGACACCGCCAGCAGGGCGAGTGCCACACACACAAATACGCTATTCAAAGCTGTTTTCATCTCATTATCCTCGTTTGAGCTAATTAACCACTTAATAATAATCATACCCTGTTTGCAACATTACCGCAAACAAATATGGAACGTCAAAAGAGTGGCGGGGCTGGACCACCGGATTCAGCGCATTCGGCAATGATCGCAGCCCTTATGAGTAAGACAGATAGTGGATATGGGTTACTTTGACGAAAAATCAAATGCGGGATCATCAAGATCGATCCGATAAAGGATCTGGTTGTAATCATGGCGCGGTGTAGGCGCCTTTGTTTTACTGAACTCCCGTGTGTATGTTCCTTCAAAAAGAAGTATCGGAGATCCCGAAGGCGTAAAATTCTGATGGATTCTGGGGTTGTAAAAGGTGTATTTATCATGGGTGACCACCTTAACGGCGTTTATCCACGGACCTATAGGTTTCTTTGCCTCAGCATACCAGATTTCCCCCAGCTCAGAAGGCTCGCCCCCCATTTCGGTGAATACGGCAACCCACTTGTTACGAAACGCATTCCATGCTATTGAACCCCGATGTGGAACAAGAAATTTTTTATCTTTAAATGTCGGCACGTTTTTCTGAGGTGTCAGCCTCTTCCATTTAGCAGGATCTTTCCAGCTCTCATAATCCGCCCTGCACTGCAATGCAGGAAAGGGATCTCCAAATAGAACAAGCTCTTCACCTGAGTCATTTTTCATAAACACAGGATGACCGAGCGGCAAGAGGGATGGGCAGGAATCACCGCTGCTCTTATTCCATAAAACCTGCAGTTGTTCAAAAATCTCCTTTTCCTCATTCCACTCGCATAATCCAAATTCATAAGATGTTAAATGAGATTCTATTTTTGTATAGACAGCAACCAGCCTTACTCTGTTTTGCGAATCGGGTAGTGAGACAAGGCCGGTTATCCAGGTCGGACCTTTACCCGGCATACGTGCAATCACTTTTGGTTCACCCGGTTTTTCAGAGAAGTAGCTATATCGAAGAGCAATTGGCGGCTCAAATGATTTGAGAGGTTTTAAGGGTGAGGTTGCTCCGATAATATGAAATAGTCCAAGAGGATAACGGGCGATTTTCGTATCACCCCAACTCCAGAAAAGCCTGTTTTTATAAGAAGTGAGCTGGATTGTATCACAGCCGAGAATGCCCTGATCTTTCCACTCCCGATGCAGGCCGAGCTTCTGACTCTCTGAGAACAGACCACTGCCTGTGATTCGCCCTAGTCGTTTACCGGGAACAACACGCTCGACTTCAACAGACAAGGTTTCACCACTCCTCGGTTCCAGCAGCACACCCCTGTATCCAAATCCATCCTTAGGAACTGTGTAGCCATGCCCAATGATGGTGAACCAGACTTTTTTATTCATCAGCGCAGGTAGGTCGAAGGCAATATTGCCGGCATTATCGCTAACAAAGCGCATGTCGTGGGTTGTACGCAGTTCAACAAGAGGAACAGGCCACCCGTTCTCTTTGTCAATAATGTTGATACGACAAGGCGCAGCTGTACAAAGCAGCGGCTGCGTGTAACTAATCTGAAAAATCATTTTTCGTTTTTTTAGCGCTTTTCGTAGTTAACTTATTTAGTTGCGACTCCGCTGCATCAGGTTAAATCAGCGCCGTACTGAAATAACGTTCAGCACGATCAGGTAGGACCGTCACAATATTCTTATCCTTACCTATCTTATGTGAGAGTTGAATGGCCGCCCATATATTAGCACCGGAGGAGGTGCCGACAAGCGCCCCCTCTTTTAAAGTCAACAACCGGGCAGTTGCAATGGCATCATCATCAGTAACAGTAATCACATCATTGATCATAGATACATCCAGAACCTCCGGGATAAAGCCGTCTCCAATACCTTCAATCCGGTGCAGACCGGGCTCATGCCCCAGCAAAGCAGATACATTGGCCGGTTCAACAGCTACCAGTTTTATATTGGGATCCTTTTCCTTTAAAAACTTACCGACACCCGCCAGCGTCCCGCCGCTGCCGATTCCAGCCACAAAAGCATCCACCTGTCCCTCCATCTGTTTCCAGATCTCAGCTGCGGTAGTCATATAGTGAATCTCAGGATTGCCGGGATTCGTAAACTGACCGGGAATATAAAGATTCGGAATTTCTTTTTTCAACTCCTCCAACTTGGCCAGACAACCATTCTGGCTGGGGGTGCATATGTCTGAGTTGCGTAAACAAAGTTATGCTCCCTGCTTTTCCTTTAAGGCAAATCGCAGTGCTGTATAAACAGCAATTGCGACAAAAAAACCATTAAGCGGTGCAATACCGAATTTCATAAAATGCGCACCAGCTACGCCTGCAAACCAGGCGGCAAAAGCAGGAAATCGAATTGCCGGCATCTTTTCAAAGGGACGTTCAAAGTTACGCTCAACGATCAGAAAATGTGCCATAATCAATCCGCCAACCGGTGGCACGGCTATACCAATAACTTTAACAAAATTCAGAAAGCTGAACAACAATCCGGTTCGGGTCATAATCACACCAACCACCGAGGCAATTATACATCCAGCAACAATCCAGAAATGATTATTGAAGATCCGGCTCTCTTTTCCTCCGTTAAGCACTTTGGTAATGTTCATCACCGCCAATGAAAAGGAGTAGACAATGGCCTGCCCTGAAGTCAGTCCCAATAGCAGATATATAAAGATGGCAACAGAGTCCAGACCCAGTTCATTTAATATGTTTACAAGGTTTCCTTCGCCTGTGCTCAGCGAGCAGATCAAGCCGACCGCCTCCAGGACCGTTACACACAGAAAAGCACCAAATGTGACAATAAATACATAATGCGGCTTACGGGCAAAACGGGTTAGATCAGAACTGAGCGTCCCGCCTGTCATCCAGCTGGCAGTCACAAAGGAAAGCACAGCAATCCAAGGCAGAGGATCAGAGGGCACCGCCTCAGCCAACGCCTCAAAGCCAACTTTTGAATGGACTTTTATCAGGCCAAGCACAACAAAACAAGCCAAGGCCGGAACACCGATCTTTCCCAGAACGCTCAAGCCCTTAAAACCAATCAGATTAACCGCTCCCACCACAATTATAAAGGCAAATAAACCAAAGTAGGGTGAAAGCGATGGAAAGAAAGAGGCCAGCTGCGAACCAATCATGGAGGCATAGACACTGACAAAGCTGATATTAATGAAGGTGATCAGAGCTGATACTAGAATCTGCCCCTGCAACCCAAAGACCGGACGCAAAATTACAGTTGATGAGCGCCGCGTTTTCATGCCGATCAAACCAATAACCCCGGCATAGGCAGCCAAAATCATATTTCCAGTAATAAGAGCAATCAGCCCCTTAGCTAATGTGACACTCTTTCCTACCTTTGTTCCAATTAAAAACGCGGTTAAACTCAACACAAAACCAGCAAACACAAAAAATATACTTGGCAGACTCTTTGTCTGAATCTCAGCAGCTCCCACACTTATTTTTTCCGACATATACTAGTTTCCTTTTTGATCTGAACCACATAAGTTTTTAATAGCAAATTGAATATCCAATATCCAACACGGAACTCCCAATATCCAAGTTAAGACCGCTTTACTCTCAGAATTCTATTTTTGCGTTATTTAAATCATAACGAAAATGACCGCGCGGAGCGCCACCATTAAAACTCGCGCATTAACTGAACTGCAGCTATTTGCATTAAGCTTTTCATGGTTACACAGATTTAGTCGTAGATGCGTCCCTCACGGAAATCCGCCCAGACTGTTTCAAACCAAAGCTCTTCAACCGGTATAGGACGACGCGGCACCCACTGGTTATTCACTTCATTATCTTCAAACACTGTTTCAAGAACCATCTCCCTGAAATCTGTATTCTCCGGTTCCACCTGCCACGCATCCAGCAGATTATCATTAGCCACATCTGAAACAATCATTGCTGAACCGCGTGAACCAGCACCACAATTGATATAATACAAAATAGTTTCGAGATAAGCAAGGTGCGCAAAACAGAGCTGCCGATAACAGAACACCTTAATCAGCTCCGCACCATATGACGCGCAACACCCTTCATGCTCAAGCCGCTCCAAATCCTGTCGCGCAGAATGCACCGCCTGTTCGATCTCTCTCGCTGAACGGATATGTGCACCAACACGACTCATCCGCTCCTGCATCACGCCCCTGGCCTCTGAAAGGTTGTTAGTTGAGCTAGCGCATCGCTGGACAAACTCAACGCCTTCCTGCAGGGCTGGAGCGGCGACTGACTCAAATAGATCCAGATCCAGACTGTTCTTACGGCCACAATGGGCAATATACTCGGCAGCACGTATTCCTCCCACCTGTCCGGCATTTAAAGCCGAGCCACCGGGACGAGCCACGCCATGAGAGCCATTTACTTCACCAATAGGGAAAAGCCCTTTGATATTAACAGACTCCCACCAGTGATTGGCCGCCAATCCACCGTTGTTATGTTGTGCGCAAACCGCAATCTCAAGGCGTTCTTTATGGAGATCAATCTTATGATCTCGATAGAGCTGCACCGCACCGGGATTAATCTTCTCCAGCCGCTCTATCGGGCTGCCCTGCACAGCACCTGATTTCTCAAGATAATCATGTGCTGCTTTTTCTAGAGAATCAAAATCAAAACCAGCGGGATTAGTGCGGAAGTCCAAAAAGACCCGGCGTCCTTTAATGACTGTCTCAATATAAACAAGCAGATCAATAACAGATGAACCATCTTTAACTTTACGGACATCAAAAGGCCACTGATATCCCTTCAGAAAGATCATACTGCATAGGTTAGCCGTATCAGAAAATGAATCCTGCAGAAATTCACGGGGATCACTTTTTCCATCGGAAGCTGTAGAAATAAAGGAGGGAACCACCTGCATATAGGAGCCGGAGACATTCCATCGAAATTTAGTTGAAGCCATGCCAAACTGCGATTCCGGCAGATTCTGAGCCTTAGCACCCGCCGCCAAAGCAATACCGATAGCGCCCGTATGAACATTGGGATAGACACTGGTTTGATAGAGTCCACCCGGACCACCAACCGCAAAAACAACATTATCCGCAGCATACGCAATCTGCTGCCCCTGCTCATCGATGGCTAACACGCCACAAGCTCTTTTCTCGGCACCCTGACCAACTGTTAAAAGCTTATGGACATAGCGTTTCTCTTCAACCGCTATTCCACACCGCTGAACCTCTGTAATCAGAGCCAGGCACATATCACGTGATGTATAGGGACCAACCGAGGTAGCCCTTTCAGCGGGATCGTGATCGGTCTTATAGCCGACAAACTGCCCCCAGCGATCCTGAGGAAAATGAACCCCCAGTTGTACCAGATTAAAAAAAGCTCTGGTTGAAAGAGCCGCTTCGACCAGCGCCAGATCACCATGCATGCTGCCGGAGTTAAAGTAGCTCTCCGCCATTAATGCAGGTGAATCGCCCTCTTTACCGGAAAGCGACATTTTATAATAGGTTTGTTTGTCAGATCCCGTATTGATTGAGGTGCCCATCTTGAGCCCCTCTGTCAGAATCAGGATATCATCAATCCCCTGTCGCTTCAGCTGAACCGCTGCATTGAGTCCGGCCGCCCCTGCGCCAACCACAAGCGTATGCACCTGAATGGCAGGGGCAGATTCAGCAGAGTTATAATTAACGGAAAATGTTTTCATAATAATGTCACCGAAAACGGCACCTTTTCAATGATTTGCACGGACGGGCACAGACTGTCAGGGACTAACAGGGACGATATAGAACGGTTACAGTCTCGCTAGACTCAATCCGCCATCAACCTTAATCACCTGTCCCACACAGTATGGCATTTTACCCGCGGCCATAACAGCGGCAACTTTACCTACATCTTCAGGAAAACCCCAGCGTTTAATCACACAAAGATCGCCCTCATTAATCAGCTTGTTATACTTCTCAACAACTGCATTAGTCATATTGGTTTTAATAATTCCAGGACGAATCTCAAAAACCGAAATATCATGAGCCGACAACCGTGCCGCAAAAAGCTGTGTCATCATGCTCACTCCCGCTTTGGATATACAGTATTCACCACGATTTAAAGAAACCATCTCAGCCGAGACAGATCCCACATTGATAATCACACCGGTATAGTTGTTATCAAGGCTCTTTTGTTCAAGCATCCATTCAGCAAATTGCTGCGTTAAAAAGAAGGGGCCCTGAAGATTATTCATCATAACCCGCTCATAACTTGCTTCAGTCATATCAAGAAGATCTTCGCGCGTTGCCGGTGCCACCCCTGCATTATTGACAAGAACATCAAGCCGACCGAACCGATCACGCACTGATTGCTGTAAATCGTCACGGTCTGCAGAAGATGAAACATCACTCACACAGTAAAGTACCTCCGCGCCACAATGCTTTAAATGTTCTATGGCTTCAGCAACCTCAGAGACATTACGACGTCCACTCAAAACAAGATTGAATCCACCTCTGGCCAGTTCCTCCGCAATCCCTAAACCTATTCCGCGGCTACCACCGGTAATCAATGCTACTTTTTTCATAATCGTCTTCCCTTTAAAAACTCAGGTGCGTAAATTGCCTTATCCCGAACAACACAACCGCCTTTGCCAAGACCATCCTTCATAATCTGAGAACACAACGAACAAGTTGTGCAACATTTCGACGGATTCATCAAGCCTTTTTTCAATATATCCCTGACTGAATCCGGGTAGGCAAAGGCTCCACGCCCCTGTCCAATCAAAGTACACCACCGCTTTTCAACCAAGCCGGCGGCTACTTGCGGCATTAAATGACGTAACCAGGCAAGTCCCGCTGTAACAACAGGCAGCTGTGGAACATGGTGCTGCATCTCCCGCACCGTTTGCTGAAACCTGACCACACCATCCAGAGGATATTCAGGAGGCGACGGCATCCCAGCCAAAGAGTTATCATGCGGACGGTTCATATATGGTTGAAAACGTGGAAAGCCCATGGAAACATTGAAAAGTGGCATCCCTATCTCCGCACACTGCTTCATCAGCATCTTGGGTTCAGTCAGATCCATCTCCCATTGACCATTTTTCAAACTTTTTTCTTCGTTGGACGTTGAATGTTCGATGTTCGATGTTGGTCGTTCTCGGGCGCAGCCCGATTCTTCACTCTTCACTCTTCCAACTTCACTCTTCTCTAACTCGCGCACTTTAGCACTCGCGCACTTTAGAACTTCTTCCCTCTTCTTCACTCCCCACCCATATGGATACGGGCAGGGTTCAAGCACGGTACAACGCGAAGTCACAAATACACCTGAAGGAAGTGATTCAATCATCCGCTGCGCACACTCACGGATAAAGCGGGTCCGGTTCTCATACGAACCGCCAAAACGACCCACTCTCAAATGAGAACCCAAAAGCTCAGCCACCAGATAACCATGCACCGCTTTCATATCAATTCCATCAAAGCCAGCCTCTGCCAGCAATAGCGCAGCCTCCACAAATTTATCCTGCAACCGCATAAGATAATCATCTGAGACGGGTTCAACATCCTCCATTCCCAGACTTTTGTCCAGAAATGGATTGTGCTGCGCCTTCAAAGGAGTCACAACTCCACCGGGACGACTGTAGCGCCCGGAGTGGGTTAATTGAATCACCGTGGTGACATCATGACCAAATTCCTTGAAACCACTCTCTTTTATTAATTCTACTATGCGCTTGTAAGAGTCGAGATTATCCTTGTTGATCCGCATCTGCCTGGCACCGGAGACTCCATCCGGTGATACTGCAACCGATTCTGCCCAGATTAAACCACTGCCTCCCTCTGCAAAACGGCGATAACGTCGGTAAGTCAGATCTGTAGCGCCACCGGTAACAGGATCTCCATCAACCCCCTCCATTGGCTGAACAACAAAGCGGTTGGGCAAAGTGCGGGTACCGAGCGTAACCGACTCACCAAGCACAGAGAGCTTATCCGAAATTGGAAGCTCAAGCCCACAGTCATTCAAAGCGGTTTTAAGATCATCCAGAGTTTTTAAGTTGAATCTTTTAAAGTCATTCATTGTTTACTAGGGGTTAGGGAGTTGGAGTGGTTAGGGGTTAGAGAAGTTCTAAAGTTCTAAAGTGCGAGAGTTCTAAAGTTTTGAAGTGGGTTGCTAAGTAACTGCGTCGTAACATGAGGGAGCTGACGGAGATATCGGAAAAGTTAAATTCCACATTCTACATTATACATTCCACATTCTACAACAAAACCCCTCGGCGTTGACCGGTGAAATGGCCCTTGCCTTGATAGGAGATAGCGCCATTGACAATTGTGTAGTTAATTCCTTCAGAGAACTGATGAGGCTTTGCATAGGAGGCTTTATCAAGCAGATCATTGCGGTTCAATATAACCAGATCTGCAAAAACACCTTTTTTGATACGACCACGTCCCTTTAATCCGAAAGTATCCGCGGGTAGCGATGTCATACGCCGCACCGCCTCTTCAAATGAGCAAAGCTGGGCGCAACCATCGACATCACCACACATTAAACGCAGATAACGCGGCATGGTTCCATACGCTCGGGGGTGGGGATGATCCTCACCCAGCACCCCCCAGGGGGCACGCAGTGATGCATCACATCCAGGCATAATCCATGACTCATCCAAAACGCGGCTGAGGTTCTCAGCACACATGCCGAAAAAGAAAGCGCCGGTACGAGCCTCATCCGCGTCAATAAACCGACAGACCAATTCTCCGGCAGAGATGCCCGCACGCTCAACTGCTTCAGCGATAGTGCATCCGCTGTATGAACGCACTAAATCACTCCAGCCACCGCCAATCATTACCTGCTCCCAGTCGCGACCGCACTCATAATCCAGATATTCAATAATCTGGGCACGCATTGATAGATCACGTACCCGTTTTAAAATGGCATCACGACCACCCGCTTCGGCCCAGGGTGGCAACACAATATCCAATTCGGTTCCACCGGCAAGGTAGGGATAACGGTCGGCCTGTACATTGATACCCTCTGCACGTGCACGGTTAAGGGTCTCTAAAACACCGTTCAATTTTCCCCAGTTGGATTTACCGGAGGCCTTTAAATGCGATATCTGCACCTGCACCCCGGTGCGACGGGCAAGACCTAAGACCTCGTCAACCGACTCTTCCAGCTCACGCCCCTCAGAACGCATATGGGTGGCATATATTCCCCCATGTGCCGCTGCCGCTGCAGCCAGAGCTTCAATCTCACAGCGCTCCGCATATTTGCCAGGTTGATATAGCAATCCGGTTGAGAGTCCGCGACAACCCATATCCAGGGCCTCTTCCAGACGACGCACCATCAGCTTGACCTCATCGGCATGGGACGGACGCGGTTCATATCCGGTTACCCCAGCCCGCAATGTATTATGGCCAACCAGCTGCATGCTGTTGACAGCGGGCTGCACAGCTTCAAAAAGCGCACGATACTCCGCAACTGTTGACCACGTGGGTCCCGTTTGAGAGCTTTTATTAAGAGTGGCATCAACAAGCGCCGGATAGGTCTGTGAATTCCAGTCGGAGGGCAGACGAGCCTCACCCAACCACGGAACAGCCGAGCCTCCGCACTGTCCATTGATCTCTGTGGTAATACCCTGAGATAACTTACTGGGCGCATCCGGCTCAAGCAGAAGATAGGTATCTGAGTGAGAGTGGGCATCAATAAAACCCGGACAGAGTGTCAGGCCGGAAGCATCAATACGTCTGATATACTCCGCCCCCTGCAATGACTCACCACAAGCTGTAATGCACTCTCCTGTGATACCAATATCCGCCGTGAAAGCAGGTTTCCCGCTTCCATCAACAACAGATCCATTAGCTATAATTAAATCAAACATTTGAAGAAGTTCTAAAGTGCTAAAATGCGCAAGTTCTAAAGTTTTGATTGATGACGCGATACCAAGGAGGCCGAACACCACTTTCCACGTTCAACTTTCTACTTCCAACGACACTGAGTCCTCAGCCTTCTGCTCACTGTCACCTGACGCCTCTTCACTGCCCACTGGCTCCTGATCACTGTCGACTGACACCTCTTCCCTCTTCTCCTCCCCCAGCGTCTGGGTTCCACTCAGGAGGGCCACAACCTGCTGTTGCACGATTGCCAGTTTATCAAGACGTAATTTGGGATCAAGCACAACAAAGGTATCACCACTGCGCTTATCCTCATAAATACGTAAAATGCCGCCACTCTCATGAGGCTTTGTATCACGTTCAATCAGCTGTTTACCGCGTTCCAGCATAACCGCCAGAACATAGACCACATTGAGCATGGCCGGATCTTCCAGATCAATCAGTTTGCGTAGCAGAATCTCAGCGGTATCTTTTCTAACCGGTTCTTTCTTCAATTCAACGGGCTTGGGAGCACAATAGACTCCATCCCACAAGCTGAACGGTTCCCAGTCACGTTCAAGCGCATCCCAGCAACCAACGCAACAGTCCATCCGCTCATAACTGCGGTCAACTTCTCTCAGAAGTGATACACACTTCTGCTTATCTTTAAATTTGCATCCGCAGATAGAGCATTCATGTCCGCGATGTCTTATATTCCATTCTTGAGCCATGATGAAAATATAGCATAAATTATGCGGCTTGCCAGCTGGATAATTTATGGATTAAAAGGTTAAAGAAGTTAAAAAAGGTCAGGTATTGCCCGAATGGCACGAAGTTAAGCATCACATCAGGTCAAGCATGCATCCCTGGTGCTTCTCAATATCCAATAATCAACACGGAACTCCCAATATCCAAGTTGAGAGCCGCTTCGCTCCAAGGGAGGCTGAAAACCACGATTTACAGGATCATATATTGCGAAGAGTTTTAGTGTTTTACTTGTTCGGTTGGATATTCCTTGTTGGATATTGGATATTCAGTTCCTATGTGCTAAATTGCTTAACTTCGTGCCATTCAGGTATTGCCCCGCTTCGCTCGATTAACAGAATTATAATATATCTCTACCAGAAAGCATTACTTTGCAGAATGTAACTACCATTTAAGCAGCTGATTGAATGCAGACTTGAATTTTTTAATATCAGTGTCAATCAGATGACCGGCCTTGCGAATAATAAAGCGGTTCTACATTTCACGTCCCACAAAGCGCGTTAGCGCGACCTCACTCAGACCTTCGGGTTGAGGTTCCAGTCGCCACGCATATCAACACTCTTAAGCTGGTTGGCATCCGCGTCACCGATAAACACCTCTTTGACCGGATCCCACTTGACCTGTTTGCGTCCCAACCTAAGACCAATATTGGCCAGATGGGCGATGGTGATGGAGCGATGTCCGATCTCACAGGTGGTGATTGTGGGTTTGCCACTGTAGATGCAATCGATAAAGTTGCGTTCATGCTGTCCGCTTACATAAAGCTTGGTCTCGCTGTCGGTAATTTTCTGACGAATCAGGTCCTTCGGTTTCATTTCCAGCTTACCGCGACAGACAAAGATTTCTTTGTCCCCCTCGCCTACAAAACGAATGCCGTTTGGAAACTTATTGGACACAAAGACACGGGTTCCCTCAGCATAAACATACTCAAAGCTGTAATCCCCTGCTGTGTTATGAATTGCATCAGTTGGAGGCATATCGCACTTGAAATTTTCAACCAGAACCGGACCGGATGCATCCTTACCCAGCGCCCACTGCACAATATCACAGTGATGTGCACCCCAATCAGTAATCATACCACCGGAGTAATCCAGGTTGTTGCGCCAGACCAGCGGATTGTGGATTGCCGGAATGAAAGGACGCTCCTTCGCCGGTCCCAGCCACATATCAAAATCCATATAATCAGGAGGTTTCGGCAGCGGACTCTGGCTGGCCGCAGCTCCGGTCTTGCTGAACATTCCATGTCCACCGGGCAGACCTACCTCAATACGTTCGAGTTTACCAAGCCGTCCATTACGAATAAATTCGCAGGCCATACGAAAGTAGTTGTCAGAACGCTGCTGGGAACCGACCTGAAAAGTAATGCCGGCTTTTGCAACCTCTTTAACCATGGCCTGTCCTTCGGCAATGCAGAGCGACATCGGTTTCTGTCCGTAGATATGCAGTCCCTTACGTGCTGCGGTGATAGCATGGATTGCATGCCAATGGTCGGGAGTCGATATAACAACGGCATCCAGATCCTCTTTATCAAGCATCGTACGGAAATCACCATAACCGATACAGCCCTTATAAGCACTGTTCTTTTTATCGGCATAAAATTCATTCACACGGCGTACACACGGCTCACGTCCGCCTAGGCGCTCAGAGCGGTAGCCGTAACCGCCGGATTCTTTATTGGGATCAGCAACAGAGACAACCTGAACATTATCATTATTTAAAAAGTTACCGATATTGTCATGCGCCATTGTTCCATAGCCAATGAAGCCGACATTGATTTTTTCGGAGGGCAGAGGACGCTTGGCAATCTTATTACTTACACAACCTGATGTAATAATAGTAGGCATTGCCATAAGTGATGCGGCACCACCCATGAAACCACGACGTGAGATCTGATATTTTCCCATTGTACTTCCTCTTTAATTAATTAAAATAAAATATACTTTTATTATCTACCGATAACCCTTGTCGGTCAAGAGGTAAGCAGATAAATTATAAAAAAAAGGAGAAGCATTTTATTTCAACAAAAAACCCATTTGTGCATTAATTATAGATTTGATACTATATTCTAAAATATTTGGGAATATATTATGGGGAAACTGATTTATATAGCATTTCTGCTTCTGTGTACACTGAGTATATGTTTACCAGCTGAAAGCAAGCTACTGGAGAGTGTTCTATCCAACGAACTGAAAAGTACTCCTGAGATAATCTTCTGTACGAGATCAAAATACAGCGATGGACACTGGTATGCCAACATCGGCTACTACAGCGATGACAGTAATAAGAAAGCCTACACCGGCAATGGCGAACCGGACAACAGCAAACTCTTCCGATATAACCTCAAGACAAAAGAGAAGAATGTTATTCTGGATGCCAAAGGCGGCAGTATCCGCGATCCGCATGTAGATTATGATGGCAGGAGAATCCTCTTTTCCTATCGTCCTAACGGCACCGACCACTATAACCTCTATACAATCAATGCAGACGGCAGTGCTCTGACGCAGATCACCCACGGACAATGGGATGATATTGAACCTATATATCTACCGGATGGCGACATACTTTTTGTATCCACTCGTTGCAAGCGTTATGTCGGCTGCTGGTTCACGCAGGTGGCAACAATGTACCGCTGCAAACCAGACGGCAGCAACATCATATCGGTATCCACCAATATTGAACATGATAACACACCAGCTGTTATGCCTGACGGACGTATTCTCTACACCCGCTGGGAGTATGTCGACCGCTCTCAGGTGGAGTATCACCACCTTTGGGTAATGAATCCTGATGGAACCGGAGTAAACGTCTACTACGGCAACATGCACTCATGGATTGTAATGATCGATGCCCAGCCCATTCCCGGAACCCATGATGTTATCGCCAGCTTTGCGCCCGGTCACGGACGCAACGAGCATGCAGGTCATCCGACAATTGTCAATCAGCTGACAGGTCCCGATGACCAAAGCGCAGCCAAGAGGCTCCACAAAAGCGCCGATTTTCGTGATCCGCAGGCGATAAACAGAGATACATTCATGTTTGCCCGCGGCAAAAAAGTCATTCTGATCAACCGTAAAGGAGAGATGGAGGACCTATATGAAAACAAAGATGTTTACGTACATGAACCACGCCTGCTGGCATCACGCCCCCGCGAACCGATTATTCCGAATCGCACAAACTTGAAAAAAGATACCGGTGAGCTTCTGCTGATAGATGTCTACAAAGGCCGCAACATGGAAGGCATTAAACATGGCGATATCAAAAAACTGCTGATACTGGAAGTTCTTCCCAAGCCAATCAACTTCAGTGGAGGCATGGATATCACCAGCTGGATGGGCACCTTCAATCTGGAGCGCTGGATCGGAACCGTTCCGGTGGAAGAGGATGGCAGTGCCTACTTCACAATTCCGGCGAACCGCCCGGTATTTTTTGTGGCTCTGGATGAAAACAACATGTCGGTCAAACGGATGCAGAGCTTTGCCGACGTGATGCCCGGTGAAGAGACAACCTGCATCGGCTGTCATGAAACCAGAACAACATCTCCTTATACCCCTTCTCTCAATACTCTTCCGCTGGCATCCAAACGCGCCCCCTCCATACCGCAGAGATTTTCCGACATCCCCGACGTACTTGATTTCAACCGCGACATCCAGCCCATTCTTGATCGTAATTGCATAAGCTGTCATAACGGAAAAGAGCGCAAGGGATCGGTTGATCTGAGCTACCGCATTTCAAGTCACTGGTCACCGGCATATGTAAGTCTTATAGCTAACCGACAGGTTGTTGATGGCGGTAACGGACTCGGTAATCGTCCACCGCGTACAATTGGAAGCTGCGTCAGTCCCCTGCTGAAAAAACTGGATGGATCACATCACAATGTCAAGGCTACTGAGAAAGAGTGGTGGACCGCATATCTCTGGATCGAAACCGCAGCGCCCTACTGCGGCAGCTACGCAGGCATACGTAATTCAGAGGATCAGCATCATTTCAATAAATGCCGTGCACCGGTATTCGGTGCTGTAGGGCATGTTATAAAGAAACGCTGTGCTAGCTGCCACAGGAATGAAAAAAAGAAGAATGTTTCGCGTATACCCTTCGACATGAATCTGAGACGGAAGGTAGAGGCAAAAAATCTTGGCATGAAAACAGCTCGATATCAACGGATTATCCTGGAAAATGATCCGGCAAGACTCTACATGTGGGAGGTACTCTTCAACTTCAATGAACCGGAGCTCTCCAGCTTCCTGATGGCACCGCTGGCCAAAGAGGCCGGTGGGCTTCAACGTTGCAAAGAGGTCGTTTTTAAAGACAGGAACGACCCTGACTATAAGCGGATTGTAAAAGCACTGCAAGAGTGCGAAAAACGTTTTGCAGAAAAACCCGGCTGGGGTGTACCCGGCTGGAAGCCGAACCGACAGTACATCCGCGAGATGAAACGCTATGGCATCCTGGATGAGAGCTTCGACATAGCAAAGGATAAGTTTGACCCCTTTGCGGTTGATCAGGCCTACTGGAAATCACTCTGGAGCATGAATGCGGAGTGAGAAGTGAGGAAGAAGTGCGCGAGTTCTAAAGTGCGAAAATGCGCGAGTTGTTAATGGATATAAGAGGAAAAAAAAGAGATGGCGAACGTCGAACATCCAACGTCCAACATCCAACGTCGAAAGTCAGATCTAAGAGGAACCAGTTGTCTCCAATTCCCAACCCCTCCAACTCCCTACCCCCTAAACACGCACTTTAGAACTCTCGCACTTTAGAACTTCTCCAACCCCTAACCTCCTAAAGCCTAACAACCTCAAACCTCTTACCTCTCTTATGGAAAATATTACACCGATACTCATTATTATTGCAGCGATAGTTATCTCACTTGTGGGAGTTATAGGCTGTGTGCTGCCAGTACTGCCCGGACCGGTCATCTCTTTCGGAGCAGTGTTACTGGTTAAATTTGCAACTGACATACCGGTTTCAAACCAGTTTCTTCTAGTTACCGGAATTATTACAGCGCTTGTAACCATTATCGATACGGTGCTCCCTATTTATATGCCAAAAAAATTCGGTTCATCAACTGTCGGAATTCTCGGGGCGACACTTGGATTGATCATTGGACTTTTCTTTCCACCGGTCGGTTTTATCATTGGCCCCTTTCTGGGCGCTCTCCTCTTTGAATATATAAAGAAGCGTAACCCCGCAGATGCATTTGTGGCAGGCATTGGCTCATTCTTTGGCTTTATGATGGGCACCGTTATTAAAATTACGCTTTCAATGGCAATTACCGCATGGTTGATCTTCAAGACCCTGATTCCTGCCATTGTCACTCTCTAAAAAACAACAAAACGCACCCCATATTTCACCTCCAATTTTTCTACCTTCATTTTTTCTACCTTCATTTTTTTACATAGCAAAACCAAGAATTGTGATATTATATTCCAATAATTACTAAAAGGATTATCCATACTATGCAACTTTACCGAACCTCGTTAACCCTGCTGACTTTTATCTGTGTAATACTCTCATCTCATGCAGCCGAACCAGCCGTATCACCCTACGGGGCCTGTTCACATCTGGCAAGGGAGGAGTTTGATAACCGCGAAACTACCATGCGGCTGATGCAGGCGAGCGGCATACAGTGGGCCCGAGCGGATTTCACATGGGGAACAGTTGAACCAAAACCAGGCGAGTGGCAATTTGAACGCTTTGATGAAGTCCTGAAAAGTGCGGCTAAGTACAATATTCAGATTCTACCGATTCTTGATTACAACTCCACGTTTGCCAATCCGGCCTGGCAGCATCTGGACAAATGGGAGCTCTATGTCCGAAATATGGTAGAGCGTTATCAGGGGCAGATACCGGTATGGGAGATATGGAATGAACAAAACCTGGAAGGCTTCTGGAAAGATCCCAAACCTGAGAATTATCTACCTCTACTGAAAAAAAGCTATGAAACCATCAAGTCTATTAATCCTGAATTACAGGTGGCAGTGGGTGGTTTTGCAGGCATGCCATTTGAATATATTGAAAAACTCTACGAAATCGGCGGCGGCAAATACTTTGACATCATGAATGTGCATCCCTACAGCCACCCGCGTCCTCCCGAAATGAAAATGGAACAACACCTGACAAAGCTCAATGAGATAATGAAAAAATATGGAGATGCTGACAAGCCGCTATGGATAACAGAGGTCGGCTGGCCTACACCGGAATCCGTAAGTGAAACAGATGATATCATAAGTGTATCACTGAAAACTCTCCTGCCAAAAAAGAAATTATATCGTGTTATCTGCATTAAAGATCCCGCCCTCGGAAAAGAGGGGTTGATGACCGTAGATGAAATAGCCGCAAAACTACCGCAAAACAGCAGCATCCAGTTGCTGGATTTTGATGCAGTAAAACCCACACTGGATAACTATGAGATTGATGTTGTTGTGATGCCGGTCAGCGAAAATTATCATCTGGACGGATTTGAAAGAATCATACAGTACGTAAAAGATGGTGGTATTGTGGTTGACCTGCATGGCATGCCCTTCTGGTATGGATACACCAGGAATAAAAAGGGAGCTTTGGAAAAATCCAGCCAGACATCTTTTCGTAAAATGAGAGTTCAGGCCGATGGATGGTGGAACAATAAAGGAGTTATCCCTGAAGAGATGGAAGTTAAATACACAGGCCCCGTTGCAAAGCTTGCAAATCAACCGAAGCAAATTATTGCCGATCGTTTTATCAGCCCTAGCAACTTTAAAGAGGGTGATCGCTTTATCCCCCTGCTGCAAGGCAGAACTGATAAATATACAGGTACGGCTGCTGCCATATTTGATTTCAACAGCGATTGGCAGGGAGCAATTATTATCAGCACCCTGAGCGAAGGGGTAAACAATGCCGTTGATATCCATGGACAGGCACAGATGCTCCCACGGGCGCAGTTGATTGCCCGCCGCTGCGGAGTTGAAAGAATCTTCTGGTATGAATTTCAGGCACCGGAACGCGACCCGCTTGATAAAGAGTCACACTTCGGCATAGTTCATAAAGATTTCTCGGAAAAATCAGCCTATGCTGCCTATAAAACACTGACAAAACAACTTCCGCCCAGTTCTGCATTTATTGATAAAGAGTGGCATAAAGAAGATAAAAGCCTCTATTACCCCCAGTGGAAGCGGGCCGATGGCACATTGGCAGGTGCTCTCTGGGCACACAATGCCTCAGGCATATACAACGTTGAATTCAGTGGAGGAACACCTTCCTTTGTCACCCACCAAGGAAAACATTTCATCCCGCATATCAAGGGAGACAGTGTCATACTTGCCCTTACCGGCTCACCACTCTACTTTTCGGGCGCACAGATTAAAGACATTAACCAGAAATTCGAAGCTGAGGATGCTTTGAGCGCGGCACTTCCAGCTGCTTTCAGCAGAGCAGAGAGTCAGTACACAGCCCTGCTTAAGGCCATGGAAGGAACAGAGAACCTGCAACCACGCCGCTGGCAGAACAACAAACTCGTCACAGTGGGACCCAAGGACTGGACCAGCGGATTTTTTCCCGGCTCACTCTGGTATCTATACGAATATACCAATAACAAGAGCTGGGAGAAAGCCGCCATTCAGTATACATCAATACTGGAACAGATCCGCAACTATAACGGCAACCACGATATTGGATTCATGCTCTACTGCTCATACGGCAATGCACTTAGATTAGCTGAAAACAAAGAGGGCATTAAAGAGATCCTCTTAGATGGAGCTGCCGCACTCTGCACACGTTTTGTACCATCTCTCGGAATGATCCGCTCCTGGGACAGCTATAACAACCCGGTCATTATCGATAATATGATGAACCTTGAGCTGCTGATGTGGGCCTCCAGAAACAGCGATAATCCGCTCTTCAAAAAGGTAGCCCTAAGCCATGCGGATCAAACAAATGAACGTCACTTCAGAGCCGATGGCAGTGCATACCATATTGTTGACTACAACCCGATCAGCAAAAAGGTATTCGGTTACTATGCGGGACAGGGAGCTTCAGCTGATGCCCCCTGGGCACGCGGTCAGTCATGGGGACTCTACGGATTCACGATGATGTTCCGTGAAACAGGCAAATCAGATTATCTGAAACGAGCCATCAGATGCGCTGATTTCCTGATAAATCATCCTAATCTTCCCGCAGACAAGATTCCCTACTGGGACTATGAAGCCGCTGAAATCCCCTATGCGCCCCGTGATGTAGCAGCTGGTGCCATTATGGCCAGTGCTCTGCTGGAGCTGAGCACATTTAAAAATGTACCGAATGCAAAGATGTATCGTGCCGTTGCTGTTCAACAGCTGTTATCACTTTCATCACCTGAATATCTGGCGCAGGCAGGACAGAATGGAAACTTTATTCTTATGCATGCTGTTGGCCACTTGCCCGGCAACAGCGAAATTGATGTGCCGCTGAACTATGCGGATTACTACTACCTTGAGGCTCTGCTACGCTTCAAAAAACTTCAGGGGCAGTGACCGATGGGCGCAAGTCAGCTGAGTTGAAGTGATCGGTGTGCGCATATTTGCCCTGAAAGGGCTGTTCACCTTAGCCCCGGGCAGAGTCCGGGGTAACTGATTATAAAAAATGAGCCCTGCAAGGGGTCCTCAAAACATTGATGTGCTCCTTCAAAGCACATACGTTGGTTTTTATATACCCAGGGCGTTGCCCTGGGCTAGTTTGAGAAGCCCTTTCAGGGCAAACACAATAGGGTATGTTCAACGGAACATAAACTGAAATGCGCCCGTGACCGAGATAATCGCAAAAAAATACATTGCAGAATGTGGAAAGTAGAATGTAGAATGTAATTCAAATCTTTTCAACCACTTTAACCTTTTGAACCTTTTGAACTATACTAAAATACAAAAACACCCCAAACAAAGGAGATAATTATGTTATCTGAATTCGTAAAAAGCGCGGACTGGAAAAACGAAAAACATATGCCGGTGATAGAGTGTGAAGATCAGGTTAAAGCCGGAGAGTGCCTCCCGATCAAAATCAGTGTGGGAAAAGAAATTCAACACCCCAATACAACCGGCCATCACATTGCATGGATTGCCCTGCATTATGTCCCGGAAGGCTCAAAGTCATCTATTGAAATTGCACGTTGTGAGTTCAGCTCTCACGCTGCCTCAGCCGAAGGTCCTGACACAGGCCCGGCCAAAACCTGCAGTACGGTCTCAATATGCGCAAGCCTGGCTAAATCAGGTACGCTATACGCCACATCCTACTGCAACATTCACGGTCTCTGGGCCAGTGAAAAGGTTGTTACGGTAGCGTAGTTACCTTTTGCAATCAGCCGGATCAGACTGATCCGGCTGATCTTCACGATTCAACTGAGTTAATAACAATCATGGCCAAAAAAGCTTTAGCCATCTCCTTATTTTTCTGCGCAACACTCTGTTTCTGCGCAGAGCTCTCTTCTGTCAAGCGCCGATTAGAGCTGATAAACCCAACGGCTGTTGAACTTGCCCTCACTGAGATGCACAGACAGTGGCCCGAGAGCTGCCCCGATCCTGACACTTTCCCCTGGCTGAAAACAATCAGCACTGAGCGCGACTCAATACTGAAACGACTCTCTGCCCATGACAGCTCAGCCTCAGCTAAGGGTCAAGAACTAATAAAAAAAGTCCGCAATGCCCTCACCTCCCTACCTCTGCTGCCATCCTGCGATATGATAGCCATTGAACGCAGTGCCAATAACCTCGCTATGCCCGTCAACTGGGGTAATCTGAGAGAGACAAGCCGCAAAGCTTTGACCAACCGCATTATCCGTATCAAAAATCTCAAGAACTCTCCGCAAATAAGCTCATTCTGGGAACCGCAATCCAAAGAGGATTATGCCGGACACCTGAGACTGCACTGGGATGGAGAGCGTCTCATGTTCACATCTAATGATGACCAGGGGCTCTACCGGGTTTATGAATTATCGGCAACAGACCCATCGCAAAAACCGATTTTAATGCCACAGATTGAAGAGAGTGATGTCGATAATTACTCCGGATGCTGGCTGGCGGATGATGATTACCTTTTTCTTTCTACTGCCACAATGATCGGAGTTCCCTGTGTACGCGGATCATCAAAGATTGCCAACATCTATAAGCACAGTAACGGCAAACAGGCTATACGCAGACTGACCTTTGAGCAGGAGCACAACTGGTGTCCCACCATGCTGGAGGATGGCAGTGTGATGTATCTACGCTGGGAGTACAGCGATATTCCCCACTTTGTAGCCCGTATTCTCTTTACAATGAATCCAGATGGCACAACACAACGTGAGCTATACGGCAGCGGTTCGTACTGGCCTAACTCGATGTTTCATGCCCGACCGATTCCCGGTCAACCCCATCAGTTTGCAGCCATCGTCTCCGGTCATCACGACACATGTCGTGAAGGGGAACTGATTCTCTTTGATCCCTCACTAGGGCGTCATGAAGCCGATGGTGTTATTCAGCGCATTCCGGGACGAGGCAAAAAAGTAGAACCTGAAATACTCGACAGGCTGGTCAGTGATTCCTGGCCGAAATTTCTCTTTCCCTGGCCGCTGGATAAAAACTTTTTCCTTGTATCCTGCAAACCGGATAAAGATGCCAACTGGGGAATATACCTGGTCGACACATTTGACAACTTGACCCTGCTGCATGAGGTTCCCGGTAAAGCTCTGCTTGAAATAACCCCGCTGGAAAAGCAGAAACGCCCACCGGTACGTCCCTCACTTGTAGAAGAGGGGCAACCGGCAAGAGTTAAAATCATCGATATTTATCAGGGACCGGGGCTTGCCGGTGTTCCACGCGGTAGTGTAAAAAGACTCAGAGTGTTCACATACGCATTCTCCTATCGAGGCATGGGCGGTCAGGTAGACCGTGTCGGTCTGGATGGTCCGTGGGATGTTAAACGCATCATAGGAACAGTCCCCGTCTCCCCGGATGGTTCCGCCTTCTTTGAGGTTCCAGCCAACACCCCTGTTGCATTCCAACCCCTGGATGAAAAAGGTCGTGCTCTGCAACTGATGCGCAGCTGGACCACAGTTATGCCGGGTGAACTGCAATCATGCACCGGCTGCCACGAACCCCAGAACATGGGGTCAGGACCGCGACTGCAAATGAGTGCCATTATGAAAGAGCCTGCCCGAATCAAACCCTGGTACGGACCAACGCGCGGATTTTCATTCAATCGTGAAGTGCAGCCTGTACTGGATCAGGCCTGTATAAAATGCCATAACGGCACAGATGCGCAACGCCCTGACTTTACGCAGCGCCCTGATACCCCAGCTGGGTCAGCAGCAAAATACTATAATAATGAAGCTCATTTTCCACCCGCCTATCTAGCCCTGCAAGCTTATGTGCGCAGCCCTACCATGGAAAGTGATATGCACCTGCTTGAACCCTGCGAATATCACGCCTCCACTACCGAACTGGCGCAAATGCTCGAAAATGGCCATCATGGAGTCACGCTGAGCGAGGAACAGTGGAGCCGCATAAACACATGGATTGATCTCAACACCCCGGCGCACGGCACCTGGACCGAGATAGCCGGTACAAATCGGGTTGCCGCTATTGCCTCCAGAAGAGCGGAGCTGATAAAGCGTTACGCCGGTGTAGATGAAGACCTGGAGGACAAAGAGTTCCGAAGCAAGTTCACCGCTGCTCAGATTGCAATATCCACAAACGTATATAGGCCTCCTTCAGAGAGCTACAGTAAGGTTAACTGTACGCTGAAACCTTTTACACCGGAAACCAGAAAAATCCGGCTGGGTAATAATATAGAAATGCATTTTGTCAAAATACCATCCGGCACACTGCAGCTGAGCGAGGACAAAGAAATCCACTTTTCTAAAGTTCTATGGGCTGGTATTCATGAAGTCAGCAATCAGGAGTTTGCTCGGTTTGATCCCGCACATGACAGTCGGATTGAAGCCGGTGATTTTCTGCAATTCAGCGTGGCGGAGCGCGGTTTTCCCTGTAACACACCCACACAACCTGTCTGCCGGGTATCGGCACAGCAGGCCGCAGAATTCTGCAAATGGCTCTCTGAAAAGAGCGCTCTCAAATGCAGATTACCTGATGAAAATGAATGGCAATGGCTGGCCCGGGCCGGTTCAGATGAAGAGTACTTATGGGGCAGCAATTCAGCCAGCTTCAACCAGTATGCCAACTTGGCAGATAAAAGTTTCAACAGGGTACTAAAACTGGGATGGGGTTTACCTGTGGGAGCCATACCGAAGTGGCGACCTGCCAGATGTGATATCGATGATGGCTTTAGAGTGTCGTCCCCCACAGCCAGCTTCAAACCCAACAGATGGGGGCTATATGACACCACAGGGAATGTCTGGGAGTGGAGCGGCAGCAGCACTGCTGACGGGCGCACATACGCCTGCGGCGGCTCCTGGCATACCCGTCCATGCAAAGCCACATTTAACGCTACTCTAGCCTACCCCAGCTGGCAGAAGGTCTACGATGTCGGCTTCCGGGTTGTCATTGAAGAGTAGGAATGATTCCCTAAAAAAAGTCAAAAGAGCGAAAAGGCTAACTTGAACGCTTCGCATTTACCTAAACCAGCGGAGCCGGAACCAAATAGGCAGTAAGTAACAGGAGAATATTTTCTGACAGGATTACATGATTAACATGATTAAGATGTGAGGTATAATGAGGGCGGTGCCCTGGGCTAGTTTGACAAGCCCTTTCAGGGCAAACACAATAGGAAATGTTCAACGGAACGCAACCAAAACTGTACATTTTATATACTTCACCCATTTTCACTCATTATGCTATCATTTTGAGTAACTTTAATTAAAACTAAATTTAACACCATTTACAAGGAGTTATTATGTATCCATTTGAATACTGCAACCCAACCAAGATCATTTTCGGCGAAGACACAGTAAAAACAGCCGGGGAACATGTTTCCAGCTGCGGTTTAAAAAACATTCTGCTGGTCTACGGCAAAGCCAGTATAAAAAAGAACGGTGTCTATGATGTTGTAACAGCATCTCTGAAAGAAGCCGGTGTGGAATGGACTGAATGGTCCGGAGTTTCCCCCAATCCTTTGCGTTCCCATACTCAGGCTGGCATTGAGTTGGCCAAAGAGAAAGGAGTTGATGGAATTCTGGCTGTCGGCGGTGGCAGTGTGATCGATGAAGCCAAAGCGATTGCCCTCGGCGTTCCGGCAGAGTGTGACTTCTGGGACTACTATGTCAACCGTGCCACAATCACACCGGAGAAAGCACTTCCTCTCTGCACAGTTCTAACCCTTCCCGCTACGGGTACTGAGATGAATGGAGGTACGGTTATCACTGATGATGAAAGTCGCGAAAAACGCGCTGTTATCTCTCCCGTACTCAACCCGAAAATCTCTATTCTTGACCCGAAAACCACAATTAGCGTGCCGCCAAACTATGTGGCCTACTCTGCATCAGATGCAATTTCACACACAATTGAAAGCTATCTCACACGGGCCGACGGATTTATGCCGGTACAGGATGGCTATGCTGAAGGCGTTGTCAAAGCTATCATGCGTTCAACAGAACGAATTTTGGAAGACCCCTTTGACCTGGAGGCACGTGCATCAATGATGTGGGCTGCCACTCTGGCCTGGAATTTCCTCGGCTCCTCCGGCGTTGGAGCCTGGACAACCCCATCTCATACTCTGGAACATCCTATGAGTGGACTCTTTGATGTAGCTCACGGTGCTGGACTGGCCGTCACAGGACCGGCCTGGATGACATGGGAGAGCCGTCGACGCAGCTCGCGTATCGCCTCATTTGCCCGCAACATCATGGATGTCACAGAAAGTGATGACGCCAAGGCCTGTAAAGAGGGCATTGAACAGTTCAGGGCATGGCTCTCCAAGATTGGCAACCCCGT
Source organism: Kiritimatiellia bacterium (assembly GCA_027858965.1). Classification (GTDB taxonomy): domain Bacteria; phylum Verrucomicrobiota; class Kiritimatiellia; order RFP12; family UBA1067; genus M55B167. Next base: position 59,878 of record JAQIBS010000080.1, read on the forward strand.
TAGTCTGCGTGAATGCAATATTCAGCGAGATCAGATTCCCGAGCTGGCACGTCACTCTGAAATACTGGCCAAAGCCTGGGGAACTGGAGATGAGTACACAGCGGATGTGATTGCTGAAATTCTGGAACTGGGTTATTAGTAGCTATAAAATCAACTCCTGTCATAAAAAACAAGAAATTGAAGCACCCATCTATCCTATATATCCTGTTTATCCATGTTGGGTTCTTGTGCGTAGAAGACGTGTGCAACTCGATGCCGATAGCGATAGCGAATAAGGAATATATACCTCGCAGAGATGCGGAGAGAGCAGAGATGGACCCTCAATGGACAGTGTAATGAAAGTTTCTGTTTCATTTGGAGGGACGGTGGCCCACCGTCCGCGGTCCCAGGGCCTGGGACCCTCCACTTCTGTCACGAAAAAAAGAAATTAAGCTGGTAGCTGGTAGTCTGTAGCGGGTAGCAAAAATGCAGAGCAACCTACAAGCTACACGCCACACGCTTCAAGCTGGGTTGCGGGAATTGCCCGCTTTAGTGCTTATGCAGAGGCCAGATTTTACATCGATAATTTCCGCCTGGAGTTACTTAAGAATAGCATCCAGTAGGATGCAGGAGTTTAGGTGTTTAGACTGTTAGGTGTTTAGGTTTGAGCATCATCGAATGTTGTTGAAGAGACTAATCGCCTAAAAATTAATGAAGCAAAAAATTATTCTGCCATCAATTATTCTGCTAAAAAAAGGTCGAAGAGGGAGTTGAGGGAGGTACGCCGGCCCGCCTGTTCTGAGCTTGTCGAAGAGCCGTCAGTTATCCCAATTTCTCCGCAATTTTAACAGCTCCGGAGTGCATAGCAAACTCTTTCATCTGCGCAAGTATTACCTGTCGATGGATAAGATCCTCCTCAGGAAGAGAGTTAACATCGCATAAATACGCATGCAGCTTAACCCGGTGATTTGTGTAATAATGACGAACCAGACCAAGCTTAGTAATTCGGGAACAATCGTCACAGCGTTGCTCTTCCATTAAACGCTTAGCCGCCCCTAAACTGCTCTCTCCCTTTAATAATTCGCTACTGGGAAACTCCCACAGCCCGGAAAGCACCCCTTTTCCGCTCCGCTGCTGAATATAGTATTTATCCCCATGCCTGATCACAGCGGCCACCATCTCCACATCAATATAACTGACCTTCTTCGGTTCAGGGATCTCATCCTGAACACCTTTGTCATGCGCCCGGCAGAACTCCTTGACAGGACACTGCAGACACTGCGGCTGCCTAGAGCAAATCAATGCACCCAGTTCCATAAAGGCCTGATTAAACTCACTCATTTGACCACGAGGAAGAGTCTTCTCAATCCAGGGCAGAATCTTAACATCAACTGAAGCATCCGCCTTGCCCTTAATAGCATGCAGGCGCATAACGATTCGGCGGACATTGGCATCAATAATCGGCTCCCTCAGTCCATAAGCAATGCTCAATACAGCGCCGACGGTATAGGGACCGAAGCCAGGAAGTTTAATCAGCGCTTTTGGATCATCCGGCACATTTCCCTCAAAATCACGAACCATGATCTTTGCAGCCTTATGAATATTCCTTACACGTGAGTAATAACCAAGACCCTCCCAGGAGCTCATAAGCTCCTGTTCACCGGCTGCGGCCAGACTCTTCATGGTAGGATAACATTTGATCCATCTTTCAAAATATGGAATAACCGCCGTCACAGTTGTCTGCTGCAGCATAATCTCGGATATCCATATCTTATAGGGATCTCTTGTATGTCGCCATGGCAGGTCGCGCTTGTTGAGCTTGTACCATGCGAGAAGTTTTTCTGAAAATGTTTTAGGCATATTTTTTTAATAGATGCTATATAAGTTTTAAAAGATAAATTATAGCTGAAACCATTATTGTTTCATAGAACCAAAGCTAATATTCGTATGTAACCTTCAGGTTGTTTTTCGTATTAATGCAAATATTATTTAAAATTTACAGTTGACACAAGCAGGGTGTTTCTATATAAAGAAACACCAGAAGAGAGATTTTCTTTTTAGAACCTGGAGATAACAAGATGCTTTTAAAGAAATACCCAACTCGCGAAGAGTTTAATGAATTAATAAAAGAGGGATCGGTAATACCGGTTGGAATGAAAATTCTAGCGGATAAAGAGACCCCTGTTTCCGTATTATCACGCTTTGCAGCGAGTTCTCCCAACCTGTTTTTGCTGGAGAGTGCAGAGGGTGGCGAAAACTGGGGTCGCTACAGTTTCCTGGGTATATCAGCCCACGCAACGATCACGGTATTCAGCCGGGATGTTGTTGTGAGACAAGGCATTGAAGAGAAGCGCATCCCTCACAACAATGATCCATTTGGCGTGCTTCGTTCCATTATTAAACCATACAACCTGGCTCAGATCCCGGGATTGCCGCCATTCTGCGGAGGTCTGGTAGGATATTTTTCATATGAAAGTATTCATTTCATAGAACCCAAAGTTCCCAATACCCTTCCTCCGGATGCGCCGCTGGCTGAATTCATTATACCGGACACCCTGCTGGTTTTTGACAATATCGCCCATACACTTGATATAATAGCACTCTCATTTGCAGATACTAACGAAGCAGACAAGCGTTACGATAATGCCACAGCCCGTGTCGAAGAAGTCTACAACACCATCCAGACCGTAAGTCCCAACAATGAGGTCAAAAACAAGACACCTTTGACAATGCCTCAACCATCAATGGACCCGGAACACTATAAAGATATGGTCAGGAAGGTTAAGAAAAACATCTATGAGGGCGATGTCATTCAATGCGTACTCTCACAGACTTTTGTTGGTCCTGCCCCGGATGATCTGGTCAGTCTCTACCGTTCGCAACGATATATTAATCCCTCTCCCTATCTCTACTTTATTAAATCCAGTGGGTGCACACTAATTGGATCATCGCCTGAGACAATGATCCGACTCAACAAGCGTTCGGCCTGCCTTCGCCCTATTGCAGGCACCCGCCACAGAGGTAAAACCGAACAGGAGGACCGTAAGCTGGCCGATGAGCTTCTGCAGGATGAAAAAGAGCGGGCAGAACATTTGATGCTGGTTGACCTCGGACGTAATGAGCTGGGACGTGTATCGATTCCCGGCAGTGTACAGGTCACAGATCTGATGATCGTTGAACGCTACTCTCATGTAATGCATCTGGTCTCCAATATCACATCCGATGTTGAAGATAAATATGATGCATTTGATCTATTTAAATACTCCTTCCCGGCCGGCACCCTCAGTGGTGCGCCTAAGATTCGGGCCATGGAAATCATAGCTGAGATGGAAGATGAGCCACGTGGTCCCTATGGCGGTGCGGTTGGATATATCTCTTTTGATGGAAACATGGACTTTGCTATCTGTATTCGTACAGCCGTAGCACGTCACGGACGTCTGACAATCCGTGCCGGAGCCGGAATTGTAGCCGACTCCGACCCCGATTTTGAATATCAGGAAACCATTAATAAAGCTGGTGGAATTGCCCGTTCAATCGAAATGCTCAAGGGTTTACAGGAAGTAAAAGAGAATACATAGTAAGTAGAATATGGAATTTTTTGGCCGCAGAAAAAAGGAGATAAAAAATGATTTTAATGATAGACAACTATGATTCATTTACTTACAACCTTGTGCAATACCTACGGGAAATGCACAGCGAAGTTGAAGTACACCGCAATGATGCCATAACAGTGCAAGAGCTGCTTAAAAAAATGCCTGAGGCAATTGTCATCTCGCCGGGTCCGGGACGTCCAGAAGATGCCGGCATATCCATTGAAACCGTCAAGCAGTTTGCCGGAAAAGTTCCTATTCTAGGAGTCTGCCTTGGACATCAATCCATTGGCGTCTGTTTTGGCGCAAAAATTATCCATGCCAAGAAACTGATGCACGGCAAAACATCAGAGGTTACCTGCGATGGAAAGTATATCTTTAAGAACCTCGATTCACGCCCGTTGAAGGCAATGCGCTATCATTCGCTGGCCATTGAGCGTGAATCTCTTCCGCCAGAGCTGATAATCACCGCTGAGACTGAAGACGGCGAGATCATGGGGATACGTCACAAAGATATGCCCATATATGGAATCCAGTTCCACCCGGAATCCATCATGACCCCAACCGGTAAACGCATTCTAAGAAACTTTTTGAAACTCGCCGCAAAAAAATTATAGCCACAAAAAACACAGCGAGGACAAGCCGCAACCAAATTCTTAACAGGATTAATAGGATATTACTGCTCTAAAATTATCTCTTACAGAGTCACAGAGAACACGGAGAAAAAAACACTCAAGATATTACTCTGTGAACTCTGTGCCTCTGTGAGAAACAAAAAACGTACAAAAAAACAAGAAAGGGTGAATGATGCAAATCTCCAGAATGCTAAAAAAAATGATCGCAGGCCAGGACCTGACCGACACCGAAAGTTATGAAGCCATTACAACTATGCTTAAGGGTGAGTTGACGGAAGGTCAGATTGGGGCCTTTCTCGCAACGCTGGCAACCAAAGGCGAAACCATCAGCGAGATAACCGGTGGCGCCCAGGCCATGCGTAAAGCCGCCACCCGTATTCAGTCGCTTGCCAACGACACCTTGGACACGGTCGGCACTGGTGGTGATGGAGGCAAAACCTTTAATATCTCTACAACCGTCTCATTTGTTGCGGCCGGTGCCGGAGCCATTGTTGCCAAGCACGGCAATCGCGCCAGCTCAGGAATAAGCGGTGCAGCTGACTGTCTGGAAAAGCTAGGATTCAACCTGCAGGTAGATCCCGAAGTGATGGAAGAGGCTATCAACGAAATTGGCATCTGCTTTCTCTTTGCTCCCTCATTCCATAGTGCCATGCGTCACTGCGGCCCTGTCCGCAAACAAATGGGAGTGCGTACAATATTCAACATGCTCGGTCCTCTCTCTAATCCCGCCGGAGCAACACGTCAGTTAATCGGTGTTTTTGCACCCGAGCTGACCGAAACCTTTGCTGGCGTAGCCAAGGAGCTAGGTGCCAAACGCGTCCTGGTGGTACATGGGCATGACGGTATGGACGAAATCACCATGACCACCACCACCCGCTGCACAGAGATGAATAACGGATCAATCAAGACCTATGATATTGATCCGCTTAACTACTTTGATGATCTCTGTGCCCCGGAGGAGCTGGAAGGCGGTCAACCGGAACTCAATGCCAAAATCACAAAAGACATTCTCAGCGGCGATATCAAAGGTCCCAAACGCGATATCGTTCTGATAAACTCGGCAGCATCACTCCTGGCCGGAGGCATTGTAGAAAGCATGGAAGACGGTATAAAGAAATCGATTGAATCTATTGATAGCGGCGCTGCACTCGACAAGCTGAATCAACTGATTGATTATTCGAAACAAGGTTGATATTTTTAATTATCCACAAAGAGCACAGAGAACACAAAGATTGATGCTACGCTACTTTTAAAAAGAATTTTCTTTGCGTTCCTTGTGTTCTTTGTGGACAAACTAGATTTATTATTATGAGTTCATTTTTAGATAAAATACTGACATCCAAGCGGATTGAAATTGCGAAGTGCAAAAACCACATTTCACAATCTGAGATTGAACGGATCGCGGCCGCACGTACCGGATTCAGGGGCTTTGAAGATTCCTTGAATCAGGATGGCGTACGCATCATCTCTGAGATAAAACGCGCCTCCCCCTCCAGGGGAGATATCAATCCTGACTTAAATCCTGCAACTGTTGCGCAGGCCTATCAGGAGGGCGGTGCAGCCGCACTCTCAGTATTAACTGAACCGAACTTTTTCAAAGGCACCCAGGAAGATCTAAAGAGTGCCAGAGCTGCTATTGAACTTCCGGTATTACGCAAAGATTTTATAATTGAGCCATATCAGGTTTATGAAAGCGCTGCTATCGGTGCTGATGCCATTCTTCTGATAGTGCGCATCCTCGATGATGCGATGTTGTGCAATCTATACTCACTTGCACGCAGGCTAGGGCTGGACGTACTGACCGAAGTTTTCGATGAAGAGGATGCCAAACGGGCCGCAGCCCTCAAGGCCACCATGATCGGCATTAACAACCGCGACCTAGCTCACTTTAAAACTGATATCAATCATGCCGTCCGGATAGCAAAGCTGCTTCCAGAGAGTGCATCTGTTGTGGCAGCCAGCGGGGTGCACAACAAAGCCGATATTGAATTGAACCTTAATAACGGCATCCGCCGTTTCCTGATAGGCGAGGCCCTCGTAAAACAACCCGACCCCGTGGCAACTTTAAAAATCTGGATAGCCACTGATTAGATTTTCTTAGCCACAAAAAACACAAAAATTCATAAAAAGGAGAGAAACATGACCATTAATGAACTATGCGATATTGTAAGAGAAACTAGTTTCGCAATTCATAAATATCATCGTAATGGTCATTTAGAAAAGGTTTATGAAAACGCTCTTGCTCACCGCTTACGAAAACAGGGACTGGATGTTAAACAACAACACCCTCTTAAGGTATATGATGAAGATGGCACAGAAATTGGTAATTATTATGCAGATCTCTTTATTAATGATTGTTTAATACTTGAACTAAAAGCAACTCACAACATATCACAGGAACATATAGCGCAAATACTTGGTTATCTTAAATCAGCCAGAATTCATGATGGATTGCTGATAAACTTTGGATCTTCTAAGTTATTTATCAAGAAATATGTGCAAGGTTAATCTTTGTGTCTTTTTGTGTTTTTTGTGGCTATAACTATTATGAAATTAAATTCTTTAAAAATTTGTGGAATATCCGATCCTGACACCGCCCTCTTCTGCGCTGAACAGGGAGCAGGCGCTATCGGCGTTGTGTTCTTTCCGAAGAGTCCTCGCAATGTATCCGCACAGCAGGCCGCCGAGGTTCTTGCCCCCCTGCCGGAGGGTGTGGCAAAGGTCGGTGTTTTTGTTAACATGCCAATTGAAAAGCTGCTACAAACAGCCAAAACCGCAAAACTTACAACTATACAGATGCACGGCCATGAAAGCAATGATGATATAGAGCGGGCGTTGCACTCTGGATACCGTGTTATCAAGGTCCTGAAAAGCTCAGGAGAACAGCTCTTAAAAGATGCGGACAACCTACCACCGAAGAGTGGAGTTATGGTAGAATTATCACAGGGAATACTCCCAGGAGGAAATGGCGCGGCGTGGAATTGGACAAAGGCCTCAATACTTAACGGAAAGCATAGCTTTGCCCTGGCTGGGGGATTAACCGCAAAAAACCTACAGGAAGCTGCCATGGCATCCTGTGCGACAGCGTTTGATCTTAGCTCAGCTGTTGAAAATGCCCCCGGAGTTAAAGACCGTAATAAAATTATTGAACTTATAAATGTCGCTGAAAATTTAAACTTGAATACCATATTCTGGAGATAGAATAGAATGCCTGCAACAAAATTAAAAAATGCAAATATTGCATCAACTGCACTGCTTGACACACCACGTGAGATTAACCAGGAGAGTCCGCTGACCTCGGATCTCATTAATAAGATACAAGGCTACCGTCAGTCCATTGAACATATTCTGGATGACGAAGATCACCGCTTGCTAGCTATTGTCGGTCCGTGCTCAATCCACAACCTTGCGGCCGCAGAGGAGTATGCCCGTAAATTGAAAATACTCAGTGATGAAATTAGCGACAGCGTCTGTGTTCTGATGCGCGTATATTTTGAGAAGCCACGCACCACACTCGGCTGGAAAGGTCTGATTAACGACCCCTACATGAACGATACTTTTTTTATTGGCGAAGGCATCCGCATGGCGCGGCAGTTTCTCAAGACTATCGCCGAAATTGGAGTGCCTGCTGCAACTGAGGTGCTCGACCCGCTGATGCCGCAGTACATAGGAGATCTGATATCCTGGTCGGCTATCGGTGCCCGCACCGTTGAATCACAGACCCACCGTGAAATTGCCAGTGGTCTTTCCACACCGGTTGGTCTTAAAAATGCGACAGATGGCACATTGACAGCTGCACTGAACGGAATCAAAACAGCAATGGGGCCCCATCACTTTCTCGGTGTAACTGATGATGGGCTTCCTGCCGTATTCAGTACCACAGGCAATCCCTATCCACATCTGGTTCTACGCGGAGGCAAAAAGCCCAATTACAATGCAGAGAGCATCCGCTTCAGCGAAAAGGCACTGCGTCTCGCAAAAGTTCCTGAGCAGATAATCGTCGACTGCAGCCATGCTAACGCAAATAAACAGGCAGAACGACAGTGCATGGTCGCCCGCGATCTTATAAGTCAGATAGAGAATGGAAATCGTTCCATCCGCGGCTTCATGCTTGAGAGCAACCTGGAGTGGGGCAACCAACCCATGATCGGTGACCCGAAAGAGTTGAAACCGGGAATTTCCGTTACCGATGCCTGCATCGACTGGAAGACAACCGAGGAGATCCTGCGCGAGGTGCATAAACGCTACAAAACTGTTATCGAAGAACGCTTCACATCCTATGCCGGTGCGGAGAGGTAACAAGGATGAATTATGAGGGATGAAGGTTGAAAATACCACACCCGTTAGGTAATGAGCAGCAACTCGGAATCGGGTTCAAAAATGCAGTTCGAGTAGCGATGCCGATAGCGATACCGATACCGAATGAAGGAAAGCAACTATGAATATTGAAGACACAAAAATTATTGGCAAGTATCCTGATGCAACAGGACACTTTGGTAAATATGGCGGACGCTATGTTGGTGAAACTCTGATGGCGGCCCTGACTGATCTGGAAGAGGCATGGATACATGCGAAAACCAGCCCGGAGTTCATGCAGGAGTTCAGATCCATGCTGCGCAACTACGCGGGTCGTCCAACCCCGTTGGATTATGCGAAAAGACTTTCTGACCATATCGGTGGAGCACAGATTTATCTCAAACGAGAAGACTGCGCACACACTGGCGCCCATAAGATCAATAATGTTGTTGGTCAGGGCCTCCTTGCAAAAAAAATGGGCAAGAAAAAGGTGATTGCCGAGACCGGTGCCGGCCAGCACGGAGTAGCAACTGCCACAATCGCAGCGCGATTCGGCATGGAGTGCAAGGTGTTCATGGGTGCGGAAGATGTCCGCCGCCAGGCCCCTAATGTCCAGCGCATGCAGCTTCTAGGAGCTGAGGTAATTCCGGTTACCTCCGGCACCAGCACCCTCAAGGATGCCATGAACGAAGCCCTGCGTTACTGGGTGGCTGAGGTGGAAGAAACTTTCTATATTATAGGAACTGTTTCCGGCCCGCATCCCTACCCTGAGATGGTACGCGATTTACAACGCGTTATCGGCGATGAAGCCCGTCAGCAGATGTTTGATCAGGTTGGCCGACTTCCCGATCAGCTGATCGCCTGCGTAGGTGGCGGCAGCAATGCCATGGGACTCTTCTACCCCTTTCTGGATGACCCCTGTTCAATGGTCGGAGTAGAGGCAGCCGGTCTCGGAGTGAATACTCCACAGCATGCGGCATCTATCAGTGGCGGCTCCCCCGGTGCCCTGCATGGAGCTATGACCTATCTTCTGCAAAATGATGAAGGACAGATCCACGAGGCATGGTCTATCTCAGCGGGACTCGACTATCCCGGCGTAGGTCCAGAACATGCCCTTCTTCATGACCTGAACCGCGTTCACTATGAGGGCATCACCGATCAGGAGGCTGTTGATGCATTCCAGATGCTCTGTAAGTACGAAGGGATTATCCCGGCACTGGAGAGTTCGCATGCCCTGGCCTTTGCCCTGAAAGAAGCGAAGAAACGCTCCAAGGATGAGATACTGCTGGTTAACCTCTCCGGACGCGGCGATAAAGATTTGGATCATATACTGAATTATCTGGCAGAAAAGAAGAGCGAAGGTTAAGAAGTTCTAAAGTTCTAAAGTGCGTGAGAGCTGGAATGCTAAAGGCAGGGCTGCGGCGAGACAGGCGCCCCCCGCCCTACAAGTCCCACCTGTCCTATAGGTCCTGCTAATTTAAAAGGAACAATGATGAACAGAATAGATAAAACATTTGCTGAGCTTAAAGCTCAAAACAAAAAAGCGCTGATCGGCTTTCTAACCGCTGGTGATCCTGACTTTGAGACCAGCTTTGAAATCCTGAAAACCGCCTGTACATCCGGCATTGATATCCTAGAGCTGGGCATTCCCTTCTCTGATCCGACCTGCGATGGGCCTGTGATTCAGGTGGCTTCAGAGCGCGCTCTCAAGTCCGGGATGTCGCTCACCAGCACATTTAAACTGGCAAAGAAGCTGCGAGCCGAGGTGGAAACCCCGATTGTTATATTCAGCTACTATAATCCGCTGTTTAAATACGGGCTCGATAGACTGGCCGAAAAACTTGATGAATGCGGTATCGACGGCGTTCTGATTGTAGATCTTCCACCGGAAGAAGCTGGTCCTCTACGTACTGCCATTGCAGATAAAGATGTTCACATAATACGTCTGGCAGCCCCTACCACAACTGAAAAACGGTTGAACATGCTGGTTGACGGAGCAGGAGGATTTCTCTATCTTATTACCAGAACCGGAGTAACCGGAACCGGCGGACTTGATCACAATGTTGTTGCAAAACACGCTACAGCGGTTAAGGCAATATCGCCCCTACCGATCTGTCTCGGCTTTGGAATCAGCTCAGGAGAGGACACCAAACGCCTCGCTCCTTTTGCCGATGGACTTGTGGTTGGATCAGCCCTGGTAAAGATTATTGCAAACGCTACCGACAAAGCAACCCTCCCTGGAAAAATCCGCGAAAAGATTATCGAGCTACGCAGCGGGATGGATGAATAGGGCAGCTATCGCCTTGAACGTCCAACATTAAAGCAAAGAAGAAAGATGTTACCCCCAATGAATTCTCCGAGCTGTGGGCAAAGCTGGGGCTGGCCTTTAAGCTGAATGAATACCGGGCCTGCTGGAAGTGCGCTGGTCAGCCTCTGGCTCAGCGTCTGCGTGATAAAGACCACAACTGGCGCGCTCTTCAACAACTGATCCCAGATGCCCTTGCAACCGGCCTGATGGGCTATGCCTATATGTGCCCCGATATGATTGGTGGCGGTCAGTACACCTTCTTTTATAATGATCCGAACAAGCCACTAGATCAGGAGCTGATTGTCCGTTCCGCTCAATGCTCAGCACTGATGCCTATGATGCAGTTCTCCGTGGCACCTTGGCGCGTACTCAGCAAAGATAATATGGAGATCTGCCGTCAGATGGCACTGCTGCATAAAAAGATGGGCTCCGCGATATTGGAGCTGGTCAAAGCATCCGCAAAAACCGGCGAGCCGGTATTGCGTCACATGGAGTATAATTTTCCTAATCAGGGCTACGCTGATATCAAAGATCAGTTTATGATGGGAAAAAATATTCTTGTGGCACCCGTTCAGGAGAATGGTAAATACAGCCGCAAAGTTGTATTCCCGAAGGGAACCTGGAAGGGAACCTGGAAGGGCGATGATGGATCAACCGTCACAGGTCCGGTGGAGAAAGAGATTAAAGTTCCACTCGAGCGGTTGCCATGGTATCGAAGAGCATTATGAAGGATGACGTAAGTTGAAGTAGCGAGCAGAAAAGTGGCGGGGTTATCCGCTCTACAGAGAGAAAATCAACCTCTTAACTGTAGCCGAATTCCTTGCATGCCACGCCTGCGGGGCGAAGACGGGAGCTCGAACGGACTGCCCACAAAATTATTCAAATTAAGAACATGTTTCCAGATGCTAAAATCATCAACACATCCCTATTTGCTGAAATCCTTAGCGCTAAACCTGACGCTTACAACAGAATTTTTGCGTTTGTCATTCCAGTATTTGATGTAGGTGGTGGCCACAATGGTTCCATCCTTCATCAGTTCAATTCCTGGATAACCGCAATCCCAACCGGCATAGTTATGCAGCAGTTTCACGCGACACTGCCCCTCTTTACGGGCTTTGATATCCGCATATGTGCCAACCCAGGCAACAAAGTGGCCGATAGTCGGAGATTTGGGGGCGGTATCTCTGAAAACAATGACCAGACGTCCATCCTGAAGATAACGGCCCTGATGTCGATCACCGGTCAATGACCAGGATGTATTGACAGCCGTGCTCCATGTTTGACCCTCATCCTGACTGAACATCATCAGGCTGCAGCCCTTGTGGGTATTCTCACGCATCACACAGCAGAGTTCTTTGCCATCGGGAGATCGAAAAACAAATGGTTCACAGGGGTTCTTTCCCTCAACTTTGCAGACCACATGCGGATCAGACCAGCTGAAACCGCCATCCTTCGAGATACTTTGCACCACTTCCAGCGGCGCACGATCTTTTCCATCGGGTCCGCGATGAAACAAGCCCAGATACGATCCATCTTTCAGTAGGACCATGCTGCTGAATGTCATCACACAACGGAATTTTTCACCCAGCGGCGGCATCTCTTTCCAGCTGGCACCATTATCTTCACTCATAATGGAGGGCATTGGAGGACCAGCCCGGTTGGGTGTCGCAGCTGAGAAAACCCAGATACGCTCTTTACCTGCAGGATCTTTCATTTTATATATGCTGGGACAGTTCTGATGGTGCCAATAGCCTTTGGGCATCAGTTCATCTATACGCGTCCAGCTCTTACCGCCATCCACACTCTTTGCCATTGGTCCGGCGTGTCCACCGTGGTTCACACACCAGACAGCCAGAATGGAGTCATCAGCCAGTTTGGTTGTGGTGGGATGTCCCTGATAGACCTCCTCGGTCCCGGCCGCAACAACCGTCTGATGCGAAGTATCTTTGGATAAATCAATAAAGGGGCGTTCAGCCATCTTATCGAAATACTTCCGTTCCACAAGCATCCCCTCTACTCCGCTGCTGAAATTGCAGACCATTGAGAAGTCATAGACACGCATGGTGCTGCGCCAGGGACGCAGTGCCACCGTCCCAAAATTCTTACGTTTATCAACGACTTCAAGAATCACCTCATCATTGATTTTAAAGCTGAGCTTTTCCCCTTTACGAACTGCTGTAAACACAAAGGTTTTTCCATCACGAATTGATTCAGGGGCAACCCTCTCGATCAATTTCCCTCTAAAAAGAGATCCCTGTAGGAACATCTTGTTATGCCCGCCTTCAAAGCCAAAATGATTTTTTTCATCAATCACAAATGAGGCAGCGGACCCTTTGAGATCATCAATAGCCATCTTGATTTTGACCTCGATATTACCTACACCGGGAATACGATTGCCATAAAAGAGCGCTTTGGGATCTTTTAAAATGACAGCTCCATCATTAACCGCAATCGGACAATCCGGTTCAGCCATCAAACCAACGACTTTGCCCCCCTTAACAAAAACATCCTCATTTGCATTGACGCAAACACAGGCAGTCAGACATAGCATCAACAAAAACAATTTCGACATCTTTTCCATCCTTATCCCTTATCTTTTTTTCAACAATAGAATTAGAGATATAATACTCTAAAAACGATAACAAAACGTTCAAATTATTACTATTGTATTTTTTTGACCACTCTAATGCGCCAACTTACTCTGAGTGATATGCGTAATCATGTTACAACCAAAGTTGAGTTGTGGGATAGGCATTGCTGCATTAGGAAAAAACACTGCGTGTTTTAAGAGTTTAAATCCTGATCATTAGCCGCTTATGCGGCTAGAAAAACAATTTATCGTTCTTTCTAAAACTTTGTTTATTGGGCAAAGATTGGCTATTCCGCCGGAGGCTCTGGAGTGCGCAGACCAGTCTGCGCTGTTGTTTCAGCCGCCCCTGCTTGTCAGGGCGTAGTCCCGCTTGCGGGACGAAGACTGATCGGCTGGTGAGCATCGCAACGGGTGTCGCGTCCTGAAAAAAAGTTGTCACTTTTGTTGTTGTATCTCTCATTCATTTCTGTGCCCCAAGGGGTTCGACCGATGCCTGACTCGCTTCGCTCATCAGGCTCCTTGCTTATCC
>JAQIBS010000140.1 GCA_027858965.1 Kiritimatiellia bacterium
CTCCCTAACCCCTCCAGCTCCCTAACCAAGAATATATCAACTCCATACTTGCGACAATTACCATAATATGTGTATCATTACCGTATGACTATTATGACAAATGAAGAGTTTCAGTTTTACATTACTGTATTTGCTATTTTCTCCACATTTTTCGGTGCCTGCGTAGGCAGCTTCCTTAATGTCTGTATCTATCGCATTCCTCGCGATGAATCTGTGGTTAAGCCACGTTCCCACTGTCCGCACTGCGGAATGATGATTCCATGGTATCTCAATATACCGGTTCTAAGCTGGACCGCCCTGCGCGGGAAGTGTGCCAAGTGCAAAAATCCGATCGCATTCCGCTACACACTAGTGGAACTCCTGACTGCGATGCTCTTCCTGGCGGTCTACATGAAATGGGCTATCCCGGCAGCCATGTACATGCTACCGATCTCCCACTTCTCAATTGTACCTATTTACTGGCTGGTTCTGGGCGGCTTTATCCTCGGCACCTTTGTCGACTTTGAACACTTTATCATCCCGGACTCAGTAACCATTGGAGGCATGATTGCAGGCCCCATTCTAAGTGCAATCTGTCCCGTGCTTCACGGACAAGAGATTTGGTGGCGCGGTTTAGTCAGCTCCTCTATTGGACTTCTGGCTGGTTTTGGAATCCTCTTTGCTATAGCTGAACTGGGTACTCGTGCCTTCAAAAAAGAGGCCATGGGCTTTGGCGATGTAAAATTGATGGGTGCTATCGGAGCTTTTTTAGGATGGAAGGCAGTCCTATTCACCGTTTTTGCATCATCACTGCTGGGCAGTATTGTGGGAGTATTCCTGATTATATTTGGCGGAGTAAAAATGCAAAGCCGCATACCTTTCGGCCCCTATATCTGCGCCGCTGCCACCATATGGATGTTCTGGGGAAACCAAATCTTTGAGGCGTATATGAAACTTGTGATGCGCCAATAGCCATATTCGAAAGATTATTTATGACAGAAAAAATATATTTATCAGCAGAAGATTACCATATTGCCAGCTTCAAGCTGGCTCATATGATTATTAAGAGCGGCTGGGAACCGGATGATATGATTGCTCTCTGGCGTGGCGGAGCTCCCGTTGGTGTGATTGTCCACGAATTCCTGCACTATCACGGTTTGCAGCCGCGTCACCGCACTCTCAAATGCCACTCCTATACCGGCATCAAATCTCGCCACAATGAGGTGATCTTTGAAAATGCTGATGATATTTTTAAATCAATCATTCCCGGCTCAAAAATGCTGATCATCGATGACATCTTCGACACAGGCAATACAGCAAAAGCCGTTATTGAAAAGATGAAATCCTTTAACCTTGATATCCGCTTTGCAACGGTCTTCTGGAAACCGGATCAAAACCAGACAGATCTGCAACCCGATTTCTTTGTTGTGAAAACGGGCCAATGGGTTGTATTTCCGCATGAACTGGATGGATTAACCACAGATGAGATAAAAGAGAAAAGCCCGAAAATTTTTGACTTACTTGATTTAGAACGACTGGTGAAAGAGCAATAAAGGCGTTGCTCTATGTTTTTTGATATAATCCACGGGTTTTACCCGTGGCTGGATTTTAACACCCGCTGCGCGGGTTTAATGTAAGCCACTTAGGTTGACGCGTATACGCCATGCAGGGCGGAAACTGATGGGGTGCTTGTGATAATAACGTAAAAAGGTAAAATTGATATGAGTGAACAGACAGAACAACTTGATAACTTTGATTATGAAACCCGCATGGGAACATTGGAAGCGATTGCCGCTTCAAGTCAATTTCCTGCACCAGGCCCTAATTTCAATATGCACTGCCACTCTTTCTTTTCATACAACAGCGAAGGATGGTCCCCTGCTCATATTGCTTTAAACTGTGCATCAAAAGGTCTTTATGCGGCAGCTTTATGTGACTTTGATGTACTCGACGGACTTGAGGAATTTCTGAAAGCCGCACAGTTGCTCTCTCTCCGATCAGCCGTACATCTGGAAACCCGCGCCTATGTTCCCAAACAATCGGATGTTAATATCAGCTCCCCCGGCGAACCGGGTGTTGCCTATATCATGGGCTGTGGGTTCCCCGCCATCCCTGCTGCCGCCAGTGATGCAGGCAAAACTCTGGCGCAACTGCGACAGGGTGCACAGGATCGCAATCTGGCCCTGATAGCACGAATCAACGAGGCTCTGCCTGCCATTGCCATTGACTATGACAATGATGTTGTGCCTTTGACCCCCAAAGGAGTGGCCACAGAGCGTCATATAGTTCGCGCCTACCGTGTTCGGGCAAACGAGGTCTTCCTTGAAAATTCACAAAGAGCTGAGTTCTGGGCTCCCCTGCTGAAATGCTCAACCGAAGAATTCGCCGGCATCAGTGAGAATTTAACGCAGTTTGAAGATCTGATTCGCAACGCCCTGGCAAAACGCGGTGGCATCGGCTACATTCAGCCAACCGACAAAACATTTCCGCTGGCAGATGATTTCATTAACTGGGTAAAAAGCTGTGACGCCATCCCAACCATCGCCTGGCTGGATGGCACCAGCGACGGAGAAGCGGATGCAGAGAAGCTTGTGAAACTGATGACAGCCAAGGGCTGTGCGGCTCTCAACATAATTCCAGACCGCAACTGGAACATAAAAGACCCTGATACAGCGGCCCTTAAACAGAAAAACCTTGATGATTTAATCCAAGCATGTGTTTCTCGGGATATGCCAATCAATATTGGAACTGAAATGAATAAAGGCGGTCTCCCGTTTGTTGATGACATCACAGGACCGGTTCTGAACAAATATGCAGATCTCTTCACCGAAGGTGCCAACATTATGGTTGGCCAGACAATACTGGCACGCTATGCCGGATGCTCCTATTGCAGTGATAAAGCCGCATCAAAGTTCAGCAGCATCAAAGAAAAGAACACCTTCTTTTCCGCAGTGGGCGCCCTGCCTGCATTAACTAAGGAGAGAGCAGATGAACTGCTGGCAGCTGGACCCGATGCCACCTTTGAAATGCTGGAAACATCCATTTCCTGAACTTAGAAAAACCAACACCTTCCGCAACCAGAAGGGATGCCGGCCCCATCATCTGCAAAATGTAGTAGCGGCTCTCTGAGCCGCATGGAGCGAAGCGGCTCTCCTTGGATATTGGATATTGCCATTTCGCCCTGCGGGCTCCATTGCCGCTCCTGCAGAGCAGCCTTTCTCGCAAGCTCGGATCTCGTGTTGGATATTGGATATTGAATACCCCATCGACTGCAAACTGGAGGAATGTCGGCTTCGGCATAGGCTGGACCTCGGAAGCATTACCCACGATAATCCAATAATAACCAGCCGCAGAAAAGGATCGCTTTCCCATCAAAAAATATTCAACAAACTTTATTAACAAATTTAAAACGCAATTATGGCTCGGTATTGCCTCATTTGCGTTTGCTTT
>JAQIBS010000179.1 GCA_027858965.1 Kiritimatiellia bacterium
AAAGCAAAATAATCCTGTAGATCCTGTTAATCCTGCCGTGCCACGGCGTAGCCTCTGGCGTAGACGGGTCAAAAAAATCTTTTGCAAACATGATAGGATTTAAGAAGAGAGGTACTAAAGGCTGTGCAATGTTAAAGGCTGGAACCGGGCGGGTGGATATTTCTCCGCGCAAATCGATGTTTCTGTGGGGCTATCCCCACGTCGAACGCATGTCTACGGGTATTCATGATCCGCTGTATGCCACGGCGCTATGTCTGGATGACGGTGAGAACCAGACGATCTCCATTTCGGTGGATGTGCTCTATGTCGACAGTGAGATGGTGGCGGAGTGCCGTCGCCGGATCGGGGCGTGCGTCGGGGTGCCCCTGGAATGCATTATGATCTCGGCTACGCATACTCATTCGGGGCCGGTGACCTGCAATGTTCTTGCAATGACTGGTGACCCGGCGGTGCCGGAACCTGATTCGAATTACAGGGAGCTTCTGATACAGGGCATAGCCGGTGCCGCCGGTGCGGCTGCAAGGAGTTTAGAGCCGGTTGAAATGGCGGTTACCTCTGCGTTAGTGGATGGTGTCGGCTGCAATCGGATTTCGCCTGATGCACCATATGATCTCGAGGCCGGGATTGTGACCGTCCGCCGTGTTACCGACAGCACAATGATGGCCGTGCAGATCTTCTATGGCATGCACCCGACCGTCATGCACGAGGACTCGACGCTTGTTTCATCCGACTTCCCTGCTTATACTCGGAAACATATCCAGGAGGAGCTGCCCGGTGTGCAGGTCGTGTATCATAACGGTCCCTGCGGCAATTTGAGTCCGCGTTATCATGTGAAGGAGCAGACCTTCGCCGAGGCTGAGCGGTTGGGGCGTCGCCTGGGTTGTTGCATTACGGATGCGATCGAAGGGCTCTCCGATACGGACTTTTCCTGTGAGTTGACAGTAAGAGGGGTCCATGCCTGCACACATTTGCCCGCGCGCAGGTTTGCCTCGGTTGAAAAGGCGGAAAAAGAGCTTTTGGCCGCCAGAGAAGATTATGCGTGTCTGAAACGTGAGAAAGCCGGGCATGGCCCGGTGAGAACCGCTGAATGTGTTGTGTTCGGTGCGGAGGAGGTTGTCACCATGGCGAAGGCGCAGGAGAGTGGTGCGCTGGCTCCTGTACAGGAGAGTCATGCATTCGCTGAGGTGCAGGTCTTGCAGGCCGGTGAACTTTTTCTGGTCGGGTTGCCTTGTGAGTGCTTTGTGGAATACGGACTCGAAATTAAACAACGAACCACTGCTCAGGTTTTTGTGGCCAGCATGACCAACGGTGAGACGCAGGGTTATATCACGACACCCGATGCCGTTGGCTACGAAGCAAACCTGAGTATGTTTGAGTCCGAGTCCGGCGCACGTCTTGTCAATGAGGCGTTGCGACTGATTGAGACTTTACGAATTTAAATAGGAGAGAATATATGGAAACAAAACCAGGAAACAAGCGGCCATTGCTGGGCCTTTGTCCGATCGGGAAGTTTGTCTTCAGTAATGAAGATGCAGTGAAGTACAAGAAAAGGCTGCAGGCCCTGCTGGGGGAATGGAATGTCGATTTTGTCGATCTCGAAGGCGTGCTTGAAGACGGGCTTGTCAAGGATCAGTCACACGTTTCTGCCGTGGTTGAGCATTTCAGGGCGGCGAAGATAGACTGTCTTTTCATGCCGCACTGCAATTTCGGCACTGAAGGGGCCGTTGGCATGATCGCCAAAAAACTGGATGTGCCTGTATTGCTCTGGGGTCCACGCGATGCCGCTCCGCTGGAGGACGGAACACGACTGCGTGATTCGCTCTGCGGTTTATTTGCCTCCAGCAAGGTTCTGCACAAACTGGGGGTTAAGTACAGCTATATTGAGAACTGCCGAGTGGATGATCCTCAGTTGAAACAAGGTGTTGATACATTTCTTGGTGCTGTTAACTGTGCGAACACCTTCAGAAAGGGCATTCGGATAGGGCATATCGGCCAGAGAATAGATTTTTTCTGGACTACAATTATTAACGAAAGCGAGTTGCTTGAACGGTTTAATGTCCAGATCCTTCCTATCGATATGGTAACCTTTATTGAGGATGTTAAAAGCCGTGTGAAAACCAATGCATTGACCTATCGCGATGAAGCACAGGAACTGAAGCAGAGTTGGGAAATAACCGGATTTGAGACGGACGACCCGTTGATGAATATTCTGGCTGTGCGTGATCAGATGCTGGAGTGGGCGCAGAAAGAGGGCCTTGACGGCTTTGCTGTTCAGGACTTTACATCGCTGGTGGATGCCATGGGCACGTACTGTATTGCCGCAACCAGCATGGTGAACGACAGCATTCCTGTTTCCATGGAATCGGATATCCACGGGGCTCTGAGTAGCATTCTGTTGTATAGAGCCGGCCTTGGTCGCGAATCGGCCTTTCTTAGCGACATCGCAGTACGACACCCCGAAGATGACAATGGGGTGCTTCTATGGCATGCCGGCGCGCCGACTTCAATGCTGAAACCGGGGGAAACCATCAAGCTGGGGCATCACTGGATCCTGCCAAGTCCTCTTGCCGGAATGACACACTTTCCTCTCAAGGAGGGCGATATTACCGTGGCACGGTTTGATGGTGACCGGGGTGATTACAAGCTGGCTGTAGGAGAAGGGTGTTCCATGGACGGACCATACAATCAGAATAACTATCTCTGGATGAAAGTTGACAACTGGCCCCGCTGGGAGCGCAAACTGATTGAAGGTCCGTTTATTCACCATGCGGCAATGACTTACGGCCACCTGGGCGGAACCCTTATCGAAGCCTGTAAATTTATTGATGGACTTGAGGTCGTCAATCTGGACTCGGAGGATTAATTATGGACGAGTCCAGCCGGAAAAAAGCATACCTTTATCTGGTCTCTCTGGTTGCCGCAGTCGGTGGATTCCTGTTCGGTTATGACCTGTCGGTCATCAGTGGAGCGCTGCCGTTTCTTAAGACCCATTTCGCACTGGATGCAGCTGGTGAGGGCTGGGCAACGAGCAGTGCGATTCTCGGCTCTATCATCGGCCCTGTTGTTGGAATCTGGCTCGCCGATGCCGTCGGACGGCGCAAGACACTTGCCGTAGCCGCGATCTGTTTTATGGCTTCCGCCATCGGAACCGCCCTGCCGCAGAGTCTTGAGCAGTTCATCTTCTGGCGGATTGTCGGTGGAGTCGGCGTGGGTCTCGCCGCCGCAACTTCTCCGATGTACATCGCAGAGATCGCGCCAGCTCATATGCGGGGGCGGCTGGTCACGGTTAATCAGCTGGCTATTGTCATCGGTATCAACCTAGCTGTTGTCGCCTCATATCTTCTCTCATTTGGAGGGCACTGGCGCTGGATGTTCGCTTCGGAGGTGTTGCCTATTCTTATGCTTTTAATCGGTCTGTTTTTTGTGCCGGAGAGTCCACGCTGGCTGGCCGTACGGAAGCGTAATGATGATGCGTTGGATGTCCTGAACCGCATCAACGGCAAGGAACAGGCTGAGAGGGAACTGGGTGAAATCCGTGATGAGCTACAGAAGGAGTCCGGAAGTTTTGCTGAGCTGTTTCAGCCTGGTATACGCCTGGCCCTCCTGATCGGTATTGTGATTATGATCTTCTCACAGGTAAACGGTGTCAACATGATGCTTCTTTATGGGCCAACTATTTTGGTGAAAGCAGGAATAGGTACTGCTTCGCAGGCCATTTTCTTTACGATATTCCTGAATCTGGTGATTCTTGCCTGCACCATTGTGGCTTTCATCCTGGTCAGAAAGTTTGAACGATGCCAAATCCTGATAACTGGTGTCATTGTGATGGCTCTGGGGCACGTGGCTATGTCTGCAACCTTTTTCATGACTGGATCTCCTTTTCTGAATCTCGGTGCCATGTTTGTGGCCGCCGGGGCTTTTACGCTGAGCCTGGCTCCTTTAAGCTGGGTCATTGTATCGGAAATATTTCCCAATCAGATTCGGGGCAAAGCTGTTTCGATGGTCTGCTGCATCCTCTATGCCTCCTCCTTTCTCTGTGCCCGGTACTTTCCTATGATTACCAGCTGGTTTGAGAATAGAATGGGACATCCGGGCGGAGCTTATCTGATCTTCGCGGTGATCTGTCTGTCATGTGCACTCTTCACATGGCGGGTGGTTCCTGAAACCAAAGGATTGACGCTTGAACAGATCAGCCAGTTCTGGTTGAAGCAGAGTGGGAAAAAAAGGAAAAAATGAACAACCCTCTATATGCCGGATTTGA
This sequence comes from Kiritimatiellia bacterium, assembly GCA_027858965.1. Lineage (GTDB taxonomy): Bacteria > Verrucomicrobiota > Kiritimatiellia > RFP12 > UBA1067 > M55B167. The sequence continues at coordinate 4,262 of JAQIBS010000179.1, forward strand.
CCTTGGAACCACCTTCTTTAAAGTAGGTATCTATAATGAAACCGGTGAGCGTGTGGGACTTGGCCGTCGCTCTCTTGCCAAGGATGTCGACAGCCGTGGCCGCTGCACTGTGCCGGTGGAACGTTTTCTCAAGACGGTGTCCGACGCGTTCAGCGACGCGCTTGCCGCAGCGGGATGTCAGTCAGGCGACATCACAGGGGTTTCCTACTGTTCCCAGGCCAATACATTTCTTTTTCTGGATAAAGATAACAACCCTTTGACTCCGCTTATTGTCTGGCCGGACCAGCGCGCAAAACCTATGCGCAATACGATCTCTGAAATGATCGCTACGGAGCGATTTCTGGAAAGTTCCGGCCAGGGCATTGCAGCAGCGGAGAGCATGCTGGCAAAACTTGACTGGTTTAAGTTTCATGAGCCTGCCCTGTGGCATCGAGCTGCCAGGATACTTACCATCTCCGATTACCTAACGCTTCTGATGACTGGATGTTTCATTGGGGATTCCGGAACTGCTTCTCTGACTGGACTTTGGGACCTTAAGAAGAATATGTGGAATGAAGAGGTCCTCGGCTTCCTCGATTTAGACCAGCGCAGACTGCCTGAACTGTATCGTCCGGGCAGCTGTATGGTAGGGGTCGGATCAAACGGCGCTGAATGGCTGGGTATCCCTGAAAACACCCCTTTTGTCATCGGTGCACTGGATCACCACACTGCGGCTATTGGCGGCGGTATCGGTTTGTTTGCGCCAGTCAGTGTGTCCTTCGGAACCTCACTCGTATGCTTCTCTTTTACACACAGATACAGGCCTGCGAAGCAAACCTGCATCGGACCGGCAACTGAGTCAGACCGATACTACCAGATTGCCTTTAATGCCCCCGGCGCATCAGCCATGGATTGGTATCGTAATCACTTCGCCCGTGATCTCTCTTTTGAAGAACTTATCCGTCAGGCCCGAATTGTCAAGCCCGGCTGTGAGGGGCTGCGTGCGGAGATAGAGAACAACGGGATATCCTTTCAGAACAGATGTTCCGTCCATGGACACGGACACTGCGCAAGAGCAGTGATGGAACTGACCGGACGCAACACCGCCATGTTGCTGAACGATCTTCCTCATGGAAAGGATGCGCCAGTCACCCGGATTATCGCGGTCGGCGGTGCGGCCCGAAGCGATACCTGGATGCGGATCGTTGAAGAGACAGCCGGGGTACGAGTGATTGCAGCGCGCCCTGCGGATACCGCCTCAAAGGGAGCAGCCATGTTTTCCGCGGTCGCGACCGGGCAGTATGCGAATCTGGCGGAATGCGCCTCTCTGTGGAATCGTGCTGGTATGGTGGAGTTGCAAGAGTGAAGAATAACAGTTTTTTTCGCAAGAAATCCTGTAAAGGAAAGCTGTGGTTTCCGTGAGCTGATTGCGCAAAAACGAAGGTTTATTATGCGCAATTGTATGTGGTTCATATATTGAATTCTGTGTTAAAGTATTATCAATCTATGAAGGGTTCTTAAGGAGTTTAAATGAGAAATATGTTTTACGTCTGCATCAGTGTGATGTGTATGGTAATGAATCTCCGGGGAGGTATTACTCCCAATGGGTTTCCCGGTTCCAGCGACAGTGACCGTATTGAGGCGGCCATTGCAGAGGCTGTAAAAACCGGGGAGCGCTCAATCGAGATTCCCCGTATGAATAAATTGAGTAAAAAGCCGCTATGGCTGATTGACCGTGCTATACTGCTACCCTCAGACTTCACCCTGATTCTACGGGCCTGTACGATCCGCCTTGCACCGGGAACACAGGACAATATTATACGCAATGCCGGGACGATCAAAGAGCCTATGCAAGGTAATACCAATATCCATATCCTCGGCATCGGCAACCCAATACTGAGCGGTGGTCGACGGGCGCATTTTGACCCGCCTGGCGACAGGAGCGGATGGCGCACCATCGGGGTGTTGCTCTGTGGTGTGCAATATTTTACTATTGACGGGCTGACTCTGGAAGAAACCCAGGCATGGGGTGTCTCGGTCGAAAACGGCTGTGCCAACGGGCGCATCTCTAATATCGCCTTTAAGGATAGCAATAAAATGCCGAATCAGGATGGAGTGGATGTCCGCAAGGGTTGCCACGACATTATTATTGAAAACATTACCGGGGCGGTCGGAGATGATGCGGTGGCGTTGACCGGATTGCGCAATGACAAAGCCAGGACAAATTCGAGTAGCCGCACCATGCAGGTGGGTGGCAACTACGCGCGCCCCAACGACGATATATACAACATCATCATCCGCAATGTGCAGGCCAAATGTACCGGCGGCCACGGAATTGTCCGGCTGCTGAATCAGGATGGTATCAAAATGTACAACATCATTGTACGCGATATCATCGACACCTCTTCCGGTAAGGAGCCGCGTGTACAGGCCGCTATTCGAATTGGTGATACAAACTACTCTTCCATTCGGAAATCTCAGATGGGTGAGATGTTCAATATCACGGTGGACACCGTGATGACCCGTGGTAGAACAGCTGTTTTGATCAGAGGGCCGCTAAAGGATTCGGTGATCCGTAACATCAATGGCTTTGACGGATGTACGAATTTAGTGCAGAAGATCGCTCCGGTTGAGGGCGTTACAATTGAGAATTGAGAATGGATAATTAAGAATTGAAGGAAAGCTGCACGGTTCGGTTTAGTCGAATCAGTCGATTATGTCGAATCACTCGAAAACAGGAGAACAAAATGAAACAAAAAATAAACGTATTATGCATTGTATTGGTGGCTTCTTTTGCGTTGGTCTCAGAAGCGGACCGTACCTGGCTGCCCACAGCGGGAGGAAACTATGAATGGCAGAACGCGGCCAACTGGTCCGATGGCGTGGTCGCCGGAACGGTAAGTAGTGATCAGGCACAGATGCGGACCACAGGTCAGACCGGAGGAGACCAGACAATCAATCTGTCGCTTGCAGTCAATCTGGATTCCTTTTATCCCGGTTCATTTGATGTCTCCCCCTATGCGCAGATTTTTACAGGTGAGTCCATTTCTCCGAGCACCAATTTTCGGGTCATGGGCGGTAATGCTGTTTTTGAAAACACCGTGAATCTAAGCGGAGGCGATCATTACATCGGGTTTGTGTTCAAAGCAGGACTTACGCTTCGTGAGTCAGGGCTTCTCTCATTAGCAAATGGTGCCCACCTGAGTGTCGGCCGCCGTTTTAGTACAAGCTATCCCGGTGGTCCGGGGGCCTTGTTTATTGATGATGACGCAACCTTTCGCATGCGTGGTTCCGGTCACTTTGTTGTTGCGTATAATACCATCAGTGGAACGACTTTGTCGCCGGGAAAGGTCTGGCAGTCCGGGGGCCTCTTTGATGCCGAGGCCTACTGGCGACTCGGTGTGAACGCGGATGGTTATTATCGCCTGGATGGCGGAACTGTTGAACTGCCTGCATTGACAGTTCAGTCGCATCGGGTCGGTGAGGGGGCTCCGAAATACGCTTTTCTGCATATCAGTGACGGCACATTTAATCTCTCAGGAAGCACAATGCAGTTTGATCTGGGATCGCAGACCGCCAGTACAACCGCACCGGCCTACAGCGAAGTTTATCTCGACGGCGGTGTTCTTAATGCGTCGTACCGTCCGATTGTGATCGCATCATGGATTACCGGGGCATCTGACACCATACCGCATGAAGCAACCCTGACTGTGAACGGAGATGCTAAGCTGTATGCCCGCAATATCGGTCTGGGTAATACGGCATCACCCGCAGCCCGGGCAGTGCTCAATCTAAATGGAGGTTTGTGCAGCCTTTCCTACTATCTCTCCGTATTCGGAGGAGCAAACAACCAGGCTTTTCTGAATTTCAACGGTGGTACGCTGCAGTGGCGCTCCGGTCCGGGTACGGGTAGCAACTCTCCACTTGGTTCCACTCCCTATGACATCGCGATTTACGGTGATGGCGGCACTCTGGACACAACATATACAACTATCATGACGGATAAACCTTTCCGTTCTGCCAAGGGTTATGGCGTGGAAAGTGTTAATCTCTCCATCGGCGGTTCGGATTACGGCGCCGCTCCGCGTGTGGTTCTCTCCGGCGGCAGCGGCAGCAATGCCACCGCCGTGGCAATCATGAATCGCGACGGCAGTGTCGAACGCGTGGCGGTGACCTGTCCAGGAGAGGGGTATCTGGTTGGCGATACGCTTACGGCCTCATTCCAGACAAGTTCCGGCTATGGCAGCGGGGCCTCTGCGAGTGTGACACTGGCGGAGAATACGCCGGGCACTTTTACAAAGATGGGTGGCGGGACCTGGCAGGTCACCCAGCCGAACACCTTTGATTCAACGGTTCATATGACAGATGGATACCTGAATCTGACTGGTTCCGGTTCTTTTCCTGATCTGAGCGTGCTCAAACTCACCGGTGGTGTATTCCAGCCCTCCTCTAATCTGAATGATCGCGTTAACTCCGAGGCTGTATTGGAACTCGCTGGCGGAGGATATGAGCCGTTTTACCGCTCTGTACTCCCTGATTCCGGTCTTACAAACACCCAGCATTTCGCCGCTTTGAACGGACAGCCCGGCCTTGCAGGATTTCAGTCAACCGGTGGTTCCGGCACCTCTGAACTCTTTTTTGATGACTATAATCGGACCGGTTCGATGATCGGTTTTACTCCGACATCATCAAACCGGCTCTGGCTGGCAGATGATGTTCTGACCAACGGTTCTCCTATCAGTCCCTCTTCGGTTTCTCCGGTTGTCGCGGGATTCATGACCGCCGACGGTCTGAATCTGCTGGAGCGTGATCCGGTGAGTGGTAATCTGCAGATTGCATCTCTTACGGATGTTGCTAATGCGGATGCTAACTTTCTGGTGCCGGGCGGCGTGACAAACGTCAGCGATACTACAGTTAACAGCGTGGTGTTTGATAATCTCAGCAACAATGCCGAAGTTTATTTCCAGACATCCGGAGAGGTGGAGCTGCAATCCGGTATGATCCTTTCCCGCTCTCGTCTGGGTACAGTCAAACGTGTCGGCACCCTGGCAGGAGGCACTCTCACAACAGAAGTCCCCGGCGGCATGGTTATTTATGATCGCGAAAGCAATGACAGGCGCGAAATATCGGGCTATGGAGGTCGCTACCTGATATCCACCTCGCTGGCTGATCCTGCTCCTGCAACACCCATGGCAGTGACAATTGCCGGTGGCCGTTTCAGCTCAGTCAGTGGATCGCTTGTGCGTTTCATGGAGGACAACACCTTCTCTGGTGGTCTCTATCTTGCCAACGGTGGGCTCTGGTATGATGGCGATGCCATGCTGGGTGCGGCCGGGTCTCCGGTTATTGCCTCCGGTTACTGCGCATTACGCCCCTCCGGCAGTGTGCTGGAAACCGCAGCGGATCGTCCGATTGAGATTCGGGAAAATTCATCTCTGCAGCTGTTGGGAACAGCAGGGGATTGCCAGGTTGCCAGTCGCATTCGCGGACCGATCTCCGGAGGGGGCGCTTTGTTTACCGGCGAGTATGCAGGTTCGGGATATAAAACCGTGACTGAGCTGACTGGTGACAATAATGCCTTTGCCGGTTCGTATTATGTTTTCGGAGCGCTGCGAGCCACTGAAGGTATGGGACTCTCCACCAATGCAAATATCCGCTTCTCGGATAACACCGGCGGTTTCGGCACGCTGGATATGAGTGGAACTTTCACTCGTCCCCTGGGCGATGGTCCCGGAGAGGTCTGCTGGAAACAATATCCCGCCTTCGGCTCTCTGTATGGTGGTTTCTCCGCTTATGGCGGCGACCTGACCGTGAACCTGCATGGCGATGGCCGCACCCTGGAGTGGGGCTCTGCCGGTCTGCCCTCTGGCTCAGTTCTTTATCTGCAGAATCGTATGGCAAATAACGAGCTGACCTTCATGAATGGCATCGACCTGAACGGCCTGCAGACGCCGCATATACGGGTCTCCACCGATCTGGAAAAAATTGCGCATTTCACCGGTGTAATCTCCGACAGTGTCGGTGGCGGAACACTGATTAAAGGCGGCCAGGGCATTCTTATACTGGAGCAGAGCCCGACATTCGATGGTACACTTTCCATTTTATCCGGAACCGTGAGGTTGGCGCAGGGTGTGTCGCTGAATACGCTCTCAGAAGTTTCGATAACAGGTGACGGTAAAGCGCTTGAGGTCATGGGTACGCAGGATGTACAGAATGTAACCTGTAAGATCACCGGCACCGGCTCTGTGACCGTCTCTGATGGCGGCACCACCGTGATGAGCGGCACCAACACCTATTCGGGTACAACCGTGGTAGCCAACGAATCAACCCTGCTGGTCAACGGAGAACATAACGGCGGTGGCGATTATGATGTGACGGGAACACTGGGCGGCACCGGCGTAATTGCACCGGCCGCGGGAAGTACCATTACATTTGGGCCGGGATCGGTTATCTCTCCCGCCGGTCCGGGAGCCATCGGCACACTCACCCTGGGATCTGCAGCAACAACCAATACAGTAGCGCTGAGCAATACCACACTTGAAATTGATCTCGATACAGTATCCGCTGACAAATTGGTTGTGGCAGGTGATCTGAATATTAGCGGCAGTTCATCTGTAAACCTCCTCTCAACAGACGAAGGTCTACTGGCCAGCCTGCGCGGCACAGCCATCACTATCTGTGAATGGACCGGCGACAAGGCCGGCTCTTTCATTGCCAACACCAATGTGGAAGGCTGGAAGGTAATAGAAAATCTTTCAGCCAAAACCATTGCCCTGTCGTATCTCTCACCGGGCACGGTTATTCTGCTGCGGTAGTTGCTTTAGCACTAATCACGCTGTTTATCCCCGTGGGAGAGGACAAGGAGGAAGGCAGTCGCTATGCGGCTGCCTAGTCGGCCACGTAGTGACCGACTTCCTGTCATGCGTTGTGGGCGAAACACGCTTTAGGAAAAATATGATTTTCAACAAACTGATCTCCCTCTCTGTAGTTGCCGCATGGACGGCAACCTCATTCGCAATCTCTCCCAACGATGTTGCCGGCTCTACCGACAGTGATCGCATTGAGGCGGCGATTGCCGCTGCTGTTACCAGTGGAGAGAATGAGGTTGTCATTCCTGAAAACAACCAGCGAACCGGTCAGGATATCTGGTTGATCGACCGGGCTATCCTTCTGCCTTCAAATCTGAGACTGGTTCTGGATGACTGTCTTGTACGTCTCTCCCCTGGCACGCAGGATAACATCATCCGCAATACGGGAACCATGGAGATTCCCATGGTGGCTAACACCAATATTACGATTGTCGGGCAGGGCAACGCAGTGCTGAGCGGTGGTACTGAGGTGCACTTTGATCCGCCGGGGGATAAAAGCGGCTGGCGCACCATCGGCATCCTGCTTTACAACACGCAGAATTTTGATCTGAAAAGCTTTACTATGGAAGAGACCCAGGCATGGGCGATTTCCATGGAAAACGGCTGTGCCTACGGCTCTGTATCCAACATCACCTTTAGCAACACCACCCCGTATATCAATCAGGACGGTGTGGATGTCCGCAAGGGGTGTCATCACATTACAATCCAGGACATCTTCGGTATCACCGGTGATGACTCCGTGGCACTGACCGGGCTGCGTTCCTCTCTGGATGGATCAGTCACAAGCCGGATGCAGGTTGGCGATGCCTATCCTGCCGCCTCCGATGATATTCACGACATCATCGTGCGTAATGTCAGAACCTACATGGTCGGTGGCAACCATACCGTACGTCTATTGAACCATGACGGCATCAAGCTCTACAATATCTCCATCAGCGATGTCTATGATCTGTCCGTCTCCGGGCAGGTGCGTGCTGCGGCTGGGTTAAAAATCGGTGACGTCAATTATTCGACACTCGCACTCAATCAACTCGGAGAGACTTACAATATCTTTGCAACTAACATTAACAGCCGGGCCACCAGCGTGGTGTTGATTCAGGGAACGCTCCAGGATGCCGTTCTGTGTGATCTTAAACCTTTTGATGGCGCTGTGCCTTTGGTTGTCGGCACCATGCCCACGCAGAATGTGGTGGTCTGCTCATCGCTGACTGGACCGGCCTCTGTTCAAATGAATGGTGCTGTTCTTGAGGCCGATATCTCATCCTCGGCATGTGACACACTGACCATCAAAGGAGATCTGATTATTTCAGGCGATACGCGGGTCGAGGTGCTGACCTCCGACCTCTCAGTTCTTAAGGAGTGCAAAGGCAATATATATGCTGTCTGCACCTGGTCAGGAGAAAAAACTGGCAGCTTTCAAAGAAAAACTAATCTTTCCGGTTGGTTCATTGAAGAGGACCTGCCGTCCCAGAAGATTAATCTGGTCTATCGCGATGCCGGTACAATTATATTTTTAAATTAAAATCATTTCCTGCATCAAGCGCCCGACCCCGGCCACAACACCACTGTCGCTTTGACCGATCACATAGAGCTCGGATTTCTGCATGTCAACCAAAATGCTGTATCCATCTGGCCCAACGGGGCTTAATCACCGTAGCCCCGGGTAGCGCCCGGGGGCACGGAGCTAAACAACATGTGGCCTGAAAGGTCACTTCAGCATCATATTGAGGTGCCCCATCAGGGCACATAACAATCAATCCATACCCCAGGGCGCTGCCCTGGGCTAGTATTGAATTGCCCTTTCAGGGCAATAAAGCCCATCGGTTTATAACCGGACCTAAGCGGTAGCAATTCCTGATTTGAGTTGGCGAATCTCGCATATAAGAGCGATGCTTATCACCAGAAATCCGACCACATCACAGAATGGGTATGCCAGCCAGACTCCGTCAACTCCCAAGAAGCGCGGAAGAAAGTAGAGGGCCGGCATCAGGATTAAGATACTTCTGGTGATATTGAGCCAGATACTGAATATTGCGCCCATTGCACCAATGGCAACCTCTCCGCTGTAGTGCAGCATCTGTTTGTTGAGGGCAATCACAATAGTACTGGCGATCAGCTGACTGATAAACGGGGAGAGCCCAATGGTTACCAGAGGATATGTCAGATGCCATCGGAGCCGCATGTTTCTAAAGTGCAGTGTGAGGGCGCGATGTTTTCCAACGCGGAAATGCATGATAATCCAGGTGGCGGATACCATCTTTGATATGCCTGTGGCCAGTGCGGCACCCAGTATTCCCATATTTAAAGGTCGATAATGTTATATAACGTGAAAGCCGCAATCCCGACAGTGGCAGGGGTGCTGTAGCGGATTAACAACCGGTAGATGTTCTCCTGGTCGAATTCGCGGCTTTTCTGGTGAATCTTTTTCATGAGCGCTAACTGTAACAAAAGAAAGGAGAACTATAATTTTTTTTGTTATCCTTCTAACCACATAAGCGACTAAATGAAAAAAATGAGTATATTATGGATTTATTTGAACAGTTACGTGGTTCACCACATGTTTGGCAAAACAGCACCGTCGTTCCAGCGGATAAGCCTTTTTTCGTGATTACCCCCGGAGAGCGTGGGGCATCTGTTGCGATTGTTGATAAGAAAGGGCGGCCATGGAGTCATAGCTACCAGTTCTTTCAGGGGGCGGTGCGCGAGGCTCTCAAGGCGGTAGAGACGGTACAGCTTCAAAGTTCGGCTGGATTTACATGGGAAGAGAGCGGCGATGAAATTCTGCTTGCCGAGAATGAACACCTGATGAGGTTGCTGGATCGTACGGGGAGGCTTTTCAACTCTGAGATGAGACCAATCACGGTTGAAGAGAAACAGGGGAAGGTTGTTGTTGCTCTGGAGCGGGATGGCGACGCTTTTCAGGCATCTCTTTATCTGCGTAAAGAAGGAGAGCGTTTTTCTGATTTTGAGTTGTTGACGGATGCGTATCTTCTGGTGAATGGTAAGCAGATCATCAAGGTTGCGCCGATGGGTTATGGGTTTATTAATCTGCCGCTGTTTGCAACTCGGGTGCAGGCTGATGAGTTGTCCCGTTATCTTACTTTACTTTATTCAACACTTGATATGGTTGATCTGGATTATGAGGGGTATAGCTGTGTGGAGGGGCGCTCCCGTGAGGTGGAGAACTGCATTATTTTTGAAGAGAGTGATAAACGGGGAGAGACAAACTGCAGAGCACTGTTTTTTGAAGCTTCCTCTTCAACACCCTATCGGGTATATAATCATTCATTTTTATGCTTGTTATACCCGATGGGGTACGATACTATGTGAGTGAATCAATTTTATACCCGATAGGTGATATTATGACACAGCCTCTGATTATATTTATTAAAGAGCGACGAAAGGCACTTGGTCTGACTCAGCATGATCTGGCGGATCGGGCAGGGGTCGGTATTCGCTTTATCAGAGAGCTGGAACAGGGAAAGCAATCTTTACGACTGGATAAGGTGAATCAGGTGCTGGCTCTGTTTGGTCGCAGGATGGAACCAGTGGCTTTCCGCATGGAGGTTGATCATGAGGAGGGCTAAAATACAGTTTCTTGATAAAATTGCCGGGACTCTGGAGGAGAACGATTTCGGCTATACTTTTCAGTACAGCGATGAATACCTCGCCCTCCCGGATGCTGTTCCCGTCAGTTTGTCGCTGCCTTTGACATCGCAACCATATACAGATAAGCGCCTCTTCCCTTTTTTTGATGGATTAATACCTGAGGGGTGGCTGCTGGATATTGCTGAGCAAACCTGGAAGCTTGAATCGCGTGACAGGATGGGGCTTTTATTGGCCTGTTGTCACGACTGCATTGGTGCTGTTAGCGTTTTGAGAGCGGAGGTGTTGAGTGAACAGTGAAAAAAAATGCTATATCTGCCTTCAAACATTGCAGGCCGGACAATCCATTTACCACCCCGCTTGCTGCAAAAAACTTTTCAGCTCCTCTATCCCTCCGAAGCTGCCCTACACATGGAGTCAGCTTAATGAAATGGCTGAGAGCATAATCCGGCGGCAGGTGACAGTTCCCGGTGTGCAGCCAAAGCTTTCATTGCATCTAGAGCGCAAGGGCGTATCGCGTCCAGCACGTTTTACGCTGGTTTCCATGGAGGGGGGCTATATATTAAAACCGCCGGTTCGGGAATATCCAAATATGCCCGAGCTTGAACACCTGACAATGTTGATGGCATCGGAATTGGGCATTGCCACCGCCGAGTGTGGTCTGATAGATCTGGAGGATGGACAGAGGTCATATATTACCCGGCGCATGGATCGTCAGAACGGAAAGAAACTGCATATGGAGGATATGTGTCAGCTGACTGATCGTATCACCGAGCAGAAGTATCGAGGATCGATGGAACAAATTGGAAAGGCTGTTCTTAAATACTGCAGCAACCCGGTTTTTGACACACTGCGCCTTTTTGAACTGACTCTGTTTTGTTTTCTCACAGGTAACTCAGACATGCATTTGAAGAATTTTTCTCTTCTATATACTCCGGGAGGAGAGGTGCAACTCTCACCGGCGTATGATCTGCTTCCGACAAACCTGCTGCTGCCTGAGGATACCGAAGAGAGCGCCCTGACGATCAATGGCAAGAAGAAGAAACTAAACTTAAACGACTTCTTCAGATTTGGTTCAACTCTGCGACTGACAGAGGTTCAGGTTCAGAATGCATTAAAGCGAACATTTCGCAACCTGGAAAATGCGGTCGGTTTAATTGAGCAGGGGTTTTGCACTGCCGAAATGAAAGAGCGATATCACTCATTAATTATTGAGAGATCGAAACGGCTGAAATAGAACCATTAACGATTAAATCAATTTCCGATGCTTGTAGAGGTGGATGGAAATGCCGGAAACTGGATTGCGGGTAAAACCCGCAGAGAAAGAGGAATTAGCTGATGGCCAAGTTGGCGAAGAAAGTACCGTTGGTAATGCTTCTGCTGGAAACATCCAACAAAATCAACCGGGATCGTATTAAGGGAATTCTGAGATATGAACGACTGTATGGTCCCTGGCGACTGCACATTGTCGAAGGTAAACGGTTTGAACAGCCGGTCTGTGATGTTGAGTCTCTGGGGGTGTGCGGCATTCTTTCGGGAACAACCCTGACAGAGTTTCTTCCGACTGTCATGCAGTGCTCTGTTCCGACAGTATTTTTCGATGCGCAGGAACCGTCGCAGGAAGCTTCGCACAGCAAACTGATGAAATATTCAACAGTGACCTGTGACAATCACTCTGTTGGTCGCTTCGGCGCCGGATATTTCCAGAAGAAAGGGTTCCATAATTTTGCGTACGTGCATGACATCTGGAGCAGCCCGTGGTCAAAGGGACGCGAAGAGGGCTTCTGTGAACAGTTGACCAAGGGTGAAGAAACATGCTCTGTTTATCGGGTGTCGTCAAAGACAGTCCGAAACGATTGGAGTAAGGAACAGAAGGAATTGGCTGAGTGGCTCAAAGCTCTGCCGAAACCGGTCGCAATCCTTGCTGCCAGCGATGCGCGGGGACGTCGCATATTGGATACCTGTGAATGGGCGGATATCTGTGTGCCTGAAGATGTGGTTGTCCTCGGTATTGATAACGATGAACTGATCTGCTCGTCAACCAATCCTCCCATGAGCAGTATCCTGCGCGATACAGAGGGGTGCGGTTATCGTGCCGCTGAACTGCTTGGTCATCTGATGCGTGGACAGAGTCGGAAAAAAGAGACGGTGTTGTATGGCCCCATTGAGGTGGTTGAACGGCTGTCAACGGAATCTCTGCAATTCAGTGACTGGTTGGCTGTGAAGGCGGTTGAGTTCATCCGTATCAATTCGGGTATCGGGATGGGGGTTGCGGATGTGGTCAGGCGCCTCGGTGTTTCGCGGCGTCTGGTTGAAATGCGTTTCCGCCAGGCAACGGGGCATTCGATTCATGATGAAATTCAAAACGCGCGGCTGACGTTGGTTTGTCGTCTGCTGCGTGAAACAAATTTGCATATCGGAGAAATAACCGAACAGTGCGGTTTCATGAGCGACAGCTATTTAGGGCTGGTATTTCGTCAGACTCATCAGATGTCTATGAGCCAGTATCGTCGTAAAAGCCGGAATGATAAATAGATAATCCCTCCATCTCTCCATACTGCTATTATTCATTTTTTGTGTTTTTTGTGCACGGGTTTTTAACCACGGAGTTCAACATAACACGGAGGTACGGAGATGTTTGCCGGACCCACGCCGTTTTCGCCTACGTTCCGGCTCTACTGAATGCCCTCCAGTATTGCCTGAACTTAGGGCGGAACGCCCGTAGGTCCGGCAGATAAACGCGCTACCATCTGTCTTTGCGCCTTTGCGCCTTGGCGGGAGAAAATCTAACACGCTACAATTCTTAGTGTATTTTTAACTATAGAGGGTTCTCTGTGTCGTAGCGCCGGGGGGATCCGATTTTTACAGTTTGCGCAAAAATTATATAAAATAAAACGCAAAAGCATATAGTTTAGAATTGCGTCCTCCCTTACACTAATTGTGACGATGGATTGAATATGTTTCCTTTGATCTTGGCTTTTTGTTGGCGATTTGATAGCGGTGTAATTCTGTGAGGAAGGAATTGTAGTATGAGGCGTGTTGAATTTATAATTGTGGTTTTGCTCTGGATGGTGATGGCTGCAGTGGCGGCGGATACAGATAAACAATTGGTTTTAGACAAAAAATATGCCTGGCCGCGAGAGCAGCAGATTGTTCTGGATGGCAGCTGGCAGCTGGCTGCAGGTGATCCGGCATTGAAAGCTGATCTTCTGCCTGATTTTAAGAAAATGGAGTGGTTTGACACTACTGTGCCGACAGATGTTCACTGGGCTTTGGTACGGGCTGGAAAGGCACCACATCCTTATAAGGGGTTGAATGCAAAGAAGCAACGCTGGGTTGAAGATAAGGCCTGGTGGTTTCGCAAGAACTTTACCGTTGCTAAAGATTTTCGGGGCCAGAATCTGCGTCTGATCTTTGAGGGTGTGGATTACTACGGGCATTATTGGCTGAATGGACGCTATCTTGGGCATAGCGAGGGGGCTTTCGGTGCTGTCAAAATGACAGTCTACGGTTTGCGGTATGATCGTCCTAATGAGCTGGTTGTCCGGGTTGACTGTGCTGGATATAAAATCGGCCACAAAGGGCGCGCGCCGCATGCCTCTCTGGTAAAATCAGAGCTATGGTCCGGATGGCGGGTGGGGGCTGAAGATTTCAATACAGTTGGTATCTGGCAGCCGGTGCGTCTGGTTGCCAATGACTGGCCCTGCCTGGAGCGTCCGTTTGTCCGGACTGTCGAAATGGGCAGGGATTTTGCGCGGGTGGCTGTAACTGCTGAGGTATACACCCCTTTAGAGGAGGATAAACCCTGTGAGGTTATCGCGCGCATACGCAGACAGGGAGAAGAGGAAGTGGTAGCGGAACAGCGTCTTGAAATGCCTCTTATAAAAGGAGTTATGGTGTTGGCCGACTTGGAACTTAACGTGCCGGACCCTGCTTTGTGGTGGCCGAACGGGCTGGGTGAACAACCGCTGTATGAGGCAGAGATTTGCCTTTCCGTCGGGGGGGAACTCAAAGACAGGCTGCTTGCCCCTTTCGGTATCAGGACCGTGGAACGCAAGATCGGTAAGACGCAGCGTACGAGTTATAATATAAAGGAGTGGACCTTCACGGTTAATGATAAGCCGATGTTTGTAAAGGGTGTCAACTGGATGCCGATTGATGCCCTGGCAAATGTAGATCCAGATGATTATGAATGGAATTTGCGTATGGCCCGTGACGGTGGTATTCAGATGATCCGTGTATGGGGTGGAGGTATTATCGAGACAGACGCTTTCTATGAGTTGTGTGATAAATTGGGAATTATGGTCTGGCAGGATTTTTCTCTGACTTGCGGGTGGCGTGCACATGACATTAATCGGAAGGTGTGGCAGGCGATGTCGGGCTGGACGGTTTTCCGTTTGCGGAATCATCCCTCTTTGGTTTTCTGGTGTGGTGGTAACGAATTTAAGCCGGATGATCGTTCAAATGGCGACCTGGTAGGTATTCTGGCGCGGGAGATACGACGGTTAGATGGAACCCGGCCATTTATGGCGGCCTCACCGGATGAAGGCGATGTACATGGGTATCCGCAGTGGGATGCATCCGAGGCCTGGAAAAAGATATTGCCTGGAGGCCCTTTCATCAGTGAGTGGGGTTCACACGGCATGCCGACCGCGCAGACCTATCGCGAGATAGTAGGGCCTGATGAGTCGAATGCGGTGATTGGGCCGACACTGTTGAAGATGGACCGGAAGTTGATGATTGAAAAATATCCTGAGATTGCTCATCACTGGGTTGAGTTTCAGCCAAACCGGTTGATACAGATGCTGGCACGCGGATCAGCTTTTGATGATCTGGCAACAGTGCCGCTCGGACGGTTCAGCGAGGCTGTAGCCGCCGGTGCTGGAGAATTTTATAAATACTCCTGTGAAGCTTCACGCGCGGCCTATCCTCAGAACAGCGGTATGCTGCTGTGGGTCTGGAAGCGCCCATGGCCGATTGTCGGGATTCAATTAGTGGACGGCATGGGGCGTCCGTTGGCGGTCTATTACGAGGTCAAGCGTGCCTACAGCTCTCCATGGCCCTGCCTGGAGCCTCCGCAGCTGAATTATGCGGTTGGCGAACAGGTGAGTATGCCGGTGCGTATTCTGGCTGAAGCAGCAGCGAGTGCCCCGAAAGGGCTCAAGGTGACCGTGCGTCTGGTCGGACCGGACTTAAAAAACCGTAAGCTCTGGAATGATTTTCCCTTGCTTGATGTTCCGGATGGAAGCGAATCAGTGATGGGACCTACTATCTCTTTTAAGGTGGCTGATGATTTTGCCCGCTCCTTCTTTTTTGTTCTGGTTGAAATTGAGGGGGCAGATGGTCAGCCGCCGGTGCGCAATGTCTATACATTCCGCTGTCCCCCGCAGATGGAGGATGAGAGTTTTCGTAAGCAGTACCGAGCCAAGGCTGATAAGGCCCTGTTTATCGACAAGGGACCATGGTTGCGTCCACAACTGCTGAAGAGCCCGACAACGCTCAGTTGTAAGCTGGTGTCGGCTACCAAAGAAAATGATACCCGCTTTATTCTGGTGGCAGATGTGAAAAACACAGGTGATCACCCGGCAGTTATGACCTCAGTGGAAGTCCCGGGATCGGTATGTGTTGTGGCGGATGATGCCGGATTCTGGATGGAGCCGGGAGAGAGCCGTAGAGTTCATCTGCGGGTGCGGTGTGCAAAAGATACCCCTGCTGCGGCGCTTACGGTTGAGGGTTGTGCCTGGAATGTATCAGATAGCACTCTGTAGTTTAGAGACAAAAACTTTTATTTGCGCAAATGCGATAAAATCTATGCGTAAAAAAGATAGAAGAGTTTGTGAAAGTGTAATAACATAAATTATGTTGGAATAGTGTTGAAAAGAAGTCATGCATTACTAGAGGAGTCATAAGATGAAAAAAAAGTTGATAGGATGGATTGTATATTTTCTATGTGCCGTTATATCTCAGGCAGCTGATGGAATCTGGACGAATGCCGCAGATGGTGTGTGGAGCGATACCGCCAACTGGCAGGACGGTATAGTGGCGTCGGGTGCGGGTGCAGACGCCATCCTCTCTAATCTGACAGGACCGATCCAGATTACGAACGATATTTCTGATTTGAAAATCGAACTTATCCGTTCAGCGGGGGGCGCTTACACACTAATTGGCGAGCCTCTGACAATAGAAGGCTCTTCCTCGACTTCAGGTGAGTATGGTGTCTATGTTGATGGAGGTGTTCTGGATGTTGATGCAGATCTGAAGGTCAATCGCGACATCCCGGTTGACATCGCGGGCGGCACAACGCTGACAACTTCGGGGCAATTGGATTATTTGGACAATCAGCTGATTGTAAAAAAAGGTGACGGCGAGTGGGTTTTCGAGGGATGGTGTGCCGAAACTAACGCGTCAACCTGGTTTGATGTGCAGGACGGCACCTTCCGTCTCGCCCCCGGGTCGGTTTTTACCAAACGTGGGGGGAACCGTGAGCAGTTCCGTGTAGGCTATTATGGTAACGGCGGTAAGGTTGTCGTTGAAAATAATGCCGAGTTGAATATTTCCGGGTTTGTTCTTGGGCATAATACGACTGAGTCCACGGGTTACATGCTGGTGGATGGCGGTACGCTGACAGCAAACACAATGGATACGGGTAATCCCTGTCTGATCGGACGCTATGGGCATGGAACGCTCTGCCTTTCGAACAACGCGGTTGCGGATATCAGTCACTGGCTGAATGTGGGTGTCTTTACTAGGGGAGAACTGTATATCGGTGGCGACAGCGAGATGACAATCAGCCGCCTATCCCTTGGGTGGAAAACGCAGGAATATTCCCCTTTTAAAGGTCCGGGCATGGTTACGGTTGGTTCAGGAAAGCTATCGGTGACGGATCAGTTTGTCTGGCGCTCTTCTGCATCGGCATCACGCACAAATCTGATGGTTGTCGGTAATGGACAGGTTGACAGTGCAACTTTGTCACTGCCTGCTACCATGCGTACAACTTCAACCCTTGGTTATGCCCGGCTGGTTGTTGATGGCGGTACATTGGAGATGGTTGGGCTGCGTGAGACGGAATTTGGAGCATCCCTGGATAATTATCTGTACGGTCTGGAGGAATTCCTGGTCGGGCGTGCCGGTGTTATCATCAATACAATGGATAACGATATCGGGATTGTTCAGACGGTTGAGCCTGATCCCTCTGTTTCACTGACCGATGGAGGGGTGATTAAAACAGGCGGCGGCATGCTGACTCTGGCGGGTGGCTGCACATGCGACGGTCCGATTGTTGTTGTTGATGGAGGCTTACGCCTGCAGGGCTCATTGCCCACCGGGAAAGTAGTGCTCTCTCCTGAAGCGACTCTGAGTTTGGTGGATAACCAGTTACGTCCGTTTGCTCCGTCTGTAATGACTGCAGGACAGGGAGGAGTATCAATTGTTGAACTGGAGGCAGGTGCATCGGACTCCTGTGACACTCTTGCTCTCAGTGCCGGGTCGCAGCTGGGCTCTGTGGAATTCTGTCTGTCTGCAGTCGGCGACGCATCTTCTTACTGGATACCGGGTGATTATGTTGTCGTAACCTATTCCGGTGAGGCTCCTGATATCACTGGCTGGAGCGTGAACCCAACGGCATACGGTGTCGCGGCAGCTCTGGAATTGCAGGAAGTGCAGAATCGCGTGGTGCTGCATGTCACGGCAGTGACCACCGGCAACTCCGTATGGATTTATCCGGGCAGCGGTTCATGGAATGAGGCAGCCAACTGGAATACAGCGCCGGTTAGTGATCCGGCAACTGAAGCTGTTATTGCTGATGCTCTGGTTGCGGACTCCTCTATCTCGCTGACTTCCGCTGTGACTCTGGGAACACTGAATTATGATTCTTCCTTTATATGCGATCTGAGCGGATCGGGAGTTACATTCGGTGAGAGCGGAGTAGGAGGCAGTGTTAATGCCGTGCAGGGCAGGCTTGTCCTGAAAAATGCTGTTGCCCTGCCTGATGATCTTTATGTAACCGTTGAGTCCGGTGCCGCTGTGCAGCTTGACGGCTCTGTGACCGGCAGCGGCAGTGTTGTTGTTTCCGGCGGAGGAACTTTGATAATCACCAACCAGTCATCTGTGGCGGTGCCCGTTGTGCTGGATGGAGCAACACTGGATACAGCGCAGAGCGATGCCCTGGATATCGATCTGGTGCTGGGTGCTTCCGGCGGTACACTTGAACCGGCTTATGCTCAGACAGTGGAGTTTGCCGGGACGCTCAGCGGCACCGGTGATCTTGCCAAAGCAGGTGCTAATATTGCAGTGTTGTCCGGTGATGACAGCGGCACCGGTGAGCGTTGGGTGCAGAACGGAACCCTCTCAGTTGATACGCTGACAACCGGTGGTGAACTGGTTATCGGTGAAGGAATCCTGAAATATACCGGGACGAATGCTGTGGTGAACAAAGATCTGATCTTGCGGACATCAGACCCGCGGCTTGGAGCCACCTTCACGTCAGATGCGGATGTGACGCTGAATGGCAACATTAAGGCTGATAATGGAGTGTTTATTAAAACCGGCAGAGGTACGTTGACGCTGGCCGCACCCGGTTTGAATGAACTGGGTACAGGGGAGGGTTCGAATAACTATTGGAACCGAGTGAATTTCGGAGCTTATGGTGAGAGCCCCACAGAGGGGCTGCGTATTTTCAATGTGCTTGAAGGTACCGTGGTTCTCGGTGTGCCGGGGCAGACCAATATCATGATTCAAACGGTGATTATCGGTGGCCAGACTTCGGTGGAACCTGGCGGAGAAAAAGCAGGCCATCTGGTGATCAACGATGGTTTGGTAGAGTGTTATTACATTACGATCGGCAGGGGCAACGGGTCACCGACGACGGCCCCTGTGCCTTTGGAGTCATCGGTTACGGTCAACGGGGGATATGTTGATTGTACTGGTATCTGGATGGCAACTCGCGGGGGTGGTATGACCACTGCTAATGCGGCACCGATATTTGAGATGAATGGTGGCGTGTTGATGGGACGCAATCTTTATTGCGGGAACTACACTTGTGAGGTAAATCCGCGACTTTATTTCAACGGTGGTTTTGCTGCCTTTTCTGCAGGTGGAGCCAATGATGTGTGTCTGGCTTATGCAGGCGGTGTCACCAGTGAGACCTTTGTTGCCGGTGGTACGCTGGCTATCTCCAATACCGTGATTCATCTGGCTGATAATTATGCGACCGCCAAAGGCACGTTGCGTTTGAACAGCGGACGATTGATTACGCGTGGAATTAATCGAATCGGCAGTGGCACAGGAGAACTTTATCTGAATGGCGGCATATTTGAAAACTGTCGGGATATGACACTCGAAGAGCTTTCAACCGCGACGGTGCAGGCCGGTGGCTTTGTGACGGATGTGCCTGACGGACTGACATTGACGGTTATGCAGACGCTGGAACATGATGCGGCCCTGGGCGGCACAGCTGATGGTGGTGTTACTCAGATCGGCACTGGCACTCTTGTCATTGGCGGGGTTCAGGATTACACAGGTCCGACCTTTGTTTC
Organism: Kiritimatiellia bacterium; assembly: GCA_027858965.1. Classification (GTDB taxonomy): domain Bacteria; phylum Verrucomicrobiota; class Kiritimatiellia; order RFP12; family UBA1067; genus M55B167. Next base: position 24,249 of record JAQIBS010000179.1, read on the forward strand.
CAGTGGTGTTCTGCGGGTGACAGGCTCGCTGGCAATGACCAATCTCGTTATAGCCGGGGGTGCAACGCTCTCTCTGGCGGATGGGACTGAGTCGGTATTCACTCCGTCAGCTTTTGCTGCTGGAAGTGCGGGTAATGCTGCCGGTGTTGTTTTTGAAGTTGCATCGGATGGCAGTAACCACGATGTGCTGGCTTTGCCTGATGGGGCGAGCGCTGAGCTGGAACTGACTTTGGTTCAGACCGGTACATCTCTGTCATTTGTCGCACCCGGCCGTTATCCTTTGGTGACCTTTGCCGGTTCTGCTCCTGACACCACTGGTTGGTCGGTGGTCGGCCTGGAGAGTGTGGCAGCCTTTGAGATTGAGGGTTCAACGGTCTATGTGCGTATTGGTGCCGGCAGCGGCAGTGTAAGTGCGTCGATCTGGACAAATGTCGCCGGTGGTGCCTGGGCTGATGCGGGTAACTGGTCAAGTGCTCCCGCTAATGATGCTTCAGCTAATGTATTTTTCAGCGATGCAATCATCTCACCTGCTACCATTACAACCGGTGGTGGTGTGACATTCGGGTATATGGCGGTTGACAATGTGAATGCTTATACCTGGAGTGGAGGCACAATAACATTGGGGGCTGCAGACACAAACGCGACGGTGCTTATCGCGCAGGGTCAGCATGTTGTTGATGCGGATATGGTCGCACCTTCAGCGGCAACGATTCTGCTGGATGCGGGTACGGCCTTGACAGTTAACGGTGTGGTTTCAGGGGCTGGGATGCTCGCTGTATCCGGTGGCGGGACTCTGGCACTGACCAACGGCCTGGCGGTGGATGTTCCTGTGACCATTGATGGCGCAACATTGGCTATGCCGGTGTCAACCGCATTTGATAATGCATTTACGTTGGGTGCTGGCGGAGCGGTGTTTGCGCCTGCGCAGGGGCAGAGTGTGCATGTCACCTCTGATATAACGGGTGCTGGTGGCTTGACCAAAACCGGGTCCAGTATACTCTCTCTTTCCGGAGGGACAGGCTTTGGCGGAGAGCTCCTTGTACGCAACGGAACGGTTTCGATGACGAACGAACCTGTGGCCGCTCTGGTGATCGGCGAGGGTACGTTTGCTTACACGGGTGCAAACATCACCTTTACACAAGGATATAAGCTGCGCACAACCAGCTCCTTACAGGCCGCGACATTGGACAGCGATGCTGACATTACCTTCAACGGACAAGTAACGGCGGAAAACGGTGCCTTTATCAAGCTGGGTGATGGAACATTCACCTATGCTTATGCGGGTGAAAACATTTTGAGTGCAGGTGATAACTCGGGACAAGGAAGCAAGGGGCTGAATCCTCAGCCGTATGGGGATACCCCGACGCAGGGATATCGCAGTTACAACGTCTATAACGGCAAGGTTGTCATGGGTGTCAGTGGACAGACAAACACCTTCGCGCAGGCTGTTATTATCGGAGGTGAAAGCACAACAGCCGCTGATGCCGAAACCGCCGGGCATATGGAGATCAACGGCGGTGTGAATATCTTTGAGGACTTCATTACAGTCGGGCGAGGCAATGGAACTGAGGTTACTGCCCCGATGGGGCTGGTTTCCACCTTAACGGTTAATGGTGGTGTTAATACGATGATGGGTTTTTGGATGGCCGCCATGCTGAGTGATGAGACAACGCTGACAGCCCGCCCGAAATTTGTCATGAATGACGGTGTATTTACGACGGAATCATTCTACTGCGGAAATGCGGGCGGCACACCGCAGCCTGAGATAGAGATCAATGGTGGGTCACTGGTGGTTGTTGGGTCGGAACATCCCATGTATCTTGCCTACTCCGAGGGTTGCCGGACGAAGATGAGTATCAACGACGGCTCGGTTACGATCACCAATCAGGGATTGCGACTTGCGGAAAATTATACGACGGCATCCGGTATCCTCAATCTAAATGGCGGACGGTTGTCGGCTCAGAACATCTACCTTGGAGGTGACAACGGATCAGGCGTAATTAACTTTAATGGAGGTGTGTTTGAACCTTCCACGACTTCATCTCTGGATAGTCGTCTGGCATTGACCAATCAGGTCGGCGGTGCTGTGATTGATGTTCCAGCAGATATTGTATACACAATTGCTGGTGCTGTCAGCCATGATGCATCGCTGGGAGCAACTCTTGATGGTGGCGTCTTGAAGATGGGGGATGGAACGTTGGTGCTCTCCGGCACACAGGCTTATACAGGTCCGACAGTGGTTTCCAACGGAACCCTCTCGGTGGTGGCTCCGGCCGGCGGGACCTTTGATATTCAGGATCTGGTACTGGGCAGTGCCTCCGGCAATGAAGTGGGCTTGTATCTGACTGCGGATCTGAATAATTTCCTCTCCGATGGTGTGGTCACCGCTGTTGGCGACATCTTCCTCGGTCGAACAGTAATAACTCTTCTGCCGCGTGGTGTGTCTATCTCTGATATCACAAACGGAACCTACGTTGTGATGAGTTGCGGTGGAAGTTTCAGCGGAGATGTCGGTAATCTAAGGATTGTAAATGGAGTATTTGGTAAATCCTACAGCTTCAGTGTGGTAGGAGATGAGTTGCGTATGACAGTCGGAACGGCTACATCTAATGCACAGATATGGGCGAACTCCGGCAGCGGTGAATGGTCTGCAGCTGGTAACTGGGTGACCCCGCCCGGCAGTGGCGCAGCCGGAATGAAGATAGGTTTCCTGGATGCAATTACAGCACCTGCAACAGTTTCTCTGGATACAGCGGTCACAGCCGGTGAGTTATTCTTTGATAATGCCAACAGCTATACTCTATCCGGCAACGGCAGTATCGCGCTGAATGCAACCAACGGGGTGGCCGCTGTAACAGTATTTCAGGGTATCCATACTCTGGCGGTTGACACATCGCTGGCTAGTGACCTGAATGTTACAGTTGATGCTAATGCTGATGAATTTCATGTGATGGGTGCTGTGACAGGCGATGGAAAAATGACAAAAGTTGGTGTCGGTTCTCTGAAGCTCTCCGGTAGCAACACCTATGCAGGCGGCACGGAAGTGACTGAAGGTACACTCAATGTGTCAGGGGCAACTCCCTTAGGGGCGGGGCCGGTTTTGTTTGCCGGAGGAGCGCTGACCGCTAAAGGAGACAGCACTGCAACCCTTGCTAACACGGTGGCAGTTGATGTTGATGGTTACATATTTACCATTGATACAGAGCAGTCTTTAACGTTTGCAGGCGACTGGACAGCAACGGATCATACACTGCTCTCCAAGACGGGGACCAATGAACTTGTGGTGGCGGGTAGCATGAAGCCAGGCAGCGGGTTTGCACAGCGGTTGGATTTTAACAACGGATTGGTTCGCTTTACGGATGGTGCGGATGCGCTGTATACGAGTGTATCCTCTCGCAACTGTATTGATTTTTCGAATCCCGATAGTACTACGGTGAATCGCGATCTGATTATTGAGGATGGTGCACAGGTCTTTGCCCGCTGTATGTATATCGGTTACGGCGCCACCAGTACCGTCAGTGTCACTGGCGGTTCGCTCTCCCTTACGGGAAGTGATGTTGATGGTTATTATGATGCTCTTATATTTGGAGCGGCCGGAGATTCGACCTATGTGATCAACCGTTTTAATGTTACGGGTGGATCTGTTTATGCAGCGGATGATGCCTGGTGGATGCTGGGGGTCGATAAGGCCGATGCTATCATGGATGTATCAGGTGGGACGGTTTCACTCGGTACTGTTTCTCTGGGGGTTCGTGATGAGACTGAGGAAAAAAATATCTCACATGCAGAAATCACTGTGAGTGGCGGCCTGTTGGAGGCGCGTCAGCGCTGGAACTGGATGGGCGATGCAACAGGAACTCGCATTAACACGCTCTGGTTGAATGGTGGCCGTCTGCGCCTGCCGGCAACCTATACGCCGAATGCAGGTCGCATCAATCAGTCGCGTCTGATTTTCAACGGCGGCATACTGGAAACACCCGGTAATGGAACATCCACAGAAAATCCCTATAGCTACCTGGATGGGTTGAAGCAGGCCTACGTAGGAGCTGGCGGGGCTGTGGTCGATACACAGGGACGTGATGTGATGCTGGCACAGCGTCTGACAGCACTGGATGGAATAACGGATGGTGGACTGGTCAAGCGTGGTGCCGGAACTTTGACGTTGGCTAAAGCGCCCTGTGTCTCCAATATTCTGGATGTACATGCCGGTACATTGCGGCTGATGCCGGATGAAGAGATTGCCTATCCTGATGATCCGATGTTGCGCCTTTCATTTGAAAATGGTATCCAGACGGATGATTCCGCATACGCTAAAAACACTGGTACATATCTGGGATCAACCAATGCACTGGAACTGATTGCTGGTAAGAATGGTGATAATGCCCTGCATCTGGACCGTAATAACCCGATGTATGTCAACTATTCCAGTGATATGAAGTCGATGGAGAGCTATACGATCTCCACATGGGTGCGCTTGGCTGCTTATCAATCAGATAATAGGGAAAAAACCTTCTTCGGTAATCTGAATGACTATTCGAAAGACACCTATGATTTTCTTCTGCGTGTGCAGGACGGACACTTCCGTGTGTTAGGCACAGGGGGAGATTACAGCTATGGTTATGGAGATTTTTATGCGGATGTTGAGAACGCGGTGCCTTTGAATACGTGGGTGATGCTGACCTATGTGGTGGATGGAAGCAATGGTTTCTCCATGTATGTTGATGGAGTGAAACAGACCATGAAGGTTACAGTGAAAGGTACGCCAACCTACACCGATCAATACGGTTCCGGGCATAAGTGGTATCTCCTGCCGACAAATCGGAGCAGTGGAAAGGCATTTGCTATTGGGACCACAGCATTAAGTGACTCCTACGGATTTGTGGGAGATATGGATGACTTCACCATTTATCGGCGTGCGCTTTCTGCTAATGAAATCGCCCTGCTCCATCAGGCAACAGTTCCTTATGGACAGCGTGTACGGGTGGCAACGGGTGCGGTTCTGGATCTGGATGGTGCGGTGCAGGAGCTGGATGAACTGACTGGTGAGGGAATGGTTGGCAACGGCACCGCTGTGGTCACCGGAACACTTAATCCGGGCGACTCGACAGAGAGTGCGGCAGGTGCCCTGCTGTCAATTTCGGATAACCTGACTCTGGCCACCAACATGACCTATGTCTGCAACTGGACGCCAGAGGAGAATGATCTGGTCGATGTCTGGGGTACGTTGGAAGTCGCCGATACTGGCGTGATAGACCTTGGGCTGACAGAGGCGACCGCGATACCGGGAACTCCTCTCTATAAGTCCTTCCCTGTGATGTACTATACTGATATTGTCGGTGCAGCTAACTTCAGTGAGTGGACGGTGACCGGTCTCGGTCGCAGTGCTGCGGCAACCGTTACCGCTGCGGATGGGGTGGTGACGGTCAATCTTGATCTGGTGCCTCATGGAACGGTTATTATTGTCAGGTAAGGTGGTTTTGAGTTGAACCGATACGTTTAAGCCTGCTTCAATACGCCGAAGCGCGAACTACACACAAAGCTGTATGTAGTTCGCGCTTGTGTGCTCTTCATCGTAGTGAAAAGTTGTTGCCTAAGAACAGTAATGCAAGCATCCTGCTTGCCTAATAAGTAGCTCAAGCATCCTGCTTGCCTAAGTAATAAGCCAAGCATGATGCTTGGGCTACTTTTAATAATGAAGATTGCGTCCGGTATCGTTACCAGGCGAAACGAATAGAATAGATGAGGATATTATTATGAAAAAAATGTTGCTGGCTGTGGGAATTTGTTTGATGGCGGGATGGGCTTGTGCGGAAGCACCCCGGAATCTGATAAATATCAGGAAAGATGCAGATCTGAGCTATAAGAGCAAAACTGTCACAATGGGACAGGATTTCCGCGTTAATGAGCCGGTATATGTCACAGCTGTGGGCTATCTGGATGAAGGGGCGGACGGCCTTGCCCGAGAACGCGATGTGCGTGTCTATCGAACAGGTGACGGTTCTTTGGCTCTCAACGGCATTGTCGCAAAGTCAGGGGGAACAGTGCTGAATGGTTTTCGCTATATCACATTGCCGCAGGCGGTGCGTCTGGTGCCGGGGGAGTATGTTGTGGCAACTGATTTTGAAGAGGGCTCCGACCGCTATATCTCCATGATCGATGTAGCGGATTTCAATCTCTTTGATGGTGCGTTATCAAATCCGAAGTATGGGCATTATGGATTTGATGGGGGATTCCCTGCTGTCAGGCTGCCGAATAAGGATGGCATGGCTGTTCATATGACAGGGGCTAATTTGATGCTCACTAAGACGCCACCGGCCAAGTGGGTGGAGGCACTGGTTCCTGTCGATGCCCTGGATGTGACGCTGCCGGAACCTGCCCTAGGAGAAGCGGCTGATGTGCAGTCGCTGCCTGTCACCCGTGCCGTACTAGCCGCCCTGCGGGAACTGCCTTCTAAAAAGGAAAAACGTCTGCTGAGCGGTCAGTTCATGGGATGGTATCCTTCAGCTTCGCTGGCTCCCGCCAATCTGCTACATCAGCAGACTAGCAACTGGGTGGCTGTTGCCGGCTTTGATTACTATGAGACCTTCCTGAATTGCACTGATACCAAACCGGATCTCTATAAACCGCCGCGCTGGCAGAATATCAATGAGTTGGCGAAGGCATACTGGGAGATTGGCGGTCTGGTGACGATTTCTTGTCATATGAGCAATCCCTGGGATGGCGGTAAGGCGTGGAGTAAGAAGGGGCGTTTTGAGGATCTTCTGGATAAAAATACTCCTGCTTATGCACGTTATATGGAGCAGATCGATGAGGTGGCACGTGGTCTGGCAGATCTGCAGGATGCCGGTGTGGTCGTAATCTTCCGTCCCTTTCATGAAATGACATCCCCTTTCTGGTGGGGTGGCCGCGATCCCGAGACTTTCAAACGTGTATGGCAGCGTCTGTTTGTCTATTACACCCGCGACAAGGGGTTGCATAATCTGATCTGGGCCTGGTCTCCCTTGGTTTCCAAAAAGGCGATGTCCTATTATCCCGGCAATGCCTATGTGGACATGACCGGACTCGATATTTATGCGGATGGAGTGAAAGGGGCCAAGGGTGTGTATGCGGAGCTGATAAAGACCGGTAAACCATTTGCAATTACCGAGTTCGGTCCGCCCGGCAATGCACATGACAACACCTCCTCGCGTAACTATGATTATGGTCCTTTTGCCAAACATATTAAGAAGCATATGCCGGAGACCGTCTTCTTCCTGGCATGGCGCGATGCCTGGGGTCTGCTTGCTAACCTCAATGCCGGTCAGCTGCTGAATGACCCGATGATCGCCAATAAAGGCGAGTTGGATTTTAGAAGCAAGGTTCCTGGCTTGAAAAACTTTATTACGCGCTCCGGAAACAAACTGATGAATGGCGACAAGCAGTTTCGTTTCATGGGGGCAAATATGCCAGGTCTTGTCTTGCCCTATGACTACACCATGCGGCTTCCTGAACGGATGCGTCTGCCCACAGCATGGGAGATCGAGGATGCCTTCAAAACCCTTGATCGCATGAATCTGCGTGTAGTGCGCACCTGGAACCTGCCGATGCGTGGACCGAAGGAAAAACCTGAGGATTGGCACTATCTCTGGGGACCGGGGCAGTTCAACGAGCAGGCCTTTCGGAATATCGACCAGGTCCTGGCAACGGCTAACAGGTATAATGTCCGCGTGATGCTGGATCTTACCGCCGGATCGGGAGATTATCTCGGCGGATGCAAAACCTATGCGGCTCATCGTGGCAAACGTCGTCCCGAATTTTATACTGACCCGCAGCTGCGCGAAGATTATAAAACAACACTGCGCTATGTCCTGAATCGGGTCAATACCATTACCGGTGTGCCTTATAAAGAGGATAAGGCGATTATCGCATGGCAGTTCGGCAATGAGATGTGGGATGCCAAAGTGGAGTGGCTTTCGGAGATGGCGGCATACATGAAAGAGCTTGATCCCAACCACCTGGTGGCGGAAACGCGTCACCGCGGTGGTTTTGTGCAGATAATAGATCCCAATATTGATATGCTCACACGCCATTTCTACAGCAGCTATAAGTATGGAGGCGATGACTGGGCTAAGGCCTGCCGTGATGAACTGGAGTTTATTGCCGGACGGCGTCCGCTCTTTGTCGGTGAGTTCGGTCCTTATGTAGATGGAAAGAGCTTTACCTCAGAGAATGCCGCGGGCAAATTGAAGGTCTTTCTTGATGACTGTATAGAGATGGATGGTATGGCCGGCACTATGCTGTGGAGCATGTACTTTCATCATAATGACGGCGGTTATTTCTGGCACCAGATATACACCTTTCCCAGTGTCTGGGCCTATCACTATCCAGGTTCCCCAAAAGGTGCGGCTCATGCCGAGATGGGCATTGTGGATGAAATGCGTAATGCGGCCTTTAAGATTCAGGGCATGCCTGTACCTCCGGTTAAAGCACCTGAAGCACCGGAATTGCTCCCTTTCAAAGAAATTCCGATGTTCACCTGGCGAGGTTCTGCCGGTGCCGTCGGTTATGATATTGAACGCGCCGCTGATCCGGATGGTCCGTGGACAGTACTGGCGAAGGATGTCTCTGATGCCTATCTGGCTTACAGACCGTTGTTCAGTGATGAAAGCGCCAAAGCCGAAGATGTATGGTGCTATCGTGTAGTGGCAAAGAATGCGGGGGGTGCTTCTGAGCCCTCGAATGTGATCGGACCTGTCAAAATCAAAGACGTCTGTATGGTTGATGAATTTCTTGATCTATCCCGCGCGGTTGAAAAATCAGATAAGCTCTCTCTGGATAATACCTACAACGCCCGTTTCGGTGAACGGCTCTTCAGAGTTAAGGGGCAGGCAGATGATTATATGGCCTATAGGGTGAATGGCGTTATCAGAGAGATACGTATGACCGCCTTTTACCAGGCAGCTGAGGGACCGGTAAAGGACTTTGTCTTTAAGTTTTCCAAGGACAACAAAACTTTTGTTGATGCAGCCCCGCAGGGGCGTGAGAGGATAGATTATCCGCCACCGCCGCATGCGGACAAAAAATATCGCCAGACGCAGATTGATTATGTTGTCAAACCACCCGCCGGCATGCGCTTCCTTCGTGTAGAGTGGGCTGAACCTGCCGCTCTGGATCGGCTCGAGATCTATCACTCAGGAAGATAGTAATGCCATGCATTGTTGAACCGGCATAAGTAACGTCGGAACGTAGGCGGAAGCGCCCGTAGGTCCGGACGCTCGCCGAGCGTGTAAGCTTGTAGTTTAAGAGTATCCGGTTAAGGGTATGGGTTAAGTGAGCCGGTTAAGTGGATAAACACTTAAACGCCACTCTTACTCGGGTTACACTTAAATGAACCACTCTTACTCGGTTAAAATGGAGCATTATCAGATACTGAATGTGACTGCCGCTTAGGTTGACGCGTATGCGCGCAACGGAGATACAACCTTAGCCACCCTGGCGGGGGCTATATGGAGAGATCTTGTGCTTTTTCTGGAGGGGCGCTGGCCTCAGCGCCCGAAATGGACATGCCCGCACCTTGAAATCGAAATCGATAATATAGTTCAAGTAGCGATACCGATAGCGATACCGAATAATGGATTTTCGCTAAACGTAGATACCAACTTCCCTTTTATAGGATTATTGACTTAAATACTGGACAGGTAGGCCTCAATTTATGGTACGATTCTTACATGATAAGTTTGGATTTTATCAAACTGTCGTTTTGTAATGTTTGGTTTTGTTAGAAACACGCTTTTTATAAAGGGTGGTTTTTTAACAATGCAGAGAAGGGGGACTATTAATGATAAGTAAAAAGCAGGGGGCGGTTGGGTCTTTTAATCGCCGTCAATTTCTAAAAAGTGCCACCGCAGCGGTTGCGCTTCCCACATTTATTCCGGCAGCGGCTTTGGGTCGTGATGGAAATGTGGCTCCAAGTGAGCGGATTGTCATGGCTGGTATCGGACTGGGAAATCGCGGAACCGGAGATTTGCGCAGTTGGATTCTACCGGATAAGCAGGCGCAGTTTGTCGCCTTCTGTGATGTCCGTCGTGAGCGGCGTGAGGCCATCAAGGCAATGACCGACAAAAATTACGGCAATAAGGATTGTAAAACCTATATTGATATGATGGATGTGCTCGACCGTCCGGATATTGATGCCATTATTACAGCCACCAGCGATCGTCTGCATGCCACCGTTTCCATCAGGGCAATGCGTGCCGGTAAAGATGTCTACACCGAGAAACCCTCTTCCATGTTCATTGCTGAGGGACAGGCGGTTGTCAAAACTGCCAAACAGTACGGTCGCGTCTACCAGTCAGGCATGCAGCGTCTGAGCGAAGCCAATTTTATTGTCTGTAATGAATTGCTGCGTCTGGGCCGTCTTGGCGAGGTTAAAACCGTTTACGCCCATCTGGCACCATGGGGCAATGTTAATATGAACCGCGAGTGGATGCCGGAGCAAAAGCTGCCTGATCCGAAAGAGATCGATTGGGACCGCTGGCTGGGGCCCTGCCCATGGCGTCCTTTTAACATCGGTTATACCCGTGGTGGTTGGCATCATCAGCATGATTTCTACACCAGTGTCATCGGTGAGTGGGGTTCACATACTTTTGCGCAGTGCCATGATGCACTGGGAATGCTGGACAGCTCTCCAATTCACTACCCCTACGTTGCAAACCCGACTGCTGATGGTATGGAGATGCCTTTTGCAAACGGTGTGACCATGATTCAGAAACAGGAGGGCTGGCGCGGCACCTGTGGTGTGCGTTATGTCGGTAGCGAGGGCTGGTGTGCCTGTGCGGACGGCTATGCGCGTCCAGAGGTTTCCAACCCTGCTATGCTCGCTGATTACAAGAAGATCCTGCAGGATTATGTCTCCCGTACAGGACATCTGGTCGGCACCATGAAGGATTTCTTTAAATGCATTAAGAACCGCACGGTTACGGTGGCAAATCCTAACCTTATGCATCGTTCAATGAGCACAGTGCATTGTGCAAACATCGCACAGTGGCTGAAACGCGATCTTACCTGGGACCCTGTCAAAGAGGAGTTCATCAATGATGAACAGGCTAATCGCTTCCGCTCCCGTGCTGCCCGTGAAGGATGGCAGATCTGTTAAAGGGGTTAAAGGGGTTTAAGGGTTTAAGGTTGAACGGGTTGGATTGTTGCGATTAACTTATTTCTGAAACCTGAAACCTGAAACCTGAAATTGAACACTGGAATGCGGGCAATACCCGCAAAGGAACAAGGAAATTTAAGATGAAAAAAATTGTATTATTAATAACAGCATTTACGGCGTTCTTTGCCGTAGCTGAGCTGGATAAGAGTATCCTGCAGAATGAAGGAAAACTGCTTGAAGTTTTGAACAAGGCGGATAGCTCTGATAATGATAAGGTTACAGCCTGTCAGAATCTCGGCTGGTATGGCTCAAAGAAAAGCATTGCTTCTCTGAGTGCGCTTTTAAATGACAAAAAACCGCATATGCGACATGCAGCGCGTTATGGACTGGAGATGATTTCTGATCCTGCGGTTGAGGATGTATTCTGTAAAGCAGCTGGAACGCTAAGTGGTCCGGCGCTGGTCGGGGTGCTGCAGTCGATGGGAAATCGAGGTAATGCCAAGTCGGTTGCAATTTTGAAAGGCCGCATGAATGATGGCGATAAAAGTGTTGCCGCTGCGGCATTGCAGGCTCTTGGCAAGTTGGCGACCCCTGAGGCGATAGCCGCTTTGAAGGGTGCCCTGGGAAAGTGTCCACGTGTGACCGAAGCCTATTTTGTTGCTGCCAGTCGGATTGCTGCGGCTAATCCGGCTAAGGCTGCTGCCTGCTATGCGGATATCCGCGGTACAAAGGATAATGTAACTGCAACCCAGCGACTGGCCGCCCTGCGTGGTGAGATTGTTACTTCTGGAGATGCCGGCCTGAAACTTTGGGCAGATGCTATTGCAAGCAGCGATAAAGATACTGTGAATGTTGCTTTGCGTGCAGTACTTGATGTTCCGAAGGGAGAGAAAGCTTCAGTTGCATTTGGTGCAGCTCTGGCAAAGGTGCCTGCTGCGCAGGCTCGCTTGGCTCCGGTTTTAGGACAGCGGGGTGACAAAGCCGCATCTCCTGCGCTGGTTGCTCTGGCCAATGGTAAGGGTGCCAAGGATATGGCAGCACGTCTGGCTGCTGCTGCCGCACTTACGGCACTCAATGATCCCACCGGTATTGCCCCTCTCATGGCTCTGGCCAAGGATGCGGATAAATCTGTTGCCGATGCTGCAAAGAATGAACTGATGGGATTTGCCGGAAAAGCCGCTGATGATGCGGTGCTGGCAATGATGGCTGATGCCGCCCCCGCCACACGTCTGGCTGGTATTGATATGGCGATGCGCCGTCGCATGTCCGCTGCGGTTCCTTCCATGGGAAAACTTACAAAGGACTCCGATGCGAAGGTTGTTGCTGATGCGGTCAAGGGGCTGGGTTCTCTGGGAACAGATAAAGAGATTCCTGCGTTGCTGACAGTTCTTAAGAAGAAACCGGATGAAGCATCTGTTCGTGCTCTCTCATCTCTCTGCACACGTTATGCTCGTCCTCGCGCTGGCAAGACCGTTATCAAGAGTGCAATTTACGGTAGCTTTAAGGATAACCTGGTTAAAGATGTTACTGAAAATGTACAGAAGCTTGTAGATGTCGGTTCTATTACCATTCAGGCCTCCGGTCGTCTCTGTAAGTGGGATGGATTCAGTGAGGACCCGGCTCCGGGCAAACCCAAGGTGCTGCGCATGGTTTATACCTTTGACGGGGTGGAAAAGAGTGTTCAGGTCCGTGAAAATAAATCTGTTCATCTGAGCGGTGAGGTTCTGCTGCCAGCTGCTATGAATCCGATCAAAGCGGCCTATGATGCTGCTAAGGGTGCTGAAAAGCTGGCTCTCTTCAAGGTGTTGACATCTCTCTCTAATGAACAGGGTCTTGGAATTGCCCGTGCTGCTGCGAAGCAGACAGCGGATGCTGCTTTACAAGAGGCCGCTATCCGTGCGTTGGCAGGTTGGAAGACTCCTGAAGCGCTGGAGGATGCCGCCGGATTTGCTAAGAGTGCATCAACTGATCGCCTGAAGATTCTTGCTCTGCGCGGCTTCGTGCGTCAGTTAGAGATGAGCTTCACTATCCCTCTGGAGCAACAGGTTGTACGCTTGAAAGAAGCGCAGGCCTGGGCTGTTCGGGATGAGGATAAGGCACTCCTGGCATCATCAATCAAAGTTACTGATAAACTCTCTGCCGAGCAGGGATTCAAGCCGATGTTTAATGGAAAGAATCTGAAGGAGTGGACCGGTGGCGACGGTTGGTGGTCGGTTAAAAACGGTATCCTGCAGGGACAGAGCTTTAAGGATAAACCTTGTAAGCAGACCTGTCACCTAATATGGAAGGGTGGCCAGCCCGGCGATTTTGAGATGCGTTGTGAGTTCCGTTTGAGCCCGGAGGCTAATTCCGGTGTGCAGATTCGCTCCAAGAATCAGGTCCATGGCGACAGCGGTTATCAGGCTGATATGAATGGTGGCGGCAACTACGTCGGATTCCTCTATCATCCGGCACAGCATTTGGTGGGACAGCGCGGAGCCAAGGTTGTTATTGATGCCAAGGGTGCTAAGAAAACAGATGTTTTCGCCGACAGCAATGAACTACAGAAGAAGGTTTTTCAGGGCGATGATTGGAACAGCTACCGGATTGTCTGCAAAGGCCCCTCAATTAAACTGTATGTCAATGGCATGTTGACCTCTGATTTTGAGGATCATCGTCCGGATACACCGCGCAAGGGTTTCATCACCCTGCAGCTGCATAAGGGACCACCGATGAAAATTCAGTTCCGCAATCTGCGCATCAAGATGCTGTGACAGTTCGTTAGTTCGTTAGTTCATTAGTTAATTAGTGCATTAGTTGATTGGAGAGGCCGTCGCAATTGCGGCGGCCTTTTTGCTGTGAATCACGCCCGGTTGTCCGATTGAAAACCGGACCTACTTTGTCGGCATAAGTGTAGCAGTAGTATTCTGTGCTCTACAAAGTTTTCAATATCCAATATCCAACACGGAATTCCCAATATCCAAGGCAATAGCCGCTTCGTGCCAGCCTCTATCCGGTGGTAGTGATCAAACTCTTCTTCTATGCAACGCGAAGCGTTGTTGACTA
>JAQIBS010000180.1 GCA_027858965.1 Kiritimatiellia bacterium
TGAACCAAAATAATCCTGTAAATCCTGTTAATCCTGCCGTGCCACGGCGTAGCCTCTGGCGTAGACGGGTCAAAAAATCTTTCGCAAACATGATAGGATTTAAGAAGAGAGGTACTAAAACGCGCATCCCCAGACAGGCGCTGAGGCCAGCGCCCCTCCAGATTAATCCAAATCAATCCGTATCTCCCATCTGGAGGGACCGTGGCCCACGGTCCGCAATCCACGCGAACCGCATTTCCAATGCCGATTCTGATCATTCCCGAAAGTTTGTTTTTTAAAACCGCTCTTTCAGCCGGGCGTTAATCCCAACCAGATCAAAAGCATCCGGATCAATAGGTCCACAAGTCCACTCAAGCAACTCCTCTTTTTCAGCACAGTCAGGCCCGTTAATTGTCTCAAGCAAATGATAATATCCGTAGATCCCGCCGCAGTCCTCTGGTGGACATGCCCGCAAACCCTTAACGCAGACCGGCAGAGCCTTTTCCGGTTTGGGAGGCAGCACCTTTTCCAACAGAATCTGATGATCCCAGCCATCACCAAAATCATATTCGTAACTGATTTTATCCTTCTCGCTGCGTAGCAATTCACACACTCTGAGTCCGTTACTATCTTCAACGTCCATCATTCCGAAACCGTCCTCATCCGGGCCTCCCGGCTGATAGTATGTTCTACCGACAACAAACTGGTGCAGATGACAATTATACCAGCCGAAAGTCAATTGAATAATATCATGCAGCTTTTCCAGCGGCATGCCGGAGGAAATCAGCACTCTGCGCCAAATCGGCGGTTTAGAGCCTTTAAGTGTGATTTTCAGCTGATAGATCGGCCTATCTGAAATCTCCTGCTCCTTATCAGCCTGATCTTGCAGCAAGCGCTGAGAAAGATCATCAAGTACAGCGCCCAAACTCCCTTTTATCTCATTCAATGGCAGTACCGGCGTATCAACCTCCCCTTCAATCTGATTGGACATCACCAGAACAGAGTGTATCATCCCGCTGATTTCCCCCAGCTTCATGTAATCCTGATTACCCATAATCTCAACAGGGTCTACCCCGGCTTGGTCCATGGCACGCAGAATCTTCAGGCACTGGTCATTAAAGCCAAGGAATACAGAACGAGATTCACGAAAATCATCTTTCTCAGGATTATACCTCTCCTGCACTTCACGCCACAACTCCTCCCAGAGATCGACAAACTCTTCAAGGACAATCTGATTGGGAAACATAAGATCCCGACCGTCAAGCACCCGTTCAAGTACCTGCGCGGGGTCATTTTCACCAGAGGCGATAGCATCACGCATATAAGCCTCGGCATCATCCGTATCCAGCGAAAGGTTGAACATCTGAAAAAAGGCATCCAGCTCTGTCTCAGGTTCAGGTTTATCGTCCATAAAAGCCATCATCCGCTCTTCAACCGGAATATCAACAGGCCAGAAGAAGGTTACCTGCCCGAGAGTCTTGATGGTCAAGTCTGTCTGCTTCCTGAAAAAATCGGGGAGGGAGAGCGGCGGATCGTTCAAAACGGCAGGCGAGTCCTCATCCTGCTCAGCAAAACAGTACATCCAGGCAATCTGCTCTTTGCAGTCAAAAGAAGGATCTTCAATACTCTGCATCTCTTCAAAGCCCGCACGCATGGCATCAGCCCAGACACGGGTTCCGACAAAATCCACCGTCTTACCTTTAGAAGGAAGATGACGCACAGATAAAACACCCTTACGAGAGTCGTCGACCTTCAGCACAAGGGAGTCGCCGACCTTGAAACCGCACTGGTCATAAAACGCACGTAGATCAAAAACCGTCACATCCAGCGGTTTATCGAAAGGAGGCTGAAGTTGAGGTCCGTTACTTTCATGATCACTGATCAAATAGTCGATCATCCCGTACTCCCCGAAATAGAGCAGAAACCTCAAGGTCATTTCATGCGGAAAGCTCTCCACTCGCTTTGCAGCATCAGAACCATCGGGCAACTGCAACGTTACCTCAAAGGGTGCCACCCCATGCGACAGAAAGGGCACAAAACGATGACCGGGTACCAGATAGCCACCGGCCACCTCCTCAGGCAACGGCTTCACCAGGAACTCAGCCCCCTTGAAAAAGCAGTGACGTGGAATGAAAGAATCAAAATCTTCATCCCGGTCATCACTGAACAACCATATAGAGTCGCAAGCAATCTGATGGAGCCGTCCTTCCTCATCGAAGCTGCTCTCCTCCAGCTGCACATATTTCACCAGAGCATCAAACGCAAATGAACCGCTCTGCTCCATTGCAAACATCCTGATTAACTCTTCCAACTTCATTTTTTTCATTTTTTTCCTTTTCGTAATCGGTTAGATCTGCCTGATCGCTCTGATATTAACCACTACCGGCTTTTTATTTCAGTCCCCGGAATACCCTCGCTCAACAGTTCCTTGAATTCAGCCAGATGCTCTTCGTATACATCGCGCGGATTGCAGTTATGTTGCGCACACAATCCGGCCGCAAAGCCCAGCGCCTCCCCCATCATCCCCGTTGTCCGCATTACGCGTACGGTTCCGAGAGCCACATGGGTTACGCTGATATTGCGTCCAGCCATCATCAGATTATCGACATTACGCGAGTACATTGTGCGATATGGAATGGCATAGGGTTTGATAGTATGGTGTTTTGCAACCGACCTGAAAGGCTCACAGCCAGAGGCGGATTCCTTGGGATAGTGCAGGTCAACCGACCAGGTGGTAGTGACACAGGCGTCCGGATATATCACAGGTCCATCCAGATCCTGCTGCCGCAGAATAACATCACCCAGCAACCTGCGTGACTCACGTTTACCGCCGATATATGCCACCCACTCAAGTTCTCTATTCTTAAACTCTTTCTTAAACTTCTCGCTATTTTTGAGTACACTCCAGTTGCCGAATGTGACACGCAGTGCATAATCTCTAATTTGCTCAATGTCTGTTACCTGATCAAGGCTGGCCCCTGTCTCCCAGTCCCAGTCACCACGGGTTGCCTTGATACAGTTGGTCTCATTAAACGACACTGCCCAGGAACACACGGGAAAAGAAGTGAGTTCCTTATCTCTGCGCGAATACCACTGCACGGATGTCCCCATCACCAGCTGATCCGCCTTTTCCGGAGCAAGCTTCTCCTGAGTTATGCTTCTGGACTCGCGTCCCACACGAAAATCCGCCCCTGCAAGTGCGCCGAGATTACCATCACCGGTGCAATCCGCAAAAAGTCGCCCATTAAACCGCAGCCTTTCTCCACTTCTGATATCCTCTCCGATAACAGCAGTGATCTGTTGATCATCCATCACGACCCCGTTGACATGTGTATTCAGAAACAGAGAGATATTCTTTTCTGCCTGCACGACATCGATCTTTCTCTGATCTTCATAGTTGGTTAAAGGTCCAGCATTATGCTGCTTTTTCTCAGGATGCTCTTTGATCACCTGTAAAATCTTCCTACTACGCTCTGAATCCGGGTCGCGCTTCGCCTCCCAGAGATTCCAGTGTCCAATCGGTCCAATCTCATCAACAATACTCCCCAACGTTTTATATGGCTCCTGATATATCAATCCCGACAAACCAACCCGCACTTCGGAGCTGTTATTTCCACCCAGCACCGGACGATTCTGAACTAACGCAACACGACATCCCTGTCTGGCGGCACTGACAGCCAGACAGCACCCTGCCACACCACCACCGGCAACCACCAGATCATACTCCCCTGCCGCACGAGGTTCCTCTGGAAATCCCAGCATCTTTCTCCTGAAAGCACTTAACTCCTCAGCTCTGTTGCCAGGCGCAGATTTAAGATCTCTGCTGAAAAATATAGCATCGCAGCGTCCGTCAAATCCGGTCAGGTCATGCAGGGCCAAAGAACAATCTCCCGCCGCAACCGAAATAACTCCACCATCCTGCCAATGCCACTCAGCTTCCTCAGTACCGAATGTTGTTGGCACAGCACGTCCATTGACGATCAACTGGAATTTACCAGGACAGCCCACTGCCTTCATCTCAGGAGGTGTATCGGCGGTTTTCCATGGGGCCACCCAATCGCGTGTGCGCACCCAGACACGATACTCACCACTTTTTTTAAAGCTAACAGTAGTGACCGCATCATTAACAGGATGACCCAATCCATGCGCCAACATATAAGGAGAGCCCATCTGATCCATTGACTGCTGATCAACCAGCCATCCACCGGAATCACTGAAGCTCTCAGCCTCAATCCAAACCATCTCACCGTCATTATCCATAACGCCAGTACTCTCAGGATTTCTGGCATTGACACCAAAAATCACCCCCATAACGATTGCACATAACAAATAATTCTCTTTATTCATAACCTCTCCGTTTCCGGTCCTGCACAAACAACTTGGTTTCACAGAATATTTTCATTAACACGCGGATCACCATGCTTCAAGGCATTTTGCGTCAACTTCCCCATTAATTAAGGATGTAATCATATAAAAACAGACCCTGAAAAACAAGAATCCTTTCCGTAGGGGACGCATTTAGATGATTCTGTAATCAAATAAACCCGAAGTTAAAATAATTAGTCTACAATAATATCAGCCCTTCAGGCTTGGACTAAAGCACCGCAATCATTAGAACTGAAATCCGCATTAACAGATGAATCGCGTTTAAACCACCCTGCAAAGCTCCAGTCCTGATCGCTGAAATCAATTTCACCCTTGCCGATCAGTCGACGGATTCGCACACCGTTAAAATCACCTTCTTCATGTAAGGCAAGTGCTTCCCCTGCCATTATGACTGGCGGTGTATCGTTGGTCAGCATCGCAGCCCCTGTGCCAACAATGTCCAATGAGCCGTGATTTCCTTTACCTGAGGCATCGGCGATCTTACCATAAGATAAATCTGTATCCTGCTCCATATCATAGTGCAACAGCAACTGCGGATTTATCCCCCAGTCGGCGACGTCGTAGCTGAAAGATGCCTCTCCTGTAAAACCAGCAACTGGTGTAAAACGTGACGTGTATTGCTCGGGCAAGAGTATAACGGCACCATTTACGGGCTGTTCAACCCTGAAGCACAATTCGTCAGAAGGAGTCATATAAGAGCGGACCAACGGTCGGAGATCAATATCCACGGGAGTGTCCTTCAGTGTGAGCACCTTGCCGGCAATGGTGATCGGTTCGCCGGTCACCGTTAATTCAATGGGTGTGCTGATTCCTATGGAGTCCATATCGTCGATTGCCTCAGCAATAAAGCTATGTACTCCCGGAGTCAGATTTGTCACCGTCATAAGGTAAGGAGGTTCAGTGCGCTGTCCCAGCGCATTACCGTTATCGTAATAGCTTACATTTGTTACAGTGCCCCCCGAACCCGAGGCAGCCGCAGTCAAGATCACTGCTTGTGTCCAGTGAATTGATGTATTGGATGCGGGAGCTGTCAGAGTAACCGTAGGTGGTAGATTCGCGTAGGTTAAGATCAGTTGAGGTCGGCTTTCCTGAGTCTGGTATTCACGTGAGGCATAGGAAACATAACTTCCGCCAAGAGCCGTTATGCACAGATCTAATGGTCCACCGATTGCGGTTTTTGCAGCTGGGCCTACAGCTGCCTGGATAACAGCAGGAACATTCGTGTTTACACTCCAGCGTGATAACTCTATGCCGGATACCGGTTTGTTTGTCCAGACGATGCTCTCTTCACTCCATGTGTGGTCTGTGACAGCTGAGACCATCTGTTCGTCTGTTCCGTTGCAGGTGTTACATGTTAATTGCACCGCAGCGTCGATCAGAACGCCGTTGGTTTGCGATGAAAGATCAAAACGCAGGTATGATTCGCGTGTATAAGAGGACGCTACCTCGTTTTTTGCAACCAAATATGTTGCGACCCCATAATTATTTGTGGCATAGTCCCCACCCCGAACAAAGGCATCGGCGGTTGGAAAAAGTGCAACGGTGTGATTCGGCAACAGAACATAGGCATATGTCATGTCGACCGGATTGCTGCCGTGATCGTACCACAGTGTCAGATAGTTGCGGGTGATTAAACTCTCCGAATAGTTGATATTGATGTCATACCACGAACCTGTCCGCGCCTCGCGCAGTGCCTGAAAAGACGCACCCCTAGGGAAATAGTAACCGATAGCTGATGCTCCCGCTACATTACCGGCTAGATGCGCCCAGCTGACATTATATAAGGTTTCGCTCCAGCCCAGCGTGCTGGATTTAACCGTTCCATCAGTTGTGAATGTGTTAGATCCGCTACTGGTATTCAGCTTGCGATTCTCGATAATCGTTTCGATGGTTCGGCTGTCGGAGCTTGTGATGCCTGCCCCAAGGCAGACAATCTCATTTTCAAACATGAACCAGGATTTTTTAGCTGTCAGTGTCGCATTCCATGCATCAAGCTGCATTCCCGCACAACCGATATCGCCCAGTTCAGCTCCCCCAACCCATGACATTGAGCTGCGCATGTTCTGTCCATTTGCTCGTGTAGAGTTGGTTGGCGGGGTTAGCTCCATCGTATCTATCGTAGTTCCGGGCAGACGATACGCATCAACGGTCGGCCAATAGGCATCGCCATAGTGATTGAGGTCGGCGTTATACAGGATGGTCATGCCGTCGCCTGTATGCCAGCCACGCATGTTCTCGCCGTTGATCGACTCGAAATTTGCAATGCGGTCAGAGTGCATACTCAGACCAAAGCCATAACCGGGTTGCAAATGAATAGCACGGTCCATCTCACCGAGCTGGTAGTGCCCCACCAGTTCGCCGCGAGGTTCAACTGAGGCATCTTCCATCAGCGAGGTGGCCTCCTCTAACAGCGTCAAGGGAACTGTTCCGAGAAAACTGCGGACTGTATCGCTCTGTGCCCAATATTTCACCATGCTACGCATACGGGCTTTATCTGCTGGCGGTGCGAACTGCGAGATTCGCAGGATTGACTGCATGATGGAGTGGCCTGTCCCTTGCGGCGACGCGTTTGAACGCGATGGCTCTCTCCCACGTACCAGATCCCACGCGGCGCCTTTGTAAATAATCGGTTCATAGGAGTTGTAGACCCATTCAAACAGATTGCTCTTCGTCGGATCGGTAACCTCCCATGTAGATCCGGTCAGCCACATCAGCATCGGAGTCATCTCCGTTAATGACACCTTGCCATATCCGGCAGTATAAGGATGCCATGTGTGTTGAAGAAAGGAGCCGTCACGATAAAATCCATCATTTGAAGTCACATAAGGAAAAACGGAGCTGAATGCATCGCGAGATTGCGCGATCTTTGAAACATCCTTCACGACACATCCTCGCACACCAACGATACGTGCTTTCCAAATCAGATTGGCTTGGGTCATATCCGGCACAGGCGTGTGGAAATTAACTGCGTTCATATAGTTAGAGCGCTGTGTCGACGTTAGCTGATCATAGAGCAGTACGGCGATGTCGGTCAGAGGTCTGGGCACACCGATCTCCCAGTCCCACCAGTTATCATACTGGGCGATGACAGTGTTGTAGCGATTTAAGTTCATCCAGTCCAAAGCGCTGGTGATATTGGTAAGCAGAGTGCTATTTCCCTCAAGCGAACAACCTGTAGTTGCATATGCCAGTGTCATGGATCGAAGACGGGAATAGCTTGTAGTCAGATGAGCGGAGATCGTTGTGCTTGCTGCATCATCCCAGAGATAGGTGCGTGCAGAAGATGTGTCCAGCGTTGACCAGTAATAATTTGCGCTGTTGTTGATGCTGATAAGACGTGATTGCACATCCGGGTCATTAGTGTCATATCCCGAACCTGTGGTCATTGTTTTCCATTTAAGCCTCAGGTCATCAAATTCATCGGCAAAAACAACCGGCGAGCCAACTAAGAGGCAGAATGACAGGACCGCATAATACATCATGTTCAATATGCGGATACGGCTTTGGTATCTTAAATCTGTAAAAATTAAGCAATTTTTCATTATATATTCTTTTTTTTATTCAAGTACATTCATTATTAAATATATGGGTCTTCCGCTGAATCTGTGGGTAAATAATGCTAAATAATGCTTAAAACACCGGGCATAAACCTCTATTATGTTGTAAACCAAAACGACACTTTAGAGAGAGACACCCGGTGCGA